>NZ_JAMKBZ010000083.1:0-607 GCF_053772255.1 Rhodopseudomonas parapalustris | reverse complement strand
GATGGTAGCGGGAGAGGGACCCGCTACCAGGTTTCTCAAGGGCATCGCCCTCCGTAATTTCTCGAGACCTGACAGGCACTTGGTCGGCAATTGGAAGCGTGAGCGGGAGTGTGACATGCCAGCCGCATGTCGCACTCCCGCCTGCATTCGGAGTGCCTCCTCGTGGCCCGACCATCCTACCTCTCACGCAGTCCATCAGGACGATATTACCTTCAAAGAAGATTGGGGAAACAGGCCGCATCGGTCTTCGGCCAGCCCGTTCTCCGTGTCAGCCTGCGAACGGGAAATTTTCAGAAAGCTCGCCGAAGGCTGGTCATGATGCTCGAATGGGTCAACCAGGCGGTCGAAGCCCCGGATCTGGAGACGCTCGGGCGGTCGTTCGACCGGGAGCTCTGGCGCCACACAGAGGCCGGCGCCCCGAGCAACGAAGAGGCACTCGTCGTACGCCTTGGGCTGGAGCACCAGGTTCGAACATTCCTGGCACGCGCATACGACCGCTGCTTTCCTGTCGCCCGCGTATTCCCGGAATTCTCGACGCGCTGGGTGGCTTTTGTCGATCAGAACAAAGCCGCCGAAGCAGCATTTTCGAGCCAATCTACCCACGCGA
>NZ_JAMKBZ010000082.1:0-672 GCF_053772255.1 Rhodopseudomonas parapalustris | reverse complement strand
CGAGCGTCTGGTCGCACGGTTCGCCGCCGACGGCGTCGAGGTGCCGGCGGACATCAATCATGCGATCGCCAAGAGCGCTGGCTCTGCCAGTGACAACGGCGATGCTGTCGGCTGGGCGACGAAGCTCGAAGCGCGCGACGACGGCACCTGGGCGCTGGTCGACATGCTCGATGCGGGGCGTGCCGCGCTCGCCAAGAAGACGCAGCGCTACATCTCTCCGACCGTGCTGTGCAACGAGGCCGGTCTCGCGACTTGGCTGCATTCGTTTTCGCTGGTCGCCGCTCCAGGGCTGGCGATGCCGGCGATCGCCTCTGCTCAACTGACCACCGAACCGGAGATCCCGATGAAGGACATCGCGAAGGCCCTCGGCCTCGCCGAGACCGCCGATCAGGCCGCGTGCCTGTCGGCGATCACTACGCTGACGACCGGCAAGGTCGACAAGGCGGTGCACGAGCAGGCGCTGACCAACCTCGCCGCTGCCACCGCTCAGGTCGCCGCGCTGACGGCCGAGCTCGCCGCGCGCGACAAGGCCGCGCACGACGCCAAGGTCACGGCGCTGCTCGATGGCGCGCTGAAGGACAAGAAGATCGTCCCGGCGCAGCGCGATCACTACGCGGCTCTGTGCGCCACGCCCGAGGGGCTGGCGCAGGTCACCACGCTGCTCGGCGCCAC
>NZ_JAMKBZ010000081.1:0-739 GCF_053772255.1 Rhodopseudomonas parapalustris | reverse complement strand
ATTGCATTTGTTCTTGTCTCCGTGTCACCATTATAATGTAATGTTCCTGTCCAGTCTGGGTGCGTACCTCCAACACCTTTCAATTGGCTTGACCCTGAGTCCGTAACATATGCACCACCATTTACGGTTATGTCAAAAGCCTTTATTGCATTTTGCTGTATTGTACCGGCTACTAAACTACCTCCTGTAGCTCTTATATATCTATTTTCAGTAACTATATCCGGCAACACCAAATATTGTCCTGTTGTGCTCCTGTTAGCTGAAGGACTTGAGGCGCTAGTTGTTCTATACCAATATGGCGACGTGGCGTTTTTAGCATCTCCACAATACATTTTCGCATCTAGCAAAGCATATGTTGTTCTGCTTACTGCCTGCCCATTAAGTATTAAAGCTCCTGTTGGCGGCGTATCATACCACCAAGGAAAATACTGTCCTCTCCTATCATCTGCCGCTTTAGTTATTACTGAATTTATGGCATTAACTATACTGGTTTTATCTGTAGAGTTTAGGCTTGCTAATGCTCCTATTACTGCTGTCAGAACATCCACATTGCCCTGTACGCCATTTATGGCAGTTTCCGCGTTAGTCTGCATTTGATTAAGATTGGCTGCATTAATTTGTGTAACATAATCAACAAAATTTATTTTATTCACAATATCACCTCTGGTGCATCGATACTGAAGCCTAACTCTATTGCTTCAAATATTTCTGTATATTCCGGAGCATTAAAAAGAGCTTC
>NZ_JAMKBZ010000080.1:0-756 GCF_053772255.1 Rhodopseudomonas parapalustris | reverse complement strand
GGCGGATGCCGACGATTTCGATTTCCTCACCGACCTTGATCACGCCGCGCTCGACACGACCGGTCACCACGGTGCCGCGGCCCGAGATCGAGAACACGTCTTCGACCGGCATCAGGAACGGCTGATCGATCGGACGCTCCGGCTGCGGGATGTAGGCGTCGACGTTCTTCATCAGCTCGAGAATGGCGTCGTGGCCGAGCTTCGGATCGGAGTTCTCCAGCGCCGCCAGCGCCGAGCCCTTGACGATCGGAATGTCGTCGCCCGGGAAGTCGTACTTCGACAGCAGCTCGCGCACTTCCATCTCGACCAGCTCGAGCAGTTCCGGATCGTCGACCATGTCGCACTTGTTCAGGAACACCACCAGCGCCGGCACGCCGACCTGACGGGCCAGCAGGATGTGCTCGCGGGTCTGCGGCATCGGGCCGTCGGCCGCCGACACCACCAGGATCGCGCCGTCCATCTGCGCCGCGCCGGTGATCATGTTCTTGACGTAGTCGGCGTGGCCGGGGCAGTCGACGTGCGCGTAGTGACGGTTCTGCGTCTCGTACTCGACGTGCGCGGTCGAAATCGTGATGCCGCGCGCCTTCTCTTCCGGTGCCTTGTCGATCTGGTCGTAGGCCGTGAACGTCGCACCGCCCGTCTCCGCCAGAACCTTGGTGATCGCCGCCGTCAGCGACGTCTTGCCATGGTCGACGTGACCGATCGTACCGATGTTGCAATGCGGCTTGTTACGTTCAAACTTTGCTTTGGCCATCG
>NZ_JAMKBZ010000079.1:0-783 GCF_053772255.1 Rhodopseudomonas parapalustris | reverse complement strand
CGTGACCTGTCCTGCCGCTGACCTGCCACTGAACTTTCATCCAGCTACAGTTAGAGTCTCGGCGGTTTTTACGCCGGTCGGCGTATGTCGAGCAACGGGCGATCGGCGAAGCTGGTCCGGGTTGCGGAGCCGATCGCCCGTTGCGGTGAAGGTGGCGGCATAGGCCGCCGGGGTGAGGTAGCCGAGCGCCGAGTGTGGCCGCTCGTCGTTGTAGTCGGTGATCCAGGCGGCGATCTTGGTACGGGCATCGTCGAGATCGAAGAACAGCGTCTCGTTGAGAAGCTCGTCACGCATCCGGCCGTTGAAGCTCTCGACGAATCCGTTCTGCATGGGCTTGCCGGGCGCGATGAAGTGCCAGTCGATGTTGTTGTCCCGGCACCAGGCGAGCATGGCGTTGCAGGTGAACTCGGTGCCGTTGTCGGAAACGATCATCCCGGGCTTGCCGTGCCGTTCGACGATCGCGGTCATCTCACGGGCCACCCGCCGACCGGGGATCGAGGTGTCCGGGATCGCACCGAGGCACGTCTTGGTCACATCGTCGACGATGTTGAGGACGCGGAAGCGCCGGCCGTTGGCGAACTGGTCGTGGACGAAATCGATCGACCAGCGCGCGTTCGGCCTGGCCTCGACCAGAATGGGGGCCCGTGTACCGACGGCCTTGCGCCGGGCCCGCCGCTTGCGCACGCAAAGCCCTTCTTCGCGATAGAGCCGGTAGATGCGGTTGATGCCCGAGGGCTCGCCCTCCCGCCGCAGCAGGACGAACAGCCGGCGGTAGCCGAACCG
>NZ_JAMKBZ010000078.1:0-793 GCF_053772255.1 Rhodopseudomonas parapalustris | reverse complement strand
CAAAATCGAATACTTGCCAACAATCGATCAGCCAACAAAATCAACCGCTTCCAAATTGTTCACGGACGACTATTGCACCGACAATTGTGAATACGGACATTGCAACAAATGTTCCAGAGTAAGGTGAATGAAGGAGCTCCTCCTTGTATAAGGTGCGTGCGATCAAAATGAGCCACACAATCGAAATTCCAAGCGCCAGGATATTATTTATTCTCGATGGCGAATAGGGATAAGGCTCCGCGAGATTGTACCACTTATATGTACTCCGATTGATCATAGTCTTATAAAGCGGCCCCATAATCTCGTCTTCCAATAAATCAACGTGGCTTTCCCAGTTTCTCTGCCATGTTCCGCTGCCTCTATTGACAAGATACCAAGCCAACGAAAAAAGATAACCTAAGCAGCTTACGATGTAAGTACTCTCTGCATCTGAAGTCGATTTAAGCGCGAAATAGGCCGCGAAGGACACCGCTATAAAAGCCCAAAAGTAGGTTGCCCTTTTCCAATATAGCTCGATTTCAAATTTTCGAATGTCCAGAGCTTGCTTCAACGCCTCTTCGCGCACTCTACCTTTCGGGAATTCAGCGAAATACCTCTCCCGTTCAGTCTGTTCGGCCATTGTCCGGGCCTCCTTGCTTCGCATCCTCTAAATAACTAGTCGTCCGTGAACAATTTGGAAGCGGTTGATTTTGTTGGCTGATCGATTGTTGGCAAGTATTCGATTTTGCAGGAAAGCCGCGGGGTGACCGTGGTTTTCTTGGGGTGGGGGCTTCTCGTGTGGGCCTGTGGGTGA
>NZ_JAMKBZ010000077.1:0-1044 GCF_053772255.1 Rhodopseudomonas parapalustris | reverse complement strand
TGTGCATGTTCAACAATTCGGTGATCGAATCCACCCATCAGGGAGGCTTCGATGCGCGACAACAGCTTCGATCGGACGATTGAAAGAAACTACATCCAGAAGTGGCGTTTTCTGATCGCTGAGTACGAGGCGGTGAAGGAGGGACGGTCGGAGCAATTCCGCCGCGTCGGTGACTTCTACCGCCATCACGGCACTTGCTCCCAAACCTTCCGGAAGTACTACAACCGCTATCTGCAGAGCGGCGACGAGGCCGATCTGTTGCCCCGGCGCCGCGGACCTAAATGGCGGGATCGTCGTGTCCCGGAAGGCATCGAGACGGAGATCGTCGCCGCCCGGCAGCGCGGCATGAACCGCTACGAGATCCATGCCGCCTTGCGAGAGCGGCGCGATCAGGTACCCTCGGAATCGACCATCTATCGGGTGCTGGTGGATCGGGGATTGAACCGCCTTACGCCGGCCATGCGCGAGGAGAAACGCCGCATTATCAAGGACAAGATCGGCGAACTCGGTCACGTCGACCTGCATCAATTGCCGCGCGACATGTTCCTGGCGCCGCCACCCAACACAGCTTTTGTCGTCAGCCTGCTCGACAGCTGCTCGCGTCTGGCCTGGGCCGAGGTCGTGACCTCGAAGAAGGCCCTGCCGGTGATGTTCAAGACGTTGAAGATGATCAACACGCTGAACGTCAGCTACGGCGTCCAGTTCGCCGAGATCCTGTCCGACAACGGCGCCGAGTTCGCCTCGCGAGCCCGTCCGGACGAGCACCCCTTCGAAGCGATGTTGCGCGAGCTCGGCATCGTGCACCGTTACACTCGGCCGTACCGCCCCCAGACCAACGGCAAAATCGAGCGCTTCTGGCGGACGCTCGACGAGGACGTGATCGAAGGCGCCACCTTCGACAACCTCGACCACTTCGCCAACGAGTTGTTCGAATACATGGTATATTACAATAACTTCCGGCCTCACCAGGCCCTCGGCGGCAAAACCCCGAAGGACTTTGCCGCCGACAAAACCATGCGATCAACGAATTAGTGAACTCGCACA
>NZ_JAMKBZ010000076.1:0-1070 GCF_053772255.1 Rhodopseudomonas parapalustris | reverse complement strand
CTAGCCTTTAAATCCAAGCCTAACTTTAAATGCTTAATGGTTACGGTATCGCCCATGTAAACACGCTCTAAAACGGCGTAGTCCTTGTATTCTTCGGTCTGAGATAAATCCTTGAAGTTTACAGTATAATTATAATATGGTAAGTCTATGCCACCGTCATAAAGCTTCTGTATTTCTAATCTTAGCATGGAATAAACCATGTCTAGGGTAACACCGTTATCCGGGTCTACTTTTATATTGCTAAACTCAAATGTTTGTATCTTTGGATTCGGATAATTATTAATATACGGAGAATCAATATACTTTTCTGGAAGCAGTACAGGAAGATTATTTTCGTCATATCCTATAGGCATTGCTCTTGTAACTACGTTATTATCATTCATATCTTCTTCAATGCCTAAAAGATTCTTGCCGTAAGATATTGTTACTCCTCTGTCCATGCCCCTCACTTGGTTAATAGATATATTGAATTTATCAGCCCGTAGTTCTCCTCCCCAAACCTTTAAAAAGGAATTATCCTCGCTCATAATGGCTGCTACAGGATTTTTACGCACATAATAAGCGGTTGCTACTGTAGAAATATCACTAATAAAAGTAAAATGGTGTGAATACTGTGTATGGCTGCTTATCCAATTCAAAGCTCCTGCGCCGTTCAAACTTGAGGGCCGCACATCTTCCAGAAAGTTGTCTGCAAAATCTGTAAAGAATATCTGCTTAGCAAACACATAAACACTTCTCATGCCTTTTCTGCGCTGCTTTATACGGAAATAGTTATCATCAGCTTTGATAATCATTTCTTTCTGTATCAAGTCATGCTTTGCTGTAACCTCAACATTGTCCCTAAGTTCTCCGGCTTTAAATGTGCCGGCTAATAAATTTGAGCTAGCCAATACTGTACCTGTTTTCTTTGGTCTATCTTGAATTGCAACATCTAACTCTAATGTATAGGTGCCGTTAAGTTCCTCAACTATTTTAGGAACTGTAGCCAGTACATCATCTAATACGCAAAGTCCATTGCCTGTGAATGCAGTTTCGTCAGCGTTATAAAGTATTATCATAATGTTCCTCCT
>NZ_JAMKBZ010000075.1:0-1168 GCF_053772255.1 Rhodopseudomonas parapalustris | reverse complement strand
TAGGCTTGGATTTAAAGGCTAGGGTTGTAAAAACAACTAAAGAATACAATGCCGCTAAACAGTTATGGCAGTACAAAGAAATTGAGTTAGGTCAATATAGAGTTGATGTGCTTACACAGACAAAAGCTACAACAAATGCACTTAAAAACTCTATTGATAATCAGAAAAGCGACCTCATGAAAGCAATAGACAATGCCACAAATTTAATTACAGGTAATAAAGGCGGTTATGTAGTATTCCATAATAATGCAGACGGTAAGCCTTATGAGCTACTTATAATGGATACCGACGATATAATGACAGCTAAAGAAGTATGGCGTTGGGATTTAGGTGGACTTGGACATAGTTCTAATGGTTATAATGGCCCATATGACACAGCTATTACTCAGGACGGAGCAATTGTTGCAGATTTTATAACTACCGGTATTCTAAACGGTGATTTAATAAAAGCCGGAAGTATTACTTCTAAAAACGGTAAGCTATCAATCAATTTAGATGATGACACTATGACAATATCAGGCACAAGTAAATGGACTACACCGACTGGATATATAGCAATAGATGGTGATGATTTAGTTCAAGTTTATAACAATAACATAAAAAATCCTTTTTTTAGGCTTTTATACATTGGAACGTATTCTATTCAAGGAACTTCCACAGGTGGTGTAGAGCATAGAATTTTAGATATACCATCACAGTTTTTAGGGAAAAAGTGGAAGATATTTGGGCTGCCATCATATGCAGCTAGTTCGGGAACTGACTTTGGTGCTCTCTATGGTGTGGCAAGATATTATTCAGATACGCAAATAGAGCTAGCTGCATATTTAAATATGGGTTTAACTGGAGATATGTGGACAATCGAAGTTACATACTTTATTGTAGCTTAAGGAGGTAAGTATGAGTTATACAATTGAAGATCAACAAAATAAAATGACACTAATATACAATAAAAGATTAGGAATAATTAAAGAAATAGGAACAGGGATATTTACACTTGATGTATATGGGAAAGAGGCAGAAGATTATAAATTAATTTACGATTGTTTTACACTTGATAAAGATGAATTTGTATTAAATAACTTTGCTCTCTTTAAAGTAAATGCCGAAACAAAACAGTTGGAACTTTTGCCGACTGCAATACAACAGTATCCAATAGCAGCTCAATAGG
>NZ_JAMKBZ010000074.1:0-1300 GCF_053772255.1 Rhodopseudomonas parapalustris | reverse complement strand
CAGGCTGTTGAAGAAGTCACTGGCGGCGCACCTTGGGTCGTGATTCCCTTTGATCCGGACGGATTGAGGGGCGGACGATGCGGGGCGGCGACGAACGGACGGGATCTCTGTTCAGTTATGTGGACGTGGAGGCGCGGGTTCGCGCCGACCACCCGCTGCGGACGATCAGGCGGCTTGCCAACGCGGCGCTGGCTGACCTCTCGAAGGATTTCGACGCGCTCTACACATCGTTCGGCCGCCCGTCGATCGCGCCGGAGAAGCTGCTTCGGGCGATGCTGCTGCAGGCGTTCTATGGCATCCGCTCGGAGCGGCAACTGATGGAGCGGCTGGACTTCGACCTGTTGTTCCGCTGGTTCGTCGGCCTGGGCGTCGACGACGCGGTGTGGGACCACTCGACCTTCTCGAAGAACCGCGACCGGCTGCTCGAAGGCGAGATCGCGGCGAAGTTTCTGACCGCGCTGCTCGCCCGGTCCGAGGTGAAGCGGCTGCTGTCGACCGACCACTTCTCAGTCGATGGCACGCTGATCGAGGCGTGGGCATCGATCAAGAGCTTCCGCTGTAAGGACGGCGGCGATCAGGACAGTGACGGGCCGGGCCGCAACGCCGAGCGCAGCTTCCACAAGGAGAAGCGCAGCAACGACACGCATCAGAGCACGACTGATCCGGAGGCGCGGCTGTACAAGAAGGGCGACGGCCAGCCGGCGAAGCTCTGCTACATCGGTCACACACTGATGGAGAACCGCAACGGCCTCGCCGTGTTGGGCGGCGTCAGCCAGGCGACCGGCACAGCGGAGCGGGATCAGGCGCTCGAACTGATCGACCGCCATCGCGGCGATCGCACGCGACGGATCACGCTGGGAGCCGACAAGGCTTATGACGTCACCGACTTTGTCGGCGAGCTACGAAGCCGCGTGGTGACACCGCACATCGCCATCGATGGACATCTGAGCAAGACCGGCAAGCCGCGCAAGACCGCGATCGACCGGCGGACGCTGCGTCATGCCGGCTACGCCGTCAGTCAACGCTGCCGCAAGCGGATCGAGGAGGTGTTCGGCTGGATCAAGGCGTCGGCCGGCCTCGCCAAGGTCAAGCTGCGAGGCCGCGCCCGCGTCGACGCCGCCTTCAAGCTGGCGCTGGCGGCCTACAATCTGATCCGCCTCCCAAGACTATTGGGAGCAACAGCATGAGGCACCTCGGCACAGGGCCGAAGTGACGTCCGGCAAAGCCGACGCGCGGCGCCTAAAAGCCGACGCAGCACCTCAGTCCCACCGAAAAACAAGACTTCTTCAACAGCCTGCTA
>NZ_JAMKBZ010000073.1:0-1332 GCF_053772255.1 Rhodopseudomonas parapalustris | reverse complement strand
GCCAGCATCGAGCGGTACGACAATCGCTCTGGAATACTGGGTCGCCCGGACAAGTGTTCAGCCCGGAGACATGACCTACGGGTGTTCGGAGACATAGTCGACGCATCATAGTGGCTGGATTTGGCGATTGGAGGCCAAGTCCATGCCCTGGCGTGAGGTGTCGGCAGTGGATCAGAGACGAGAGTTCGTCCGGCTTGCGATGCAGGAGGGAGCGAATCGGCGGGAGTTGTGCCGGCGGTTCGGCATTCATTGGACGACCGGCTACAAATGGTTGGAGCGATGCGCGGCCGGAGGTGATGTCGTCGACCTATCGCGGCGGCCGCACGAAAGCCCGCGGCAAACCTCGGCGGCGTGCGAGGCACAGGTGCTGGCGGTTCGCGATGCGCATCCGGCGTGGGGGGCGCGCAAGATCGCTAGCTCGATGAAGCGGTCCGGACACAGCGCTCCGGCGGTGTCGACGATCCACGAGATCCTGCGCCGGCACGGCCGGATCAAGCCTGCCGCCGGCGGTCCACCGGCGACGCTGCGGTTCGAGATGCCGGCGCCGAACATGCTTTGGCAGATGGACTTCAAAGGCTGGGTTCGGCTCGGCAACGACGTCCGCTGCCATCCGCTGACCGTGGTGGACGATCACTCACGCTACGATCTGTGCCTCCAGGCTTGCGCCGATCAGCGCGGCGAAACCGTGCAGGACAGGCTGCAAACGACGTTCCGGCACTACGGCTTGCCCGACACGATCTTCGTCGACAACGGCTCGCCGTGGTCGGACAGTTCCGGCGAGCGCTGGACATGGTTCTCGGTGTGGCTGCTCAAGCTCGGCATCAGGGTGATCCGCAGCCGTCCCTATCACCCGCAGAGCCGCGGCAAGAACGAGCGCTTCCATCGCACGCTGGACGACGAAGTGTTCGCGCTGCGGCCCCTGCGCGATCTCTCCGACGCGCAACGTGCCTTCGATTCCTGGCGCGAGGTGTACAACTTCGAGCGCCCTCACGAGTCGCTAGGCCAGCTGGTGCCTGCTGATCGCTACCAGCCGAGCCGCCGTGCTCTGCCGGACCGCCTGCCGGCTCCCGAATACAAAGAGCGCGACATCGTCCGCTCCGTCCCGAAAACCAAGGCCTATGTCAGCTTCAAAGGTCGTTTGTGGAAGGTGCCGCAAGCCTTCGCCGGAGAGCGCTTGGCCATCAGGCCGCTCTCCACCGACGGCAAATACGGCGTGTTCTTCGCCGCCCACCAAGTCGCCACCATCGACTTGACCGGCGGGGAAAGTGTCGGTCATGTCTCCGAACACGTGTCGACTATGTCTCCGGGCTGAACAACAAGCCGGGCGATGAC
>NZ_JAMKBZ010000072.1:0-1340 GCF_053772255.1 Rhodopseudomonas parapalustris | reverse complement strand
TAGGCTTGGATTTAAAGGCTAGAGTGATTAAAACCACAAAAGTATATAATGCTGCTAAACAAGAGTGGCAGTATAAAGAAATTGAGTTAGGACAGTTTAAGCCGAATATGTTAAGCCAGGATAAAGCGGATAAACAGGCCATTAAAAACTCTATTGATACTCAGAAAAGTGATCTCATGAAGGCAATAGACAATGCTACAAACTTAATTACCGGGAATAAAGGCGGTTATGTCGTTTTCCGTAACAACGCAGACGGCAAACCTTATGAGATACTTATAATGGATACCCCGGATATAGGTACAGCACAAAAGGTATGGCGTTGGAATCAATCAGGATTAGGTTACAGTTCTACCGGCATTAATGGACCGTATGGGCTGGCAATGACCATAGATGGGGCTATAGTGGCAGATTACATTACTACTGGCATATTAAATGGGAATCTAATTAAAGCAGGCA
The DNA here is from genome assembly GCF_053772255.1 of Rhodopseudomonas parapalustris. Taxonomy (NCBI): domain Bacteria; kingdom Pseudomonadati; phylum Pseudomonadota; class Alphaproteobacteria; order Hyphomicrobiales; family Nitrobacteraceae; genus Rhodopseudomonas; species Rhodopseudomonas parapalustris. The sequence continues at coordinate 884 of NZ_JAMKBZ010000072.1, read as the reverse complement.
ATATTAGCTCATTAGATAATACTGTTTCTATAAATCTTGAAAATGGAGCTTTTAAAATTGGAGGCGGTAGTAATGACAGCGAACATACAAACTCATATTCAATATGGAAGCATAGTGATGGAAGTTACACAAAAGTAAGCGCTAATGGAATGGAGAGATATGTTGGCTCAACAGGAAGCAAATATTTCTCATTATCTTATACTAATTTTGCCGATATTTTACCAGCTACTTCAACAATAGCAACCATTGTATTGCCTAGTATATTTAAAGGTAAACAGTTCACAGTTGAATTAAGTTTGCGCAGTATCGGAGTTGGTGCAGGAATGGCGTTGGCAGGAAATTATATTGAAGCAATTAATTTTGATTATGATGCTGGCACATTTCAAATATCAGCAGATGGTCGAACGGTAAGTTTTGGAGTTTCAAGTTCTGGTGTTATTAATACATATACATCTCAAAATTTCCCTATGCAAGTTTCGTATTTAGTTTTAGCTTAGGAGGTAATATTGTGGAATACAGTATTAAGGATATGCAGGAAAACATGACAGTTTTATACAACAAAAGAACCGGTGCAGTAAAATCAATATTTGGGGGCATTCAAACTATAGAAACGCTTTATGGTGATGAGGCAGAAGACTTTAAACTGATTTTAGAATCGGTAGTTAAACCAATGAATAAATTTATATGCGATAACTTTTGCAATAATTACAGTAGTTTAAAGATAAATATAGACACTAAAGAAATTGAAATATTAACTAATTATCCAATAGCAGCTCAATAGGGCTGTTTTTTATTTAGAAGAAAGTTGGTGCGATATGAAGGAGTGGTTAACTAAGTATTGGCTCGAAACATTGTTTGGGGCAATAATAAAAACAAAGGGAGGG
>NZ_JAMKBZ010000071.1:0-1471 GCF_053772255.1 Rhodopseudomonas parapalustris | reverse complement strand
GCGGCAAGAAGGGCAACGTCACGCTGGCGAGCTACGACGGCCTGTTCCGCGTCGTCGTGCAGGTCGCCGATCAGCTCGCCTTCGGGCCCGAGCTGCAGGTCGCGAAGTCGCTTGTGGACGCCTGCATCACGTCGTGGTCGGACGGCGCCCGCACCGAGATCCGCGCCCTCGTCGAGCACGCCTTCCAGGTCGACAAGGAAGGCCAGATCAACCGCGCCGCGCTGTTTCATCTGCGCCGGCTTCAGATCGACGACGACAATTGGCGGCACGCGATGGCCGCGCTCGGCGACGCAATCCGCGTCGTCGGCTCGAAGCAATACGTCCGGTTCTATCGCCGCGCGAACCGCGCCGCGCGCTGGGAGCCGATCACCATCGATCTGGCGGCGGCGTAGGAGGCGAGCATGAAATCCTCAGCGGGCCATTTGAGGATGACCGGGGATCGCTTTAGCGCTTCCGCTGTCATCGATCGGCTGAAGGAAGTCCTCGAAGTCGATACCGATATGGGTTTGGCTGCGATACTCGATGTGTGCAAGACCAACATCAGCCAGATGAGGTCGAGGAATTCGGTCCCCTATGAAGCTGCTGTCTGGGCCTCTGCCACCAGAGGCGTACCGCTCGACTACATTCTGACTGGTGGTTCGGGTGGCGACCGCCAATGTTGGCACATTTTGGAAGCGATCGATGGGGTGCGGAGCGTTGCCCGCCGCCTCGAAGATGTCTGTCCAGCCAGCCAGTCCGAAACCGAGGCCGAGCGCATCGCGCACGAACTAATCCATGCGCTGCACGACGCTGCGGGCATCGCCGAGCGCGCCATCCAGTCGTCGAGCTGACCGATGCCCTGGGCGGACCGATCGTTGCCTCCCGAGCGCGACGACGATCCGCCGCCGACAACTCCCGCGCCGCTTGATGCGCTCGAAACCGAGCGGCGCGCCCTGATTGCCCAAGTCCGCCGCGGCGTGAATTCCAAGCGCCAGCGGCAGTTACTTCAGCGGCTCGCGGCAATCACGCTGGCGTTGCTCGCTGCTAGCAAGGAGAGAGACCATGGAAGACGAGAATAAGAGAAAAGCCGGTGTGATAAACATCGAAAGGCAGATCGCGCTCTGGGAGTTGATCCTGCGCAAGGGCGGCTGCAGCGAAGCCCAGATCGCGGATATGCGCGAGCGGCTCGACCAGAGAATCCTAAATATAGCACTCCCTCCTATCGACACGGCCCGCATGGAAAAGTGGAGGGAAAGTATGCGGCAGGAGGCCAGAGATGCTGCTCGCTATCGTTGGCTAAGAGACCGAGACCCCGACACGATTTTTGCCGGTGGCGTGTTTGCTGGCAAGGCTCCTGAGAACTTCGTTCTGTCAGGCATTCAGCTCGATGCGGCGATCGACGGCGCAATGGCCGCAGAACTTCCCGACGCTTCGGATGTCGCAGCGGTGGGGAAATAGCAATGTGTTCGGCTTCGCGAGGCGAGCGGTCGGT
>NZ_JAMKBZ010000070.1:0-1473 GCF_053772255.1 Rhodopseudomonas parapalustris | reverse complement strand
CTGATCGCAAGATGCAGCGCTACCCGGGCGACGTCGTCCCGCGACGGCTTGCGCAGCGCCTTCTGCTGAAGCCGATAGGCACGCTGATAGGTTGCCTGCGCCGCTCGACGGCTCTTGGTATCCTTAGGCATCATTCCTCCTCGCTCCAATCCGGCTGCTCCCGCACTCACTCGCGGGATGGATGTCCGGCCATGGAAGTCTGGGACGCCATCTTGCAAGGCACAAACTCGCCGACGGAGGATCTACCGGATCGATGTCGAGCGATGGGCACGGAGCCGGCGACCGCGCATCACCTGCGAGCCGACAACCAGCGAGCCATCCGCGGCGCTGCCGAACCGACGAACCGCCCCGAGTTCTCTGAAGAGGCGCAGAGCGCGCGCCGCCGAGAGGATGGCTAGCTGATCTCCAGCGGAACTTCCCAACAACAGCAACGGCAACGGCGATCCGGATCGGGCTTCGTCCCGGGAGAGGCTCCCAAAGAAACCAGATGGTCACGTTCATCTGAAAGGCTGTGCACCAACACGTTCGTCCTCGTGCCGGTCCGACCTGCCGTGCGGCTGAATCGAAAATATCGAGTTCTGCAACCAGGATATTGAAGTCTGAATCGAAGATGTTTGGCTTTGAATCGCCGTTGCCGATCTTTGAATCGAAATTGCGCAACTGTCATTGCGTTCTCCGCAACGCATGTGCCCGCTCTCTCGTCCGATATCGCGCTGCCGGAAACGCAGGAAAACCCGAGAGGGTGGTGATCTGCGGCTACAATACCGCGATCAGCATTTCGGACTCGTCGTTCGAACGCGCAAAAGCTCCTTATCAGCGGTCGGATCGTAGTAACGAGTTTCCAAAGCTTTGAATCAAGAATCCGGATGTTCGAAACGATTGTCCAGATAGCCATGCGTTTGCGGACTGAGAAACTGTACGACGTCCGTTGAATACCCCCTTCCATCGTGTTCTAGTTCGCTGTGATCGAACTCGCCGACCTTCATTCTCTTGATGTAGGTCTTGCAATTCCCGCGATCAGCACGCGCCGAAAGCTGAAGGCGACGTCTGCGGCCGACATCGTCAGCAAGATCGCGATGCTGGACCTCTAGGACAGCGCCGGCCGGTCAGCACGTGGCTCGGCGCTTCGCGTCCGCGCGCGAAAACCCGGAATGAGAACCGGGTACCGAATCCGTCGGTGTGGTTGCATCCCGTATCGCTTTTGATCGCCAATCATAGCGGGGAAGGGGACCCAAGTGGGCGCCCGGCTCAGCTGTCCTTGTAGTAGGCGCCGTCGCTGTTGAGCACCGCCGCGCCGCTGATATGCGCGTGCACAGCCCGGGGGATCCTACCGGCGGCTCCGGCCGCTTCCAGACGTCCTCCGGGGGGGGGGGGCGGTGGTGGGACAGCTCGCGCGGTCTCTCGTCCCAATTCGCCGACCCGCAGGGGTGGGACGGTGATTCGGGGGGGTGGTGAAATATTAAAGAGCGTTGG
>NZ_JAMKBZ010000069.1:0-1598 GCF_053772255.1 Rhodopseudomonas parapalustris | reverse complement strand
CGAAGGCGAGCTGATCGGCGACCTGCACGACGACGCGGAACAGGCCGTCGTAGCTCGCCAGCGTGACGTTGCCCTTCTTGCCGCCGATCTTGGCGCCGTACTGCTCGGCGAGCAGCTCGGCGAAGCTGGTGACGTCGTCGAAGGTGTGACCGCGGAAGCGGCTGATCTGGTCGGACAGGCTCTGCGCGTAGCCGACGATCTTGCGCACCGTCTGATCTTCCAAGAGGTGCTGCGGCTTGATCAGGTCGACCGGCACGAGCCGGCCGGAGCTGTCGTGCATGAAGGTCTTGTCGCCGATCACGACGGTGCCGTCGGCGGTGGCGGGAGTGGCCGAGGCGAGCGCCGCGACGTCGTCCTGATCGCACTCCTCGGCGGCGGTCCAGTCCATCACGCGCCCGTGGAAGCGCTCGTGCACCGCGAGTTTGTCCGGCAGCATCTCTTCGCCGATCAGGATCACCGGGCAGCCGGCGACGTCGCCGATCTCGCGGATCACTTCGAGCATGCCGCCCTTGCGCAGCAGCTTGTCGGCCTCGTCGATGATCAGCGGGCGGCGCGGATCGTCGCCGAGTGCGGCCTTCACCTGGTCGGCGAGATCGGGGATCGTGCCCTTGGGCTGGATACGCAGTTCGAACAGCAGCTCCTGCAGCAGCTTCTTGATCGACCACGTCTCGCCGAGCTCGACCCGCACCGCGTTGGTCTTGTTCTGCGCATAGATGCTCGCCTCGGTCTTGCCGAAGCCGCTGGGCCCGTAGAACACCCCGAAGCTCGGCAGGTGGGGCTCGCGGCTTTGCAGGCGCAGCGTCAGCGTCATGAACGACGCGACGTTCTTCAGCGGAACCTGCCCACCCTTGACGACGTTGGTAGTTGCGGTCATCTTAAGCTCCTTCGTAAGTTGATTGTTGACCCGTCGCGTCGGTCCAGGACGCGGCGGGTTTTTCCGTTTCCATCGGGTCGCCGAACATCAGCGCACGGGCCTGATAGTCCGGGCCTTCGCGATAGCCGCCGAGCCACATCAGCTCTTCTGGCTCCACGGCCTGGCCGGCTTTCATCCGCTGGATCACGTCGAGCGCGCGCTGCCAGAGCTGATGCGGCGTCTGTTCGGTGCGCAGCGGCACCACGGTCTCGTCGGCGATCAGCTTCGCCTGCATCGCCAGCACATCGGCTGCCGGTGCCGGCGCTTCCTTCGGCACCATGGCGTCGAGCGCGGCGGCGATCGCCGGCGTCGAATGCGTCTCTTCGCGCTTGGGCAGCGCGATCACGTTCGGCATGTCGCGGCGGGCGACCTCGAGCACGCGCTCGATCAGGGCCGGCCCGGTGGTGAGCTTCTTGATCTCGCGGCGGACCTCGCGGGTGCGCTCGGCCAGATGTGCGGCGGTGAATTCCTTCTTGGCGCGCAGCAGCTCGGCCGGATCGACGCCGGCCAGCTCCGGGCAGATGCCGTCGCCGACATAGGTTCCAGTGTCGGCGTCGAACGCGATGATCCGGCCGGCATCGTTCGGGTCCTGGCGAACGAGTACGCGGTCGCCGGGGAGCGCTTCGTTGATGACGTAGTGGAAGTGATCGACCCGGATGCCGAATTTGGTGACGGTGCGGATAGC
>NZ_JAMKBZ010000068.1:0-1639 GCF_053772255.1 Rhodopseudomonas parapalustris | reverse complement strand
CCGCCCAAGCACGGCTTCCCTAAGGGACGCTTCGTCAAGGTCGGACCGCAGGAGCGCATCGCCGAAGTCATCAACGCGCTGGCGGTCACGCAGGCCGCTCGCGACACCGCACTGACGCTGCAGCTCGCGCTCGTGCTGCAAGAGATGGCCGGCCTGCGCAACGACATGGCGGCACTCGCGCGCCTGATCAAAGCCGGCGTCTCGCCCGAAACCTTCCGCGCAACGCAGGGGGAAATCGCCAAGATCAAGCAGGTGCTGCTGATCCCCGACACCGGCTCGCCGTTCTCGGCTGACAACTTCCTCGACGAGAGCGAGAGCGACACCGGCAATGTCGACTACAAGGCCCGCGTGCTCGAAGGCATCCGCTTTCCCGCCGCCAACCAGGACAAGCGGCCGCTCGCGCTCTACAACCCGAACGACGGCAATCTGATGCACGCGTCGAGCGGCCTGATCTGCCCGAAATACACCGTGGTGGAAGGCATCAAGTTGGTCGATCGCGCCGGCTCGCTCCCGCTCGGCGGCACCGTTTATCAGACGCTCGAATTGACCCAGATGCTGATGAGCCGTCAGGAGACGGCCTACGGCGATTACTTCAACGTGTGCGAAAACTCGGAGTTTTGGAAGAGCGGCCAATACGACCCGGCCAAGGGCATCCTGCGGATCGGCACCGAGACCTACGAAATCGGCGGCACGGTCGGCAACTACAACTGGACGGGGCACGAGATCAAGCGGGCCCGGAAGTTCTGGACCACCACCGTCAAGGAGCCCTACGACGTCTACGCACCCGTCGCGCACACCATTCAGGGGGTGATCAAGGCGCAGACCTGGCTGCAGTCGCAGGATCGCTGGTCTCCAGGCATGCGGCTTTATCTCGACAGCTGGTCGGCCGGCGCCGAAATCACCGTCACGTGCGTCGAATGTGGCGAAGATGGACGGCCGCTGAAGGGCCGGATGCTCGCCAAGACCACGCTGGCTGCAGACCAGTTCAAGCGCTGGCCCGAGGCGACGCGGTTTCCGTTCGCGGTCCCGAGCTTCCGACAGTCCGGCAAGCAATACGCCTATCTGATCGCCACCACGGGCGACGTCACAGCCGTCTATGCGGAGGGGCAGAAGTTCCTGTCCGGCAATCTGCTGGAGAGCACCGACGGCGGCAGCTTCTTCGTCGGCGATCTCACCCGCGACCTCTGCCACGTCACCGAGTATTGCAGCTTCGACCTCACCTCGCTGACAGTGCTGCTGCAGGGCATCAATCTCGACGGTGGCATTCACAACATCCGCATCCGCAACGCCGAAGTGGTGCCGGAAAATTCGTCGCGAACCTTTCAGCTCCAGGTCGGCGGCAGCTGGCGGACGATCGAGGAACCTGCCGGCGACGACACACTGTTCGGCTCGGGCGTGACGCCGTACTACGACTTCCGGGTGCAGTTGACCGGAAATCAATGGTCGATGCCGATCCTCGACATGGGCGCCTCCGAGGTCGAGCTGTTCCGCGCCGACGATGATTTCCGCCATATCTCGGAAGCGCTGGTGTTCGGCACCTCGCTCGAGACGATCGTGATCGGAACGGTGGTGGGGGCCTGGGACGACGCCCGCCATACCATGGCGGTCCGGCTCGCTTATGGGGCCGGCTTCGCCAGCC
>NZ_JAMKBZ010000067.1:0-1681 GCF_053772255.1 Rhodopseudomonas parapalustris | reverse complement strand
TCGTGATCTGCGGAAGCGCTCTGGAATACTTGGTCGCCCGGACAAGCCGGGCGATGACGCTAGAGTGTGTTGATATTCAGTCGTCCGTGAAGTTTGCTGAACTGGATTGATTTAGGGGTGTCGGGCGGCTTCGAGTCGGAGTGACAGCATCATCAGCAGGGCACGCAAAAGCCGTTTGAACCAGCGCAGCAGCAAGTGGAAGTTGAAGCCTGCGGCGGCGAGGACGGCGTTGATGCGGTCGCCGTGGCGGCCCTTGAGGTGGTTGCGGCCCATGCGGTGCTCGGCCTTGAGATGACCGATCACCGGCTCGACGGCGGCGCGGCGCTTCATCTCGCGGCGGATGGTCTTGGTGACGCGGCGGACCCGGCCGGAGATCCAGACCTTGAAGCGGTTGGGATAGCTGTGGCCGCGATAGCCCTTGTCGACATGGATGCGCTGGACTTCGACACCGGTCAGTTTCTCCAGGTCGGCGACGATCGGCCCGAGCGTGTGGCCGTCGAATGGATTGCCGTGCAGCGCCTTGGCGTGCAGCACGAACTGGCCGCCCTTCGGCGCGGTGGCGGGGGTGGCCACCGAGACCTTGCAGCCGAACTCGTAGGGTGAGCGCGCTTTGCCCTTGCCGATGCATTCGACCTCCGGGGCGTGCAGCGAATAGACCTTCTGGCCGCGCTGGCGGTGATCCTGTTGCTTCACCCGTGCGGCGAGATCGAGCAGCGGCGCGAAGCGATCCTCGAGTGCGGCGTTGCCCTCGATCTTGCGGCGGATGTCGCGGATGATGCGCCCGAGCCGGGTGCGCAGGAATTTGAGTTCGCGCCGGGCACGCTTGAACTGATGGGCATGGGTGTAGCGCCCGACCATGATGGCGGCGCGTTTGGCGAGCCGCAGATAGCTCTGGCGCAACGCCACGCCCTCGCGCTTGGCCAGATCGACCAGCTTCTCGATCGCGCGGTGGTTGAGCCGGGCATCGGTCGGATGCGCGATCGCCTTCTCCTGCACCGTGGTGTCGACCACCACCCGTTCCAAGTCCTTGGTCTGCAGCGCGCCCGAGCGATGCGCCACCGAAAGGCTCTCCTGCAGCAGCGCCGCGAGTTGCTCATCGCCCAGCCGCTTGCGCCAACGGCTCAGCGACGAGCGGTCGAACGGCAGATCGTGCCGGAACACGACCTCGCCGCAGAAGAACTGGAAATACGGGTTCTCCACCCAGCGCGCGCACAACGCTTCGTCGGACAGATCGTGCATGTGCTTGAGGATCAAAAGCCCGGCGATCAGCCGCGTCGGCAACGGCGGCTGCCCCGGCCCCGTGCGATAGCCGGCGCCGAAGCGCCTCTCCACAAACACCCAGTCGATCTCCGCGGCCAGCCTCACCAGCGGATGGGTGAGATCGATGATCTGCTCCAGCGCCGGCCGAAACAACTCCACCTGACGATCGTCCCGCGGCTTGCTCATCGCCCCTCCCGACAGACGAACACGCCACCAAAGGAATCACAAACAGGCCCAAACGAGAATCCCAAAACGCAAGAAAACCACGGTCACCCCGCGGCTTTCCTGCAAAATCGAATACTTGCCAACAATCGATCAGCCAACAAAATCAACCGCTTCCAAATTGTTCACGGACGACTAGTTCAACATGTCGGGATTCCGGGTTCACGCGCTCTGCGCGTGCCCCGGAATGACGGAGTAA
>NZ_JAMKBZ010000066.1:0-1684 GCF_053772255.1 Rhodopseudomonas parapalustris | reverse complement strand
GCGTAAAAACCGCCGAGACTCTAACTGTAGCTGGATGAAAGTTCAGTGGCAGGTCAATCCCGTTAAAATTGGGCGCCTCCGATAACGCAGAGGGTTCCCCACGGGCCTTCCACACCACACTGTGGCGTATGAATCGTGTGAAAGGACAATTAGCGCATCTGATCCGGAAGCTATGCTCGGATCGGTTGACTTTGGCTTGAATAGCGTGAATACGAGCCCGGCAATACAATTATGATTTGCCATCAGCGGGTTACGCCGCATCCGCCCACTGCATAGGGTTCCCGACTAAACAAAGAGAACGTTCACCCTGCCGTGTAGGCTGTTATCGGAAATGTCGTAATAGAACGTCGGATAGGGTCCAGCTTAATAATGCGTCCCAAAATCGCAGTCAAAAGTCGCTATAGACAGCAACAGAATTGATTTTTCTTCCGAACAACAAGCATGAGCGACGCAACCATCACGTTCGTTTCCAACGACCTTTCCAATTTCACACACCACCGCAAGCACCTCGTCGATTTGGCGATCGAGCTTGGCATGCGAGCAGTTCTTTTCGCTGGTGGCAACGCGAGCGTTCCGCCCGCCAACTGCGAATATCGCCCCTTAGATATTGAACGCTTTCGATTACATTGGACTGACATCCAGCTGATCCTTGTCTTGTGTCGCCATTTTCTGCACGAGAAGCCTAGCGTTATTCATCTCATCAACCTCAAGCCTTATCTGTTCGGAGGGCTTACGGCGCGAGTTGCAAGGGCTTTCGGGTGGCACGGCCGCGTGGTGGTGTCCGTGCCGGGCCTGGGTAGGCTTTATGATCGATCGCAGAATGGTTTCGCCAGCCGGCTTCGAAGGGCCATTGTAGAATTCGCATTGCGCGTAGGATTGCGCGAGGCCACCGTTTGCTTTGAAACAGCGGCCGACCGCGATTTTTGGGTTGAGCGGGGGCTCGTTGAATTCGAGCGAACCGTCGTCACAAACGGCACCGGCATCGATCTGTCGAGCTTTCGTCCGCAACAGATAAATGTGCCGCGACAGAGGCTGCGCGTTCTTTATGCAGGTCGCCTTTTGAAGGCGAAGGGTCTGGATGTATTTCTCGATGCCGCCATGATCGGCAACGCTGCAAATGTGGATATGGTCGTGGCTGGCGAGACGGACGCGGATCCGGATGCGGTGTCGGAAAGCCTTTTACGCCAGCATCCACGCATTACGTTCCTCGGCAAGGTGGACGACATGCCTCGTCTACTCGCCGAGACGGATATTGTCGTTCTGCCTTCGCGGTACAACGAAGGCGTTCCACGCGTCCTGATCGAGGCAGCCGCCTGTGCCTGCGTTCCTGTCGCCACGCGCTTTGCCGGCAGCCGGGCTTTGATCAAGGACGGTGAGACCGGCTACTTTATTCTAGAAGGCACGCGGGATGCGCAGGCCGCCGAGATCGCTTCTCTTATTCAGAGACTCGCGAACGACAGGGTTTCGCTGCGTGCCGTCGGGAAAAATGCATCTAACTATGTCCGCAATAATGGCTTCTCGGTCTCTGCAATAAAGGACACCTTCCGGCCCCTTTATTCCGGGAATGGGGCGACCTGACGGGCCAAAATTCGCAAGACCGATGGTAGCGGGAGAGGGACTTGCTACCAGGTTTCTCAAGGGCATCGCCCTCCGTAATTTCTTGAGACCTGACAGGCACTTGGTC
>NZ_JAMKBZ010000065.1:0-1885 GCF_053772255.1 Rhodopseudomonas parapalustris | reverse complement strand
TCGAGCCAATCTACCCACGCGATGTGTTTTTTCATGGAATAGGGACCCCGCTGCGGGGCTGATTTTCACCCAATCGGGACCCCGTTGCGACGGGTCCACACTGGTCTCCAGGACAACTGGAGGCCGTGATTGGGATGCTGGTTGTGGAGACGATCGCCAAGATTCGCCGGGCGTATTTCAGCCACGGCAAGTCGATCAAGGAGATCTGCCGGGAGCTACGGGTCTCGCGCAAGGTGGTCCGGAAGGTCATCCGATCGGATGCGAGCGAGTTCCGGTACGAGCGTTCACGTCAGCCTTTGCCGCGGATCGGTCCATGGCGAGAACAGCTCGAGGCGCTGCTGGAGGCGAACGAGAAGCGGTCGGCGCGCGAGCGGTTGACGATCATCCGGCTGCACGAAGAGCTTCGCGCGCTCGGCTACCCGGGCAGCTATGCCGCGGTGCGGCGCTACGTGATCGCCTGGCAGACCAAGCGCGCGAGCGCGGCGGCAGCGGCGTTCGTGCCGGGCGAGGCCTACCAGTTCGACTGGAGCCACGAGATCGTGGTGATGAACGGCGTGACGACGACCGTGAAGGTCGCTCATATGCGCCTGTGCCACAGCCGGATGTTCCTGGTGCGCCTATCCGCGGGAGAGCCAGGAGATGGTGTTCGACGCGCACGAACGCGCCTTCGCCTTCTTCAGGGGCGTCTGCACGCGCGGCATCTACGACAACATGAAGACGGCGGTGGAGGCGATCTTCGTCGGCAAGGACCGGCAGTACAACCGCCGCTTCTTGCAGATGTGCTCGCATCATCTGGTCGATCCGGTCGCCTGCACGCCGGCGTCGGGTTGGGAGAAAGGCCAGGTCGAGAACCAGGTCGGTCTGGTGCGCGAACGCTTCTTCGCGCCGCGTCTGAAGGTGAAGAGCTACGACGAGCTAAACGCCTGGCTGATCGACAAATGCGTCGCCTACGCCAAGAGCCACGCCCATCCCGAACGGCCTGAGACGACGATCTGGGCGGCGTTCGAGGACGAGCGGCCGCACCTGATCCCCTATCGTGGCCGGTTCGACGGCTTCCACGCGATGCCGGCGTCGGTGTCGAAGACCTGCCTGGTGCGATTCGACAACAACAAATACTCGGTCAGTGCCGGCGCTGTCGGCCGGCCGGTCGAGGTCCATGCCTATGTGGACCGGATCGTGATCCGCCAGGACGGCCGCGTCGTCGCCGAACACGCCCGCTGCTATGGAGGCGGCGAGACCATCTACGATCCCTGGCATTACGTGCCGGTTCTGGCGCGCAAACCGGGCGCCTTGCGTAATGGCGCTCCGTTCCGGGACTGGGTTCTGCCGACGGCGTTGGAGCGCGTAAGGCGCAAGCTGGCCGGGTCCAACGACGGCGACCGGCAAATGGTCTCGATCCTGGCGGCGGTCCTGACCGACGGATTGTCCGCGGTCGAAGCCGCCTGCGGCGACGCGCTGGCCGAGGGCGTCCATTCCGCCGACGTCATCCTCAACATCCTGGCGCACCGCCGCGATCCGCTGCCGATCGCGCCCATCGCGACGCCGGCGTCACTGACGCTGCACCACGCGCCGATCGCCGATTGCGCCAGATACGATCAACTCAGGAGGGCATGAGCATGGAGCGCACCGAAGTTCTCGACATGATGGGGGCTTTGAAGCTCTACGGCATGCGCGCCGCCTATGACGAAACGCTCACCCTCGCGGTCAAGCGCAAGCACGAACCGCAGCGCTTCGTCGGCGACCTGCTCAAGGCCGAGATCGCCGAGAAGCAGGCCCGCTCGATTGACCTGCCCCTGAATTTTTCCTCCAGTTGGAGTTAGAGTCCGGCCCTGACGAGGACGGACTGATGAAGCGAGCAAGGTTCACGGAAGAGCAGATCATTGCG
>NZ_JAMKBZ010000064.1:0-1955 GCF_053772255.1 Rhodopseudomonas parapalustris | reverse complement strand
GCTGCTGCGCTGGTTCAAACGGCTTTTGCGTGCCCTGCTGATGATGCTGTCACTCCGACTCGAAGCCGCCCGACACCCCTAAATCAATCCAGTTCAGCAAACTTCACGGACGACTATTTTGCTACGTGCGGAGCTCGAGCGCCGGTCCACGCCCTGATCGATTTCACCGACAATCATCGTGGGACACGTTGGTGCGAGCCGATCTGCAAAGTGCTGCCGATCGACCTTCAGCTTACCACGCTCATGTCGCCAAGCGGCGCGATCCCGTCAGACCGACTGCACGCGTCTGGCAGGATACAGCTCAGCGGGGCGAGGTTCGGCGCGTGTTCGAACAGAACTGTCCAAGTCGACGGGGTCCGCAAGGACTGCGGCAGCTCAAGCGCGAGGGCTTCGACGTCGCCCGATGCGATGAGCCGAAGCCGAACGCGTCGGCCAGCGCTCGGCAGGTCCGCCGTCTGCCGGACGTAACGGCTGTGGACCCGCCGGGCATTCGCTGAACACCGTGCCTCGCGGCTGCCGGCCCGAGGTGACCACTTCCGGTCAGCCTTTCCCCGATGTAGCCGCTAGGTAATATAAGTCTTGAGCACGGTCAGTTCCCCCGAATCGGCTCTTCGCTTTGCTTCCACTAAGATTTCACGCGCCTTCTTCATGATTGGAGGCTCGATATTCTTGATCTCTTCAGCAACGATGGGGTCAAGGATCCCCTTCCGGCCATATCGCTGGCGGACATCCCCGACATGACCGAGAATCCGGTCCCTTGTCCTTTGCGCGATCAGATTCGAATCAAGGATGTCCGCGAAGAAGTGCCTCGTCGAATACAGGCTCACGTCTGCTCTGAGATCTTTCAGGACGTTTTTCTTCAGATATTGCCAGGATTTCGAAATTGGCTGTGACCATCTCACAGTGCCGTCGGACCTGACGTATTTCTCCCATTCGGGGAACAGTCGTTTCTCTCCCCCTTCGGACAGTTCTTGCATCCGGTCGAGCAGTCCAAGTTCGATCAGCAGAGGGTTGATTGGTATGACACGCCCGGCGGCATTCGTTTTCAGATTTCGCAAATCCTGCAATGCGACCCTGCCGTTTCGCGCCTCGAACGGTCGGAGGTCAAAATAGAAGAACGTCCCATCGGTTCGGATCTGGGCACATTCAAGTTGCCCAACCTCGCCGGGACGCATTCCCGTAAAGAGGCAGATCAGGTAGCCCCAATAAATCGCGGATTGGACGAAGAAGGCTCCGGATTTCCAGACATGCGTCCGATTGAGGCAGCCCGTGAACAGCGGAAGCTTCAGGATTCGCAGGATTTCTTCGTCTTCGAAAGCATCGCGAGGCAAGCTGACGAGATTTTCCGGGTCCACGCACTCGAATTTCGGCCGGGCTCCCGAGTAATATTTTTTGGAAGCCGCCCAGTCTATGAATTTGTACAGGCCGTACCAGTATCTGGACTTGATGGTTTTTTCAGTCAGGCGGGTGAGATTTTCCCACCCGTGGTCCCGCGCATACTTGTAGCGGGCAAAAAGCGAACCCGCATGTCGCCGCGGAATGTTCGTCTGATGGGGGATGTCTGTCAGGGCCTCGTCCAGCGCGGACCATTGCTCCGTTGTGACCTGCTCCAGAACTGGGTCTTCGAGGAATGCGATGGCGAACTCGACGATGGCCTTGGCTTCGGAACGGCCTCTAGAGCTGTGGGCGCGCTTGCGACTCGGCGGCTCGAGGAAATCGGACAGGACATCCGACATCCGCTTGTCGGATCGAAGACCAGGTGAGCGGTCTGGTTTGGCGCCGTGTGGCGGCGGCGACGAAGTCGACGTGCCTTCGCTTGGGACCAGCGACGCCTCTTTCGCCGCCAGTTCCTCCAGAATGACCTTTCGAATGGCGTCGATGTCGAGGGTGGGCAAGGGGGCCTTTTGGAGACGCTCCGCTGCAGCCGAGGCCGTCGCGTGGGTAGATTGGCTCGA
>NZ_JAMKBZ010000063.1:0-1992 GCF_053772255.1 Rhodopseudomonas parapalustris | reverse complement strand
TAAGTAAATTATCCGGTATAGCAGCTTCGACTATTTCGCAGATAGAAAGCGGTAAGAGACAAAGTTTATATTCCGAAAACGTTGAAAAAATTGCTGCAGCTTTAGGTGTTACAACAAATGTTTTATACGCAACTGAGGAAAATGTAGAATATATTGCAAATGATATTGACCAATTAATGCATATGATTTTAGAAAGTGATGAATTGTCACTTGATGATATAGTACTAAGTAATTCAGAAAAAGAACAATTTAAAATGGCTATAGATATTGCCTTAAACTCAATAAGAAATCAAAGAAAATAACGTGAAAAAGGTGATAAAATGAAAAAGGTTGCGATTTACTGTAGAGTATCTTCTGACGATCAAAAAGAACGTGATACTATAGAGAATCAAGTAGAGCTTCTGAATACTTTTATTGAAATGAAAGATGATTTATCTTTATATAAAGAATACTTGGATAACGGTGTATCCGGTACTATAAATTTTGAAAAACGACCTGGAGGCAAATCTCTCATTGAAGATGCTGCTACCGGTCGTTTTGACATTGTATTGGTTTATAAAATTGATAGATTCGGAAGGGATACTTTAAGCGGTCTTTCTGCCGTAGAAATGTTGAGAAATTTTAGCATTGAAATTATGTCTGTGACGGAACCGTTTGACCTAAATACACCTACAGGACGTTTTCAATTCATCACTTATTTAAACATGGCTGAATTAGAAAGAAATAATATACTGGATAGAATGTTTCTCGGAGCGACAAGAGCTGCTAAACAGGGCAAATGGCTGGGTGGTATTGTTCCTTATGGCTATAAAAAAGATAAAGATGGATATTTAGAAATAATTGAGGAAGAGGCTAATGTTGTAAGAAAAATATATGATTTATACATAAACGATAAACTATCAACAATAAACATTGCTGTATACTTAAATAACCTAAATATTTCTACCGGCTATGCAGAAAAAAACCCAAAAGCAAGCAAACGGATATCTGGATTTTGGCGAAACACCACAGTTGTAAGAATCATTAACGCTACAACATATAAAGGTATCCATTACTATGGTCAAAGAGGATCACGCCGTAAAGAATTAATCGCGCGTAAAGTCCCGGCAATTGTAACCGAAGAAGTTTGGAATATGGCTCAAGCTGCAAAAAAGGAAAGAACCGTTGAATCCTCTCGATGCAATACAAAGCGAGATTACCTATTGCGCGGTATGATTAAATGTAAACAATGTGGTCGCGGATATTTCGGTATAAGTTATAAAGATAAGAGTGACGTTTATTGCTGCTCTGGTAAAAGAAATGAACCCAAAAAGATTTTAGGATGGAAATGCTCAAATATTAATGTAAATGCAAATTTTATTGAAAATGAAGTTTGGAGTGATTGTTTAGAATTTATAAATAATTTTGATGAAATAGTTAGCAGCATGACACCTTCAACCACTAATGATAATGGTGAAACTATTACCGAGATATCAAAACTAAAGGAAAGCTTAGAAGAGTTGAAAAACGAAAAAAACAGGATATTAGAAATTTATAGAAAACAATTTATAAACGAAGAAGAATTATCAGAACAGTTAAAGTCTATAAAAAAAGAGGAAGATTCTATACAAAATTTAATAAATGCTTTAGATAAAAAGCTAACGGCCTTTGGACATGAGCAAACATTAATCGACAACATGTCGAATATCTTAAAAGTATACAAAAGTAGAATAGATGAATTAACGTTTGAAGATAAAAGAGATATTGTGAAATTGCTTGTAAAAGAGATTACTGTTGATACAATTGTGCAGTGTGGTGAAAGATGCCCTGATATAAAAATAGATTATTACTTGGTCAAACTTGATATCTACAAGGATGTCCGTGTGAATCATAAGTTTGACGAACATGAAAAAAAATTCCTACCTATTATATGTGTAGAAAATTGCGGTACTAAATTGAAAGATTTACGGTTAAAATCAGATATGACTATGGTACAATTAGCTGATAAAATTA
>NZ_JAMKBZ010000062.1:0-2831 GCF_053772255.1 Rhodopseudomonas parapalustris | reverse complement strand
TCACCACGCTGCTCGGCGCCACGCCGGCGACGCTGCAGAGCTCCGGCCTCGACGATCGTCAGGTCGAGACCGGCGACGTCGCGCAGCCTGTCGATCTGCTCGCGAAGGCGAATGCCGAGATCGAAAAGGCCCAGAAGGCGGGCGTCGTCCTTTCGCTCTCCGACGCCATCGTCAAGGTCAACCAGGGGATCGCCTGATGTCTGCTGAACTGATCAAGAGCTTCGTCGCCGATGCTGCGATCCGTGGCTATCGCATCTGCGCCTTCCATGCCTCCAAACAGGCTGCGATCGAAGGTGCCTCGAACACCGCCGCGCTGATCGGCGTCTCGACCTCGACCGGCGCCAAGGCTGCTGGCGTCGTCGATATCATTCAGTCCGGCCTCGGCGAGGTTAAGCGCTACCTGCTGAAGGGCGTTTGCCCGTGACCACCTTCGCCGCCCTGTCCGACGTGCTGGCGCGCTATCCGTCCGAGGCGACTGTGCTCGCCGCGGACGAGACCACGCGGCTGCGGGATGACAGCCGGATCGAGGCGGCGCTGGTCGATGCCACCGCCGAAGTGCGGGCGATCCTGGCGGCGCGCTACATGCGCGACGAGCTGGAGCGGATCGACGACGACAGCCGCGGCATCCTGCGGCTCTACACCATCGACATTGCGCTCTATCGGGTGGCGCTGTCGTTCGGCCGCACCAACGAGCGCGTCAAGGAGCGCTACGACGTGGCGATCGCCCGGCTGCAGGCGATCGCCAAGGGCACCGCCGCGCTCACCTTCGACGGGCCCGGCGGCGGCGGCAGCGGCAGCGCCGGTGCCGAGCCGCCCGGCGCGGTGTCGCCGAACGAGGCCATCGTCATCGGCAACGAGCGCGTGCTGACGCGCGAGCGCCTGCGGGGGTGGTGAGCGATGGACGCCGGCGTTCGCATCGAGATCGACATCTCCGACCTGACCGGCGCGCTGTCGCGCCTGTCCGGGCTGGAGAACGCCGACACCGAGCAACTGATGAGCGACATCGGCGCGCGGCTGGAATTCTCGATGCAGGAGCGCATCACCACCACCAAGACGGCGCCGGATGGCACGCCGTGGCAGGAAAACCTCGAAGGCACGTCGATCTTGCATCGGACCGGCGGCCACATGCTCGGCTCAGTCGCCTGGACCGCATCGGCCACCGAGGTCGAGGCCGGCCTGAGCTGGGAATACGCGCACGTCCATCAGGACGGCGCGGTGATCACCGCCAAGAACGCCAAGTTTCTGTCGTTCGTGGTCGGCGGCCGGCACGTCAGCAAGAAAAGCGTCACCATCCCGGCGCGGCCCGTGGTCGGCATCTCGGCCGAAGACGAATCCAAGATCGACAAGCTCGCTACCGCCTTCGTGGCCAAACAGCTCGGGGGCGGCCAGTGATCGCGCCCGCCACCATCGCGCAGCGGCTGCAGGACTCGCCGTTGACGCGCTATCTCGGCGCCGTTGAAGCGTCGTTGAAGTCGCAGTTTCCCGGCGTGACGGTGCGGCAGCATCCGGGCCGGATCGACCTCTCGGACGCCATCGAGAAGGATATCTTCACGCCGCCGATGATGGCCGTGGCCGCGGTGCGCTGGAAGTTCGACGGCGATCTCGACGGGTCCTGGGATCTCGAAGTCGAGCCGGCCGTCTTCATCGTGACCGAGGACATGGCGGTCGACGGCAAGTCTGTGCCTCGCCAGGATATCGCGCATGCGCTGTCGCTGGGCGTGCTGGAGATCCTGGGCGATCTCGACGCGCAGCGATGGGGCCTGACGTCGATCAGCTCGCCCAACAAGATCGAAGCCCGTCCGCTGTTCACCAGCCAGACTTACACCAAGGGCTCCGCCTACTACGCGGTGAGCTGGTCGCAGACCATGTGCGGCTTCGGCTCCAGCCCGCTCGTCCGGCCGGTGATCGCCCCGCCGCAGTTCGAAGACTTCGACGGCGAGCCGATCGACGACAGCGACGGGGCGCCGGTATGAGCATCACCGATCCGGACATCGTCGCCTTCAAGCGCTATCTGCGCGGCCTCGAAAAGCAGATCGTCGAGGTCGATCAGCGCGTCGCGCGCGTGCTGATGCACGGCAAGGTGATCAAGGACGGCGTGCGCCAGCAAGGCGACGACTGGCAGGTGCGGCTGGAGCTCGGCCGCGACGCCGACGACAAGCCGGTGGAATCGCCCTGGGTGACGGTGCAGCCGCTGTCCTCCGGCGCGCTGAAGATCAAGGTCAAGCCCTCCGAAGGCCAGCGCTACACGCTGCTGTCGCCGTCCGGCGTGATCGGCACCGGATCGCAGGCGATCCGCAGCGGTGAGCGCATGAGCACCGCGGCCTCGCTCGATCTGTCGCGCATCGGCGCCCCGACGCTGGTCGATATCGACTACGAGGCGGCGCTGACGGCGCGCCTGCGGAATTTCCGGTTCCTGTGGGATGCGGCGCGGGCGAAGGATCCGACGCTGCCGTTGTTCGACGTGATCGACGCGGACGGCAAGGCGAACGGCAAGCGCGTCATCACGCTTAGTTTCTCGACCGGCACCGACGTGTTTCGGCCCAACGCTGTGTCGCCCGGCCTCACGGCGATCGACGTCGTGCCGCGGCAGATGTGGGACGTGGGGCCGCCCGGCCGCGGCTGGTTCATCGGCCGGGCCCGCAAGGGCCGTGGCATCCAGCCCAACCGGACTGATGAACTGGCCTATCTTTCGATCCGCCTCGCTGACGGCAGTCGCCCTGAATACGGCGGGCGGATGCGCAACCGCATCGGCCGCACGCGGATCAGGCGCAAGCCGTTCACCGCCACAGTGCTGGCGCATCTGGCGGGACCGCCCAAGCACGGCTTCCCTA
>NZ_JAMKBZ010000061.1:0-2981 GCF_053772255.1 Rhodopseudomonas parapalustris | reverse complement strand
ATTTGGTGACGGTGCGGATAGCCCCGCCGCCCCACCACTTGCTGCAGGTGGCGCACTTCCCCACACTCGGACGCGCGACCATTCGAGCTGAGGGGAGAACTGGAGATGAGTGAGACCGACGACCTCGCGAAGCGATGCCACGACCGCTTCCACAATCTGACGGCGCGGCTCAACGCGGTGAGCCACATCCTGTCGATGACGCTGGCGGAGCTGAAGAAGACCGATCCGACGGTCATCGACCGGATTTCGGCGACGATGGAGGAGTGCCTCCGCCAGTACCTGGCCGGCGATGACGATGCATTTGCACTGCACCGAGCCGAAACCTTCCGGCTCGAAGCATGGATCATTCTGAAGGACGAGGCGTCCCACGATCGGCTGGAGCAGGGAGGACTGCCCCGGCGGGTGTCGTGACCGAGCTGGTGGGACTGTGCCAACGGCGCGCCGCCTCGCGGCGTGCCTGCCACCAGCGCTCGTGGCGCTCGTTCTCCTTCCGCATAGCGGCCAACAAGGGAGCCATCCGCTGTGCCCGCGCCGGTTCGATGAACCAGAGCAGCAGCCGGCCGATCAATAGACGCATGGACGCCTCCTTGAGGTGAGTTCATCGCGCGCCCCCGCTGAACGAGGGCGCCGCGGCGTAGCGCGCGAGCATCGCCTCGCGGGCCGCCATCGGCAGGCCGCGGCTCGCCTGCCACATCGCCAGCAGTGCCGCGTCGCGGTCTTCCTGCGGCAGCGGCGCGACCCGCACGGGCGGGATGTCAAAGCAGCGGTTCGGAATGGACAGATCGGGGGTCATGCGGCTTCCCCGATGTCAGCACCGGCCGCCCGCTTTTGACTGGCGAGTCGGCGACGTTCCGCGATAGTCTTCCGCTTGGGCGCCTTGTAGCGATCGGGCCACAGCTCTTCGACCGGGATGCCGAGAAACTTGGCGATGACCTCTTCGCCGCGAAAATTGCGGCGAACCAGCGCGACGCGGCAGGCCGAATCCTCCAGGCCGGCGTCGATCGCCAGCCCTGTGAGGGTTTCGCCACGCCGCTGGATCTCGGCCTTGATCGAAAATCTGTCCCAAGTCTGACGCGGCATTGATGTCCTCCGAAGGAGCCGGCCTTGGCAGAGGCCGGCTTTTCTCGGCTCCGTAACGTGATCGCTTTGGTGACAATAGCAAGAAATCTTGCTGATTCGCAAGAAAACTTGCGAGGGGGGTCGTTGTCTTTTCAACAGCGCTTGGAAGAGCTCGTGGAGACGCGTTTCAAAGGAAACCGCGCGGAATTTGCCGCGCCGCTAGGAGGGAAACGACCGACCGAAAAGCTGAGACAGTGGCTGGAAGGTATTGCAAAGCCGTCCTTTGAGGCGCTTCAGATCCTCGCAACAGCGCACGACATCTCACTTGACTGGCTGTTGCTGGGAAAACAGCAAGAACTCTTGCGGGGCCGCAGCCACGAGGATGGGACCGTGCCCGTCGAGTTGCTGGCGTTCAAAGCATCGGCAGGAGGTGGGGCGCTCGTTGTGGACGACGACTCCAAATCGGCGCCCTTTCAACGGGAAGCGTTGGCGCGTGTTGGGGTAAGGCCGGATAATGCTCGACTGCTCTACGCCTCTGGCGATTCCATGCGCCCGACGATCGAGGATGGCGAGCCGCTGCTTGTCGACATCATCGATACTGAAATCATCGATGGCAGGATTTACGTCTTCACCATCGGTGACCAGGTGCTCGTCAAGCGGCTTAGGAGGCTCGGTAGCCGCCTACTTATGCGGGCAGACAACCGCGACCTCTACCCGGACGAAGAAGAAGTGCCTATGATTGAGCCTGTCCGCATCATCGGCCGGGTTCGGTGGGTCGGACGAAGCTTGTAGGGGGGTGGAATGAGCATCAAACGCGGTCTCCTTGCGGTATTGTCTGCAACCGCGCTGGGTTTTATTGTTGTGACCTCGGCAGGCGGAGAGCCTCTCGGCGGTGACGTCGAAAAGCTGGCATCGCGCTTCAACGCGGCAGCCAAATCCAACAAACTCAGCGTGAGAATCGCACTGAGCGGCTGCCAAAAGTCCGTCAGGACCGTATGCCGGTACAAAGTTACACCAAAGCTTCTCGCGATGGCCGATTCCGGCGACGGGTCCACGCTTGAAAACATCGCGTTCATCTACGGAGGCGGCGACACAAAGAGCGCCCTCACATTCTTCGAAACGATCCTGGTGATCATGGCGACCTACGCGCCAGGCGCCGAACCTTCTGAGCGAGGGGTGATCTTTAGGGCTCTGATGGAAGGCCTGGACGACGGCAAACCATCAGAGGCTGAACTGCATGGGATCACCTTTAAGTTGATGAAGACCGACGGAATGGGACTGTGGCTGTTAATCAAGGGCCGTGATAGCTAACGGCAAACTCCGATTTCGGAGTTTGCTCTGCGGAGTCGATCCGGCGACGTAGATTAAGCCGTTGCAGAAGAACGACAAACGCCGTTTTCCCGTCGATCCCAGGAACTCCGAACTCGTTTCGGAGTTCCGTCATGGCCTTCATTGATTTATCCATGTTTTCGGAGTCGCCGCGCCGCCCGCCAGGCCGCCATCCGTGCCATTTGATCTTGCGCACCGATTAGCACGCCGCGCGCCCGCCGGATCGCCCTTAAAGCATTGCCACGTCGCACGAAATCCCGCGTCGTCCCGCCAAATCCCGCCCACTTAGCCCCATGCCATCTGATCTTGCGGGTTACATTAACCTGCAACAATGCTGCAACAGAATTTCTGTTGCAGATGGCCGCTGTGAGCCGACCTTGCCGGAACCGAGCGGCCGCCTTGGAATGCTGGTTGCCTGCTCATCGCAACGCTCGTGAATATTTCACCACCCCACCGAATTACCGTTCCACCCCTGAGGGTCGGCGAATTGGGACGAGAGACCGCGCGAGCTGTCCCACCACAGCCCCCCCCCCCCCGGGGGGCGGGGGGGGGGGGCGGGGGCCGGCGGGGGGGGCGGGCGGGGGGGGGGGGGG
>NZ_JAMKBZ010000060.1:0-4257 GCF_053772255.1 Rhodopseudomonas parapalustris | reverse complement strand
ATGATGCTGTCACTCCGACTCGAAGCCGCCCGACACCCCTAAATCAATCCAGTTCAGCAAACTTCACGGACGACTTGGAAACGTCAGTTATTTAAGTTCTCAAGTGATATGGTCGTTTTTTCCAGAGCGGCAGGTTGTGGGTGCCGCCAACGACCTTCGATCGGAGCCAATTGCTTTTTGCGATTACTCGATCGACAATGTTATTGCGACAGAGGTCGTCGAGCACATTTCTGACGTTCAATACAGCCAAGCTACTACACTGGACGGACTATTTTTCTTTCTCGAAGAAGTCTATCGTGTTTTACGAATAGGTGGAAGGGCGTTTATTTCTACGCCAAACGCAGTAAGCATATGGGCTATTCAACGCATTCTCTTGGGGCAATCCCCACTTGTCTACGACTGGCATTTCCGAGAGTACACAACAAGCGAGATGAGGCAGATTGTAGAATACGTGGGGTTCGAAATCGTTGCCCATACTACAGAATTCGTTTGGCACCGTTGGGACTTTGAGCCGATTATATCGCTTATGAGGGCGCAGAATTATTCCTTAGATATGCGCGGTGATGATCAGTTCCTGGTTCTGCAGAAAGGTAGTCAGAGGCATCGAAAACCTCATTCATTGGCTTTGCCGATCTGACTGGGGTTGTGTAATTCATTCAATCTCTGCCACCTTCCGTGCCCAGCTATTCGCATTGCACTCCTGACGCGCGATGCCCCTGAACGCCGCGTTGTCATTCAGCAGCAGTGCGCGGTCGCACGCGTCGGCAAAGCCGGTGGCGTCCGCAGTGAGGATCGAACGGTACTTGCGGCACTCTGGCAGATCAGTCGATACAGTTGGCCGCCCGAGAGCCATGTACTCAAAGATCTTCAGCGGTGAAGTCGCGAGTGTGATTTTGTTGATTAGGAATGGAACTAAGCAAACGTCGAACCATGTCGCATGCCGGGGAAGCTCTTCGTATCGCATCGCCGGCAGCACGAAGAGGTTCTCAGGTGGATCCGACAGAGCTGAACCGGTCCCATCGAGGTCCGGTCCGATAAGCACGATGTCGTAACCTGGCCGCGCGCCTGCCAGCCGACGGACAAGGTCATAGTCGAACCAGCTCGCGAAAGAACCATAGTAACCGAGGATCGGACGACCGCGCGCAATGATCCGGGCAAAGTCGGCACGCAGCCCGGCTTGCGCGCGCGGCACTCCCTTGAAGCGTTCGACGTCGACGCCATTGGTCACCAGCAGCATATTCCGCTGCCGCCGGCTCGCGACGTCGCGCAGAAGCGCGTCGGCGCTCGCGAGCACCAGGACGTTCTCCTCGTCGGCTAACAAACGATCATGAAGTTTGAATCGCTCCGCTGGGATTGGCTGGCCGCTCACAGCGTCATCCATGTGATCGATGTAGTCGTAGATCATCGTCCCGCCACTGGACATTACGTGATCAACGTCGGCCTGCGTTAGCGACGTGTCCGTGGATAACGCGAGGTAGACCGGACTCTCCGCTGCCTCGATCGCCTCCGTCCCGTGAGGCGTCACTATGATGCCGTCGGGGCCCTGCGCCGAGACCAGCACAGCGTCGTGGCCAGTGGATGGCGTCACGAACACGACCCGCCAACCCTGGCGGGCCATCTCGATCGCCATGTGGTGAACGCGTTGCTTGTATGGATATGCCATATCGAGCGTAGACCGCACCAGTACGGTGCGTCGATCCCCCGAAGATGAGAGGAGACGCGCGAGCCTGCGGCGCGCCAATGGGCGTGCCAGCGAAATCAGCTGCTTTGCCAATAAGCGATGTGCGACGACCCGACTAGCACCCGTAACGCCATAGATTGACAGAAGCCGTCGTAGTCGGTGCAGGGAGGTGCCGAGGCCGTTAGATGACATGAGCATTGTTTCCATGAGCGGAGATAGCCAGAATACTAGGTAGCGGCAGAGCAGCCAGCCTAGGTGCTCGAATGGTCATTGATGGTCCACCACTGCCGTAGTGCAGGCTGAATACGCGGTACGAGCGCGAGGGACCGAAGCATGTGCTGCGCCATTAGGATCGGCCGTCCTTCATTCTGCGCAGCCTTGGCCATCTCTAGTGACAAATAAGCCGTCGCGATTCGGCGGAACCGCGAATCTACCAAAGAGTGTTGCAAGGATTCGATCGTTTCCTCAATAATTGCTTTCGCGTGCCCTACGGTTTCCAATCTTCCGCGACCTCCTACTGAGACAATTGCAGCGACTTCGCGCTTCACAACAAGGCGTCCACCGGCGAGCGCGAAACGCAAAAACCACTCGTAGTCTTCGAGCCGCCTCAGCTGCGAGTTGAATGGTCCCACGAGATCGAACATGCTCCGGGAGACCAACAGAGTGCTCCCCGGAGCAAACCAGCAGCCTGCGGCAAAGTCCAATGAATTGCGGCTTTCCCGAGGTATGACGCTTTTCGGGGGGCGCCCGTCCTCGCGTACCGCTGTCCAGCCGCATGCGACGGCTATCGGAGCTGAGCCCTGCAGGCAGCCGACCTGAGCCGCCAACTTGTGCGGCAGCCACTCATCGTCAGAGTCCAGAAACGCGACGAAATTTCCTGTTGCGGAGTTGACGCCCGCCTGCCGCGCGGCTCCGGGGCCACGGTTCCTGTCAAGATGAAGGATGCGAAGTCGAGGGTCATCGATTCCGATCTCATCTCTCGAAATGGGCTTTAGGGAGCCATCATCGACGACGATTACCTCCAGCGGTGGGTAGGACTGACACAAGGCCGAACGAGCTGCTCGCCGTGTTGCTGCAGGCCTATTGAAAGTGGGAATCACCACGCTGATTTCGGGTTGGCTGCTCGGATTGATCGTCATCTCGAAGTCAAAAGTTGCATTGTAACGCGTTATGCTTAAAACAGGGCCGAATGCGTCTTTGATTGAAGAAGTAAGTCATCTGTAGACGGATGGAGCATGCGTCCCTATTCTTTTGCTACATGATGCTGTTCTATAAGTCTATCAGCGCTGCGCAACAACAGAAGGATCCTGGAAGCTGGTGCGACAGGAGCGCGCCTTATGATGCCTCGTCTCACATCGTACGACGATAGAGCAGGGTAAAATAGCCAAGAGGACGGCAAGTATGCGATTTGTGTAGTCGGTCTCGCCGACAATCGAATGCTATGCGCAATATACCGCTTCGTAATTCAAGATCTGAAATCTGTCGGCTATATAGAGCGGAGAAGTGCGCTGCTTGATGATTGTCAAGATGCACAGGTATGATGGAAACTTTATGAAGCAAATCGAAGCATTCTGAAACGCTTCGTTTTGTTTCGAATTGCTTCGAATGCCTTTTTGAATATTGCAAGGTCTGGCCTCATACAGTTCTGCTATGGGCAGAAGTGATATCAGAGGATAGGCGGCTCGATTCGCGCGTGATTTGGGTGAGGGAAGCACCCGGATTCTGTTTGAGCGACTGCTTTCGAAGCACCTCGATCAAATCGCGGCGATTCGCCAAGATGGGCTGTCTTGGCCAAGTATCGCATTGATTCTGACACAAGCTGGCGTTCGACGTGTTGATGGCCGGTTGATTTTGACCTGCCACCGAACTTTCATCCAGCTACAGTTAGAGCCTCGGCGGTTTTTACGCCGGTCGGCGTATGTCGAGCAACGGGCGATCGGCGAAGCTGGTCGGGGTTGCGGAGCCGATCGCCCGTTGCGGTGAAGGTGGCGGCATAGGCCGCCGGGGTGAGGTAGCCGAGCGCCGAGTGTGGCCGCTCGTCGTTGTAGTCGGTGATCCAGGCGGTGATCTTGGTACGGGCATCGTCGAGATCGAAGAATAGCGTCTCGTTGAGAAGCTCGTCACGCATCCGGCCGTTGAAGCTCTCGACGAATCCGTTCTGCATGGGCTTGCCGGGCGCGATGAAGTGCCAGTCGATGTTGTTGTCCCGACACCAGGCGAGCATGGCGTTGCAGGTAAACTCGGTGCCGTTGTCAGAAACGATCATCCCAGGCTTGCCGTGCCGTTCGACGATCGCGTTCATCTCACGGGCCACCCGCCGACCGGGGATCGAGGTGTCCGGGATCGCACCGAGGCACGTCTTGGTCACATCGTCGACGATGTTGAGGACGCGGAAGCGCCGGCCATTGGCGAACTGGTCGTGGACGAAATCGATCGACCAGCGCGCGTTCGGCCTGGCCTCGACCAGAATGGGGGCCGGTGTACCGACGGCCTTGCGCCGGGCCCGCCGCTTGCGCACGCAAAGCCCTTCTTCGCGATAGAGCCGGTAGATGCGGTTGATGCCCGAGGGCTCGCCC
>NZ_JAMKBZ010000059.1:0-5147 GCF_053772255.1 Rhodopseudomonas parapalustris | reverse complement strand
CGCTTTGGTCGTGGGCGCTCGTCGAGAATTCTGGCGTCGGGCGCTCGCCACACACGTCACGTCATCGCCGGACTTGATCCGGCGATCCATCGTTCGGGAGATGGATGCGCGGGTCAAGCCCAAGCTTTGACCGATGCCGACAATCGGGTTGATGCGGTGTCGGGCGTGGGTTTGTAACCCGGTTTTCCGGTGCGGTCGATCCAGTCGAGGATGGTGCCAAGCTCACCTTGCAGGGTGACGGAAAGGTCGCGGCGCGTTTGGCCAGGGGTGATGACGATGCGGTCGATGATTTCGCGGATGGCCTCGGCGGCTTCCGCCGCGTCGTCAGGATGGGAGAGAGCATCGGTCAGGCGCTCGATCCTGCGCCGGTAGGTTTCCGCGATGCCGGGATGGATGTCGGGCGTGTCCTGCGGCGCGTCGGACATGCGGGCGGCGAGACTGTCCTGTCGGGCTTCCAACTCGGTCAACCGCTCCGACAGGGCGCGGTGCCAGCCGCCTTGCTCGATGACACGCACGATCTCGGCGATGGCTTTTGCGATCTCGGCAAGCTCGCGGCGGGTGGCGTCGGCGGCATTGCGGCGCTCGCGGTTGAGGCGATTGGTTTCCTGGGCGTAGGCGCGCACCGCCTCGGTGGCCATATCCGGCGTCATCATGCGCTCGCGCAGGCCGGTCAGCACACGGGCTTCCAGCGCCTCGCGGGCAATGGTGCGGGCGTTGTCGCAGCCATTGCCAAGGATATGGTTGGTGCAGGCATAGCGGTCCTGCCCGCGCCGGGCGTAGGAGCCGTCGCAGCAGCCGCAGAACAACAGGCCGGACAAAAGAGTGCGCGGGCGATGCGTGGCGTTGAGGCTGCCGTTTCGGGCGAGGCTGCGCTTGATGCCCTCGCGCGACGCCTCGGTCCGGTTCTTGTAGAGTGCCGTCAATTCGTCCTGCCGCGTCTTGGTCGCGTCCCATAGTTCCTGCGGCACGATGCGAAGTTCGGGAGCCTCGGCGCGTATCCATTCGCTTTCGGGGTTGAGCCGATAGGTGAAGTGGCCGGTGTCGGGGTTCTTGAGTTTTCGTTGCCGGTTCCAGCGGATGATGCCGACGTAAAGTTCGCAATTGAGGATGCCCGAACTGATGACGCGGTTGCCCCGGATGGTGGTGTCGTTCCAGCGCTTGCCGGTGGGGCTCGGGATGCCGTCGCGGTTCAAGTCGGCAGCGATCTTCTGCGGCCCCTTGCCGGCGACATACTCGCGAAAAATGCGCCGGATGATTTCGGCCTGTTCCGCGACGATCTCGCGCTCGCCCCGGATCGGTTCGCCGCGCGCGTCGAGCTGGT
The DNA here is from genome assembly GCF_053772255.1 of Rhodopseudomonas parapalustris. NCBI lineage: Bacteria > Pseudomonadati > Pseudomonadota > Alphaproteobacteria > Hyphomicrobiales > Nitrobacteraceae > Rhodopseudomonas > Rhodopseudomonas parapalustris. The sequence goes on along the minus strand of NZ_JAMKBZ010000059.1, from coordinate 3,826 downwards.
GGACGACGCGGTAGCCATAGGCATTGCCGCCGCCGATTTTGCCGGCCTCGACACGGCCCCTGATGCCGCGATGGGTCTTGAGGGCGAGGTCTTTCAGGAACAGGGCGTTCATGGTGCCTTTCAGGCCGACATGAAGCTCGTTGATCTCGCCCTCGGACAAGGTGACGATGGTCACGCCCGCGAAGCGCAGGCGCTTGAAGACGCCGGCCACGTCCTCCTGATCGCGACTGATGCGGTCCAGCGCCTCGGACAACACCATGTCGAAGTGCCCGGCCTGCGCATCGGCCAGCAAGGACTGGATGCCCGAGCGGATGAGCGAAGCACCCGATATGGCCCGGTCGGAATAGCTCTCCACGATGGTCCAGCCCTCGCGGGTGGCACGCTCGCGGCACTGGCGTAACTGATCCTCAATCGAGGCGTCACGCTGGTTGTCGGACGAATAACGGGCGTAGAGAGCGACGCGGTCAGTCATGGAAAACCTCCCTCGGACCATTGTGCAACAGTCCGCCGTCAGGCGGCTTTGATCAGCATGAAGTCCACATGCACGGCATCATAAGGAAAGACGATATTGCGCCCGTCACGGTGGAGCACGCCAGCTTTGAGAAGCGCCTGCACATCGCTGTGGACGGCTTTCACATCGCGCTCCACACGACGCGCAGCCTCGCGGATGGTCATGGGGCCTTGCCCCGTCATGGCCTGGATCAAGTCCCAGCGTTTGCGGGTCAGCGTCTGCCATAGCAGATCGGGAGTGGCGAAACTGAAGTGCGAGCCCTGCACCTTGCCCTTGAAGGCTGCAAGCGCGCGGCCGGTCACGTCGTCACGGTTGGCGACAGAGAGCGTCACGGTGTTCATTCGGGCCTCCATTTGTCCACGTCCTTCCAGAAATCCGCCAGAAGCTTTTCCGGCGTCGTGAAGACGTAAGCTGTCTCGGTTGTGCCGAGATGCCGGTGATCGCCCTTGCCGGCCTCGTTATCATAACGCAGCACGCAGACGCCGCCGACGACATAGGCCAAGGCGTATTTAAGATCGTGTACCGACCCCCGCACGGACTTTGGCACCCGCCAGACCCGAAGCTCGACGAACGCCTCCGGGCCAAGCTGATGACGTTCGTTGAGCAGCGGCTTCGCCTTCATGTTGGCCTATATGACAACAAATACCATTGTTGTCAATGATTCCATCATTCTTCCTTGGCCTCCTAGTCCGGCTCGTCGCCGGATTTCGGGGTGTTGTCATTGGCGGCGGTGCGTACGGCAAAGTCCTCGCGCGCCATGCGGCGGCCGATGATGCGCGCAAGCTTGAGGGCGACATCATCGACCTTGCGCAGCGCCTCGGGATCGGGGCCGTCCACGCCGCCGTTATCGTTGGCTGCGACGGGATGCCCCTCTCCATCAGGCGGGTCAGTCGGCGTCATGGTTGCCCACCTTTCCGCCGGGATCTTCGTTGTCATTGGCAGCGCGCCAGCCGGCAGGATTGGCGACCCAGCGATTGATTTCGGATTCATGCCAGCCCGAGCCGTTGGTGCTGATCTTGAGTTGCGCCGGAAACGTGCCTTTACCGATCTTGCGATAGATGGTGGACTTGGACAGGCTGGTGCGGGCAAGGACGGTCTTCATCCGGACGATACGATCTGGCTCTCGCATGGTTACGCGGCCTCCTGCTGACTGTTTATGACTGCTGTTGAGACCAGAGAGGGCCGACCGTTACGCGCGCGCAAGCGTAATTTTCGCGTCGTCGTACTATGGCGTAGAAATGGCGGATAATACTTGCAATCGGCGGAATCGATTCACGCTACCAGAAAGTGCGCGCAGCGACTCTCGGACAATGACATGCACCAAATCAGAGTCCGATGCCTCGTCCTCGACCGAGGTCGATGCCGTGATGGAAGGCAAGTTCGCGGCCAAGGCTGTGACCTGGCTAAAGTGCGATGCGAGTTGCCGGTAGCGATTGGCACGAAGCGATTAAAACGGGAGGCATACAAGCCTCATCAGCCCGTCATCGAGATGACGCTTCATCGCGATAAACAGAGGAATGATGATAATCTGGCGGAAACGGCCGCTTAAGCGCTGCACGATTACCGCGCCAGCGATGGCGCGACAGTTTATAGTTGTCGCAGGTTCCGGGTTACTCACAACGGTGGCCTGGCCTCCAGGAAGTTAACGTGCGGCTGCGATTCAGCGATTCTTTAAAATTGTTGAGGTATATCGCCCGGTCTGTGGGAGGGCCGGGCAATATGAAACGGGACGGGACCGAAGTAGACGCGAAAATTCGCGGTAGCCAGATTCATGCAATGGAGTCAAACGTCTGGAAGTCGCTCGGCGGCTACCTTTTGGCTGCCGGCGTCGCCATCTTCGCTGCATACGATCAGTGGTCGGGGGTTCTGAACCTCTGGGGTCCGGTCGTCTTCGCGGTCTGCTCAGCGAGGATTGTTTTGGCGCTGCGCACGGCACTCGGTCCGGTTCGGTCCCTCGATATCCGCGCCGAAAAGTTGTTGATGGTCCTCACCGGTCTTGTGTCGGCCACGATGGCAATCGGACCCGCCTGGATCGCGCTCAACAGCGATGGTTTCGTCAGCGCGATCATGATCATGCTGATCGTCAGCTCCATGTGGGGCGGTGCGCTGGTGCAGGCATCTACATTTTCTTCGGCGGCTAGCTACACGGCAATGAACATCCCGATCTGGCTGGTTTGTCTCACCATGGCCGGCCCCAGTTGGGATCGGCTCAGCCTCACACTGCTTTTTGTCGTCACGGTGCTGATAGCTATCGACAATGTCCATCGCTATGCGAGAAATTTCGAGCGCGGCCTGCGCCAGCAACTGGAGCTAGCCGAACAAGGGGCAAGCCTCAAGCAACAAGCCGACGTCATCGGCCTGTTGCTCAAGGAACATGAAGATCAGTCAAGCGACTGGTTGTGGCAGATCGATGCCCAGGAAAAGATCATCAATCCTTCGTTGCGATTTGCCGAGGTGTTCTCATGTACACCTTCTGCGCTCGAACAGCGTAAGCTCGGGGAATTGCTCAAGGTCTGCGATGTCCCGGGAAACTCCGAGGCGCTTGTCGCGCTCGCCGACCATCTCGACAATGGCCGTTCATTCCGCGACCTCGTCGTGCCGGGCGCGGTCGACGGCACGCCACGATGGTGGTCGATTTCAGGGCGCTCGATTATGGACGAAGCAGGCGCGGCTATCGGCTATCGCGGCGTCATGGCGGATATTACGTTGACGATGCAAGCTCAGGCTCAGGTTGTTCACCTCGCGCAGCACGACGTTCTGACCGGATTGCCTAATCGACGCAGTTTCTCCGAACAGATTACGACGCTGTCGAAGAGCGGCTCCTTCGCTATGCTGATGCTCGATCTCGACCGCTTCAAGGCTGTCAACGACACGCTCGGTCATGCAGTTGGCGATAAACTCTTGGTCGAGGCCGCGAGACGGCTGCGCGACGATTGCTGTCCGTCCGATATGTTGTTTCGCCTCGGCGGTGACGAAATCGCTATGATTGGCAAGCTGACGCAAGGCAAGGCCGAAGCTCTGGCCGAGCGTATGATTGCTTCGTTCGCTCGTCCGTTTCAGATCGATGGACACGAGATCACGGTCGGGCTGAGCATTGGTGTGGCGATGGCGGACCAGGGGGATGATCCCGAATACGTCCAACGGATGGCTGATCTAGCGCTGTACGAGGCCAAGAATGCCGGGCGCGGCCGTGCGGAAATCTATCGCGAAGGCATGATTGAGGAAGCAGCGCAGCGCCGTCTCCTTGAAAATGACCTAGCAGGCTGTTGAAGAAGTCACTGGCGGCGCACCTTGGGTCGTGATTCCCTTTGATCC
>NZ_JAMKBZ010000058.1:2500-5713 GCF_053772255.1 Rhodopseudomonas parapalustris | reverse complement strand
AGAGAAACGTGGACGGCGAAGTCCTTGCGGGTCTCGGTTTTCGGAAGGCTTCGGCTTTCTGGGATTGAGGCCGGACGAAAGACTTCGGCGGTACACGTTTTAAAGGAACACCATGTTCGTTTGCGCTGTGAAGCGCGGCGACGAGTTCTTGATTTTCGGATCGAGGGCGATGGTGGGACCTCGTCAAACGTTGTGATCAGCCGGTTTAAAGTTTCAAGTCCAACTTGAGAGTTTGATCCTGGCTCAGAGCGAACGCTGGCGGCAGGCTTAACACATGCAAGTCGAACGGGCGTAGCAATACGTCAGTGGCAGACGGGTGAGTAACGCGTGGGAACGTACCTTTTGGTTCGGAACAACTGAGGGAAACTTCAGCTAATACCGGATAAGCCCTTACGGGGAAAGATTTATCGCCGAAAGATCGGCCCGCGTCTGATTAGCTAGTTGGTGAGGTAATGGCTCACCAAGGCGACGATCAGTAGCTGGTCTGAGAGGATGATCAGCCACATTGGGACTGAGACACGGCCCAAACTCCTACGGGAGGCAGCAGTGGGGAATATTGGACAATGGGCGAAAGCCTGATCCAGCCATGCCGCGTGAGTGATGAAGGCCCTAGGGTTGTAAAGCTCTTTTGTGCGGGAAGATAATGACGGTACCGCAAGAATAAGCCCCGGCTAACTTCGTGCCAGCAGCCGCGGTAATACGAAGGGGGCTAGCGTTGCTCGGAATCACTGGGCGTAAAGGGTGCGTAGGCGGGTTTCTAAGTCAGAGGTGAAAGCCTGGAGCTCAACTCCAGAACTGCCTTTGATACTGGAAGTCTTGAGTATGGCAGAGGTGAGTGGAACTGCGAGTGTAGAGGTGAAATTCGTAGATATTCGCAAGAACACCAGTGGCGAAGGCGGCTCACTGGGCCATTACTGACGCTGAGGCACGAAAGCGTGGGGAGCAAACAGGATTAGATACCCTGGTAGTCCACGCCGTAAACGATGAATGCCAGCCGTTAGTGGGTTTACTCACTAGTGGCGCAGCTAACGCTTTAAGCATTCCGCCTGGGGAGTACGGTCGCAAGATTAAAACTCAAAGGAATTGACGGGGGCCCGCACAAGCGGTGGAGCATGTGGTTTAATTCGACGCAACGCGCAGAACCTTACCAGCCCTTGACATGTCCAGGACCGGTCGCAGAGACGTGACCTTCTCTTCGGAGCCTGGAGCACAGGTGCTGCATGGCTGTCGTCAGCTCGTGTCGTGAGATGTTGGGTTAAGTCCCGCAACGAGCGCAACCCCCGTCCTTAGTTGCTACCATTTAGTTGAGCACTCTAAGGAGACTGCCGGTGATAAGCCGCGAGGAAGGTGGGGATGACGTCAAGTCCTCATGGCCCTTACGGGCTGGGCTACACACGTGCTACAATGGCGGTGACAATGGGAAGCTAAGGGGCGACCCTTCGCAAATCTCAAAAAGCCGTCTCAGTTCGGATTGGGCTCTGCAACTCGAGCCCATGAAGTTGGAATCGCTAGTAATCGTGGATCAGCATGCCACGGTGAATACGTTCCCGGGCCTTGTACACACCGCCCGTCACACCATGGGAGTTGGCTTTACCTGAAGACGGTGCGCTAACCAGCAATGGAGGCAGCCGGCCACGGTAGGGTCAGCGACTGGGGTGAAGTCGTAACAAGGTAGCCGTAGGGGAACCTGCGGCTGGATCACCTCCTTTCTAAGGATGGGTCTTCAACAGCTTGCTGTTATCGACCTGTTTTAGAAACATCAGAGGCTCTAAGTCATACGAGCCTCATTGGCGGGATTTCGCCGTCTTCGTTTCTCTTTCTTCGCGGACGAACACGCGCCTGGGGTGGCGCGCGCATTCGGCTTGTCGGGGTGGTCGTTGATCGATTGTGCCGGTGCTGCGTGCCGCAAGCTGCCTCTCGTGCTGAGGGCTTGTAGCTCAGTTGGTTAGAGCGCGCGCTTGATAAGCGTGAGGTCGGAAGTTCAAGTCTTCCCAGGCCCACCATTTTGTCGAGCGCTGCATTCGTCTTCTGGTTACGGGGCCATAGCTCAGCTGGGAGAGCGCGTGCTTTGCAAGCATGAGGTCGTCGGTTCGATCCCGTCTGGCTCCACCAGATGGATGATCATCGTGATCTTGGCTCGCACCTCGTTGCTGTCATTCGGACGGCGACGATGGTTCTTCGTCCGCAACTTGTATTCGCCAGCCTGCGCACAGCGCGGCCGGCGAGTTTTCTGACATCGTGAAGAGGAGATCGATCCGGGTTCGGGTCTTGCGGAGCAATCTGCGGGGTTCGATCGCGTATCTCCGGAGCGTTTTCGGCGCCTGGTTGTTGCAAAACAACCGGGTTGTAAACGCTTCTTGTTGACGACGCTTGACCGCATCGTCATCGGGTCGATCTTACGAAGCAATAACTGGTCTTTCTAATCAGTGTCCGTTTGCGGCGTCGTCTTTGAAGGTTCGCCCTTCGAGGTGTGCTGCGAGCAACATTCTGCCGAGTGTGTGGACATTGATAATGAGAGCAATCAAGTGCCTTAAGGGTGTTCGACGGATGCCTTGGCGCTGAGAGGCGATGAAGGACGTGCTACGCTGCGATAAGCCATGGGGAGCTGCGAAGAAGCTTTGATCCGTGGATTTCCGAATGGGGAAACCCACCTTCGATAGCCGGAACTCCAAGGCCTTGCGTTTCGAAAGAGACGTGAGGTTTTGGATTTCCGGTTATCAAGAGAAGGTATGAGATCTCTGAATACATAGGAGGTTTCAAGCGAACCCAGGGAACTGAAACATCTAAGTACCTGGAGGAAAGGACATCAACCGAGACTCCGCTAGTAGTGGCGAGCGAACGCGGACCAGGCCAGTCATCAATGTGCGACAATTGGAATCTGTCAGGAAAGCAGAGCCTTAGAGGGTGATAGCCCCGTACAAGTAATTCAATCATTGATGCTCGAGTAAGGCGGGACACGTGAAATCCTGTCTGAACATGGGGGGACCACCCTCCAAGCCTAAGTACTCCTCAGCGACCGATAGTGAACCAGTACCGTGAGGGAAAGGTGAAAAGCACCCCGACGAGGGGAGTGAAATAGTTCCTGAAATCGGACACCTACAAACAGACGGAGCCCAAGATACGTTCTGGGTGACGTCGTACCTTTTGTATTATGGGCCAGCGACTTAATTTAACGAGCAAGCTTAAGCCGGTAGGTGTAGGCGTAGCGAAAGC
>NZ_JAMKBZ010000057.1:0-7275 GCF_053772255.1 Rhodopseudomonas parapalustris | reverse complement strand
GAACCGTGCGACCAGACGCTCGGGCTCGAACACGAAGCGGCGACCGTCGCGTGCGGTGATCGGACCGCGCGGCGTCACCTTGACCCAGCGCGGCCAGTCGCCGTCCGTCGCGGCCAGCGCATCGGCACTCAGCGTCGCGATGCCGAAGGCGATGCCGGGCTGTTCGATCTGGGGGGTTGCGTTGGTCGGCTTCATGGGTGCATGTCTAGCCGTGCACCCCGGCTGCTCGGGCCGCTGACAGGTGTCAGCTACCTCAGTTCTGAGCCGGCCTGGCCCTCCGCCGCGATCTGCGCCGAGCCTTCCCCAAAAACAGCCGCGTAAAAGCACCTCTTTAAGCCCAGGATGCGGCGGCGGCCGAAGCCGGCGCGATTGTCCGTCCCGAGCGGCGGACGCATGTACGGGCTTCCTAGCGGCTCGTCAGTTTCTCCACCGCGATCCGGCCGTCCTCGCCCTTGCGCAAGGTGAGTGTCCAGCTCTTGCCGTCGATCAGCGCACGGATGCGTCGCAGCCCGTCACGGGCGCCGGCGAGCAGCCGGCCGACGTCGATGATCTGCTGCACGATGCCGTAGCGGCCGGCGTCCGCCAGCTTGCCGGCGGCGATGTCGGCCGCCACCAGATCGTTCGCCACGGTGACGATCGGCGTGACCGCCTGGCCGTCGCCGAACGCCTCGGCGACGCGCGGCGAGGCGGCGACCGGAAGCTGCAGCGGCTCGTCGATCTTGGCGAGCGCCTTCGGCCAGTCTCCGCGCCACAGCTTGGCGATGGTCTGCTGTGCGCGATCGGGGCCGGCCTCGGCGAGCGTGTCGGAAAGCTGAGTCACAAGCGTCCGGCCGCGCGCCCGGCCCGGGTTGGTCTGCCAGCCCGGATCGATGCCGCGCGGCACGCGCGTCACTTCGCCGGTGCGCCGGTTGACGTAGTCGGCCTCGCCGAAGTCCGGAGCGTCTTCCGAGTAGCCGTCCTGCGCCAGGTAGCGGTCGCGGTCCTCCTGATCGAGCTGTTGCACCGAGCACTGGCAGCGCCAGCCGTTTGGCGGGAAGTGCGTGCCCCACCAGGAATCGTCGGCCAGCTTGATCGTTCCGGCCCAGGCGAGATGCTCGGGCCGCTTCCGCTCCGCGGTGGAGCGCACGTACAGCAGATAGGGCCGCGACGCCTTGGTGCGCTGGATGCGATTCCACTGGCCTGCGGCGCGTGCCGATCGCACGTTGCTCCAGAACGTCGTCTCCAGCCGGCCGGGCTTGGTGAAATCGACGGTCTTGTCTTTCCATTTGCCGGTCGGGTCCGCCACCGTCTTCGGCCCCCACCATCCGCGCGGCGTTAAACGCGCCTGCATGTCGGCTTTGAAGGCCTCGAAACCCTGGCCGCCGGCGATCGCCTTGTCGATCGCCTCCTTGAACTCGGAGAGCACGCGGGTCTCGGTGACGCCGGCGACCGTGAAGGCGTGGGCGTGTTCCTGGCCCCACACGTCGAGCCAGGAGAAGCCGGGCTTCAGGTTCTTGTCGCGGAAGTAATCGACGACCTCGGGCGGCGTCGCGAAGCCGCGCTTGGCGGCTGCGAGCAGTGCCAGCACCTGCCGCCGCGTCAGCCGCATCGTCAGTCCTTCACGTCGCCGAGGCCGCGGGCCTTGGCGGTGAGACGCGCTAGCGCGTCGGCGAGTTTCGTGCCGTCCTGTTCGGCGGCGATCTGCGGCATCATCGCCAGCAGCTCTTCGAAGCTCGATGCCCGCGCCACCGCCTCGCGCAGCGGCGCCAGCAGCGGATCGACCATCTCCTCCCAATCGGCCATCGCGTCCGCCACCAGCTCGTCGAGCTCGTCCGCCTCGGCGGCCGGATCGGCCGCGAGCGTGGCGGTGCGGGTGCCGCCGCAGGCCGGGCAGCGGCAATCGCCGGCCGACAGCCGCGCCGCCTTCGGCGCCGGTTCATCATTGGCGGCGACGACCTCCTGGCCGCTGCGCGGCGGCGTCAGCAGCTCGTCTTTCTCGCCGGGCTCGGAGAGGCCGAACTTGGTGCGGATCTCCGTTTGCGACACGCGCAGACCGAGCGGCACCAGCTTGGCGACACCATCCGCCAGCGCCTTGGTGTCCTCCGGTTCGGCGACCGGATACTCGACGCTCGGATAGACCGGCTGCGGCCCGAAGTTCATCGCCACCGCCCACTCGATGTGGTCGCGGTTGACGGTGTTGGCGAGTTGCCGGCCGTCCGCGCGCTGGATGTCGAGGCGGACCTCGTTGTGCACTTTCGCCTGCGCCATCGACGAGCCGTTGTCGGCCGTCATGGTCTGGCCGACGACCAGCTTCGAGACCTGTTTGTCGAGATAGTCGAGCAGCGAGCCGAACACCGCTTCGCCGCGCTGGCCCTTGGTCTCGACGAATTCCAGCTCCATGCCCTGCGGGATGATGGCGGCGGCGTCGGAGGCGATGTCGCGCACCGCCCGCAGCAGCGCCTTCTTGTCCGAGTCGCTGGCGCCGGCGTGATAGCGGCCGAGCCGCAGCGGAATGCCGTAGATCTCCGCAAACGCGCTCCAGTCCTTCAGCGCGAACGATTGCAGCAGGAACGCCCAGGCGGCGGCGCGTGCGAAGCCGCGGCGGATCGGGATGCCTGCCTTGGTGCGCGGCGCGTGCACCAAGAAGGTCGGCTTGGCCAGCGGCTCGCCCTCCAGGCTGCCGTCGACCGCGAGCCGCAGCTCGCTCTGCGTCAGCGGATCGAACTGGAAGAACCGCTGGTCGCGCCATTTGTAGGCGACCGGGCGCAGCGCGCCGCGCTCGTATTCCCAGATCGGCTCGATCACCGCATAGCCCTTGGCGATGCCGTCGGTGAGCAGGCCGGTGGCGTCGTGGAAGCCGGGGTCGGCGACCAGCTCGTGCACGAAATCGACGATCTTGGCCGGCACGCCCTCCGGTGCCTTCACGCTCGGCGTCACGCCTTCGATCGCCAGCCGCCGGGTCTGCACCTGGCTGGCGTAGTGCAGGTAGCGCTCCTCCATTTCTTCGGCGAGCGTCAGGTAATCGCGCGCCGAGCCGTTCGCCGCCTGATGCAGCACATAGGCCAGCCGCTCCGGCGTCAGCCCGGAGGCGACGCGCTCGTGATGCACCGCGCGCACGCCGATCGTGGTCGGCGTGGCCATTTCCTTCGACAACAGCGACGCGTCGATCGGGTTGCCGTCAGGCCCCAGCAGCTTCACCACAGCGCACGCCCTCCGGAGGTTTGTTCGAACAATTGGGTGCGGTCGGCTTCAGGCCGCGCCGACTGATAGCCGTCGTAGTCCGGCACGCCGTCGCCGGCGGCGTGGATGCCGAGGAACGCTGCCCAGGTGCGGTCGGCGTGATCGTCGTCGCGTTCGGCGACGAAGCGCGGCGCGCCGGTGGCGGACGCCACCTTGCGCAGCTTGTGCAGATCCGAGCGCAGCGCCACGTCGCCTTCGCGGATTCGATCCATCGCCTTGGCTAGCAGCATCGCTTCCATGGGACCGAACGAAAACGACACCGGTTCACCGGTTTCCTCCGAGGTGCGCGTCGCGATCTCGAACAGGATGTTGTGCATCAGTTCGAGGTTCATCCGCGTCGTCTTGTCGGGGTCGGTCTCGCCCAGACGGCGAACGATCACCTCGGCGACCTGCCGGGATTTCTTGACCCGCTCGGCGATCTCGGCGGCCTTCTGGAGGTGGCGGCCGAGCGCGGAGCGCGACGGTAGCTCCTTCTTGTCGAGATCGAGCTCGCCGAGCTTGAGCATGATCTCATCGATCGTGCAACCCTGGTCGCGCAGACGCCCGATCAGGTCGCGCACTTCCTCTGGTAGCCGGTCGATCGACGATGGTCGGTTCGCCATGGCTCAGTCCTTCGCGATGTCGCCGGCCGTCAACGGCTCCGGCTTGCAGAAAGCACAGTGCAGGGCTTCGCGAACGAGATCCGCTTCCGATCGTCGGTCGGCAATGATCCGCGTAATCTGTTCGCCTGCGTCGGCGACACAGGTCTCGCAGATGAAGGACGGCCAGACTCCAGCCAGCATCACCTCGGCCTCACGTGAACTTTTGCCGCAGAACGAGCAGTAAAATTCCGCGTCGGCCATGGCTCAGTCCTTCGGGCTGGGACGCGCCACCATCGGATGCGGCCGGCCGTGCGCGACATCGCGGCCAAGCTTGGTGAGCGTCGCGATCGTCATCTTGCGGCCGTTCAGTTCGATCTCGCTGCGCGTGACCAGGCGGTGCTGATCCAGCAGCACGATGTCGGCCTCGACCACGTCGGGATAGACGCGGTGACGTAGCTCCTGCGCGGCCTTGGTCAGCAGCGGCGCCGACAGTTCGTAGTTGTCCTGTTCGGCCAGGAGCCGCAGCAGCACGAGGCGGCGGTCTTTGTCGAACACTTCGGCAAGCGTGTCGCTCATCCGGTCTTCTCCCGTTTCTCGTCGAGCATGTGGCCCAGGATCATCTCCAGCGTCCGGTCGATCTTGTTGGCGGTCTTCTCGACGCCCTTGATGGTCTCGACCGAGGCTGCAACCTGCGTCTCGACCCGGCTGATCCGGTCGGAGAGATGCTCCATCTCGGTGCGGCCGGGCAGTTGGCGGACATCGCTTTCCAGCTTCGCCATCCGCTCGCTGGTTTCGCGCTCGCTCTTGACGATGCGGTCGCTGGTCTTTTTCTCGTTGTCGTCGATCTTCTTCGACAGGTCGCTGATCGAGGTGGTGACCGCCTCGATCTGGTCGTCGAAGGTGGCCTTCGTCGGGAACTGGCCGCGCAGGTAGTACATCCCGGCGAGGCCGATCGCCGCCACCGGCACCGACAACACCCACCAGATGTCTTTCGCCAGCGACACCGCCTCCGCCCAGCTCATTCCTATTACCGCCCCCTGTGCGAGCGGTCCCACCGCTCGCGGCCTTCCTGACAGTCGATGCACCGGGTCGCCGAGGGCATCGCCTTGCGGCGGGCATCGTCGATCGGCTCGCCGCACACCACGCAATGCGTGGCGCCGCGGCCTTTGATCCGCCCGGCCGCGCGGGCGATGCAGTCGTCGCGCTCGCGCTGTTCCAGCGCCTGCGCCTCGTCGAGCTGATCGGTCACCGCTGCGGCCCGATCGCCTCGACGGCCGCGGCGCGGCGGCCTTCGCATGTCTTCAGCGCCGAGCGGTCGCGGCCCCAGGCGCTCGCGGTCTCGCGTTCGGTCAAGTCGCGATCGGGCAGCGCCACCGGCGGGTCGCAGGGCTGCGCCGCGCTCGGCGGCACGGTCGGCCGCGTCATCTGCAGCATCACCGCCGGCTCGTCACCGGGCTTGGTTGAGCAGCCGGACACGAGCGCGGCCGAGGCACCGACGATCGCCATCACTGAGCGCCGCATTCTGTTTCTCCAGGTCTTTCAACGCGTCTTCACGGCCCTTTTCGGCGGCCTTGATGCTGCTCTCCGCGGCCATCGCGGCGCGGGCCTGCTCGGCCTCGGCGCGCGCCACCTTGGCGTTCGCCTCGGCGATCTCGGCACGCCAATGCGCGTCGCGCTCGGCCTTGGCGGTGGCGGCGGCCTCGCTGACCATGGCGCGGATCGTGGCCGCGGCGCGCCAGGCGCCGAGGCCGCCGATCGCCACCAGGGCGGCGAGGCCGAAAGCAATCAGCGCGGCCTTACCGATCGGCCGCGCGGCGAATCCTGCGAGGGCGGCGAGCGAGATCACGGCGTGCCAGCTCCAACCAGGATCAGCACGATGGCGATGCCCGAGAACACCCACAGTTCCGGTGTCATCACCGCATCGACGCGATCGACGAGGCCGAAGTCGGCGCCGTAGGTTTCTTGCACCCATCGGGCCCGCAGCCCGATGATGATCGCCAGGATCACCGCAGCGATGATCCCGACGAACACCATGATCAGAGGAATCACCTGCATCGCTCCCTCCCGTCAGGTCAGCCGGCCTGCGCGGTAGGCGTCGACCGTGTCGGCCTCGGCCTTGCGTGCGGACCACCAGATGCCGGCAGCGATGCCGACGATCAGCAACGCCCACACCCAGCCGGGGACGGCCTGGAGCCAACCCATGATCGGCGAAAGCTCGCTCATCACGCTGGAGACATTGGCGGCGACTCCCTGCAGCACAGCGACCGCGGCGGAAGGCGCGCCGAGCAGCCACGCCAGCAGCTTGGAGCGTCCGGCCTGCCGCACCGCTGGCACGATCTTGCTGACATCCTTCGGGGTGGCGCGGGCGCGGGCATCGCCGATCTCGCGCAGGCTCGCATCGGCCAATGCCCGCAGCGTGGCGTCGTCGACCTCCGGCGTCGGCGGCAGACCGTTGTGACGCTTGAAGGTCACCAGCGCGTCTTCGGTGCGGTCGAAAAAATCGCCGTCGATATTGCCCACCTCGTAGTAGCCGAGCGCGCGCAGCCGCTGCTGCACGAACTCGACCAGCGCCTTCGGCAGCGGATGGGGCTCGGACGGCTCCGCAGCGTCGGCCGGGTGCGCTCGATCGCCCGCGTTGCCGTCGTCCTCGCCGGGCTGGGCCAAATCGGGGAACGCGGCAGTGTCCGGATTGTCCTTCGCCGGCTCGATCGCAACCGATATGCCGGTCACCTCGCCGAGCTCGATTTCGCCGACATCAGCAAACGCCGCGACCTTCGGGGCACTCACGCCGAACACCGCCTTGCGCACGTAGGCGAGCGGGAACAGCGGATTGGTGTCGACCTTGCGGGCCGGTGCGATCATCCAGTGGGTGACGATCTCGGTGATGGTCGGATAGGCCGCCACCAGCGCGCGGCAGAGATCGACGACCGCGTCGATCTGCTGCGGCGAGTGCTCCAGCCAGAGCCCATCGTTCGGCGACATCGGCTTCGCGCAGCACCTTCGCCATCCGCCGGCGGGCTCCGGCGATCGCGCCGGTGGGCCCGCGCGGGATCAGCACATAGGCGCCGCCGAATCCATCGCCGCCGGTGCCCTGGCGGAAGTGGGCACAGAGCTTCTCGGCCGCCTCGCGGCCGACGCAGGTCGTGAGCCAGTGGTCGCCCTCCGGCAAAAATGCCGGAAACGACATCCGCGTGCCGCCGTGTTCCTCTGCGATCTGCAGCGCCGCGTCGAGGCCGGCGGCCTCGGCGATTTCGGCCAGAACCTCGGGCAGCCAGGCGTAGCTCACCGGCGTTGAGCCACCGCTCCACAGTGCGCTGGCAAACCGATGTTGGTTGCCAGTCTGGCCCCAATTCTGTCTCTGCGGCGATCTTGCGAATCGCGGCGGCGCGAGCATCGGAATGCTTCGCGAGACCAATGGCCGGAGTGATGACGTGGAGACGCCACCTCGCAACAACCGACCGCTCGCCTCGCGAAG
>NZ_JAMKBZ010000056.1:0-7639 GCF_053772255.1 Rhodopseudomonas parapalustris | reverse complement strand
GCCCCAGACTGTGATTGCCGGGCTGAACACTTGACCCGGCAATCCATCTTGTTGTGAAGGGATGGATGCCCGGGTCGAGCCCGGGCATGACGTAGTACGTTGACGCGTTGGCGTCGCGTGATCGCCGGACTTACTTCTGCTTGGCGATGATCTTGTCCTTGATGGCATCGTAGGTTTTCTGCGGCACGATCTTCTTGTGCACCAGTTCGTCCTTGCCTTTGTAGGGCCGCCCCTTGATGATCGCGGCGGAGTACGCCTTGCCGATGCCGGGCAGCGCATCGAGCTGTTCAGCGGTTGCCGAGTTGATGTCGAGAAGCTCGGTCTTCTCCGCCTTTGCAGGAGCCGCCGCTTTGGTCTCGGCCTTCGGCGCAGGGGCCATCTTGGTTGTCGGCGTCGCCGGCTGCGGGGCCTGCGCCATCGCAGGCGCGGAAACGAGCAGGCCGAGCGCGACGGCGGCGGCGAGCGGGGCGAGCGTGAGACGACGGAAAGTCGAAATACTCATCGGATGTCCCTCCAAAGGACGTTGTTAGTAACGTCCTGAGCTCATCCCGGATTCGTGGCGCCGCAATGGCGCTGCGATGAACGGCCGATAAACGGTCCGATTTATTTCTCTACGGGTTTTCGGCGGCGCTAACAGGTCGATCAGCTTTGCGGCGCAGCCAATGCCTTGTCGATCTCCGGCTTCAGCACCTTCTCGATATTGTCCGGGGTGATCGGGCCGACCAGCTTGTAGGCGATCCTGCCGTCGCGGCCGATGACGAATGTCTCCGGCACGCCGTACACGCCCCATTCGATCGCGGCGCGACCGTTGGCGTCCACCCCGACCGCGGCGAACGGATTGCCGTAGCGACCAAGGAAGCGGCGGGCGTTGTCGGGCTTGTCCTTGTAGTCGATCCCGACGAGTTGAATCCGGCTGTCCTGCGCCAGAGTCACCAGCAGCGGCGCCTCATCGTGGCAGGGCACGCACCACGACGCCCAGACGTTGACGACGCTGACCTTGCCCTTGAACATCGCCGGATCGAGGCCGGCGACCTGGGCGCCGTCCCGATTCAGTCCCTCGAGCGGCGGCAGCGGCGTCTGCGGCGCCGGCCGGCCGATCAGCGCCGAGGGAATCCGCGATACGTCGCTGTCGCCGAGCCGAAACCAGAACAACACCGCCAGCCCGGCAAACAGCAGCACCGGCAGGACCACCAGCCAAGATCGGCGCTTCGGCGAGGCAGGCTCGAACGTATCGGTCATGATGATCCGTCTGGTTCAGTGATCGGTGGCGTTGCGGCCGGAGCGGCGGACGGCGCCGCGGGCTTCGAGGTCGCGCAGTCGCGCCTTCTGCTTGCGATAGTCGAGCGCGACCCAGCCGATCAGCAACACCACCACGATGGCGGTTGCGGCGTAGGACGAGACGATGAAATCCGCATATTTGCCGAACATCACGCCGCCTCGGCCCGGCTGGCCTGCATCATCTGCAGCGAACGCACCCGCCGCCGCAGGATCTCGTTGCGCATCGCCGCCAGATGCAACGTCACAAACAGCAGCGAAAAGCCCACCGCGGTGACGAGCAGCGGGATCAGAAACGCCTTGTCCAGGGCCGATCCGCCCATCCGCATCACCGAGGCCGGCTGGTGCAGCGTATTCCACCAATCGACCGAGAATTTGATGATCGGAAGATTGATCGCGCCGACCAGGGTCAGCACCGCCGCGGCCCGCGCCGCACGCGACGGGTCCTCGACCGCGCGCCACAGCGCGATCAGGCCGAGATACATCAGAAACAGCACCAGCATCGAGGTCAGCCGGGCGTCCCATTCCCAATAGGTGCCCCACATCGGCCGGCCCCACAGCGAGCCGGTAACCAGCGCCAGAAAGGTGAACGCCGCGCCGATCGGCGCCGCGGTCTTGGCGGCCACGTCGGCGAGCGGATGCCGCCACACCAGCGTGCCGAGCGAGGCGATGCTCATCACCCCCCAGACGAACATCGACAGCCAGGCGTTCGGTACATGCACGAACATGATCTTGACGGTGGCGCCCTGCTGATAGTCGTCCGGCGCCAGCATCGCCTGGGTGAGGCCGGCGGCCAGCGCCAATGCGGTCGCCCCCGCCAGCCAAGGCAGCAGTCGCCCTGCAAGCGTCAGGAACCGGGTCGGGTTGGCGAGTTCGGTCAGCTTCATGACGTCCCTGATAATGTCCGGGACCGGCGCAGGCAATGACGTGGCGCAGATCGGCGGCGACTTCCGGAGGAGTTGATCGACAGTGAAGCGCCTGCGCGCGGGGGCGAATCCGGCGTTCCGCGGGTCCGAGCGGACCGCACCGGCACCGAACCTAAGGACGCTTCGCCGGTTCTAGTCGAGCCCCTGGCGCAGGCTGGCGGCGGCGGCGAACGGGCCGATCACCAGGCTGAGCAGCGAGATCGCGCACAGGATCGAGAACGGGGTGCCGAACGACACCGGGCCGACGATCGCCGCCTGCGAGGCGGAGACGCCGAAGATCAGCACCGGGATCGACAGCGGCAGCACCAGCACGGCCAATAGCAGCCCGCCCCGGCGCAGCGTCACCGCCAGGGCGGCGCCGATCATGCCGGTGAAGGTCAGCGCCGGGGTGCCGGCCAGCAGCGTCGCCATCACGGCCAGCGAGGCGCTGCCGTCGAGATTGAGCAAGAGGCCAAGTACCGGCGTGGCGACGACCAGCGGCAGGCCCGCCGCCAGCCAATGCGCCAGCGCCTTGGCGGCGCAGGTCAGCTCCAGCGGTGTGCGGCTCATCACGATCAGGTCGAGCGAGCCGTCGTCGGCATCGGCGGTGAACAGCCGATCGAGGGTCAGGAGGCTGGCGAGCAGCGCGCCGAGCCACAGGATTGCCGGGCCGAGCCGCTTCAGCAGCGCCAGGTCAGGGCCGACCGCGAACGGCATCAGCACCACCACGGTCAGGAAGAACAGAACGCCGATCAGTGCGCCGCCGCCGACGCGGAGCGCGATTTTGATATCGCGGCGAACGATGGCGCCGAGCGCGGTCATGCTGAGGCTCCGATCCGCAGCTCGCGCACCGGAATGCCGAGGGGGGTATGGGTGGCGGCGACGATGATGCCGCCGCGGGCAAGGTGATCCTGCATCAGGCCGACGAACAGCTCCTGGCCTTTGACGTCGAGCGCGGAGGTCGGCTCGTCCAGCAGCCAGATCGGCCGCCGGACCACCAGCAGGCGGGCGACCGACAATCGCCGCCGCTGCCCTGCGGAGAGATAAGCGGCTGGCAGTTCCGCCGCGTGAGCGAGCCCGACCGCCTTGATGCCGGCGTCCAGATCAGCGCGCTCACCGCCGAGAAAGTCGCGCCAGAAGCCGAGATTCTCATTCACGCTGAGCGAGGGCTTGAGCGCATCGCGATGTCCGAGATAGTGCGCCTGCTCGGCAACCGGCGTATCCGGTTCCCCGCCATCGAGCGTGATGGTTCCGGCCTCCGTTGTCAGCAGCCCGGCGATCAGCCGGAGCAGCGACGTCTTGCCGGCGCCGTTGTGTCCGACCAGCGCCAGCGCCTCGCCGCCGCTCGCTTCGAAGCCGAGCCCGGCGAATACCTCGCGGCCGCCTCGTACACATCGTAAGTCGCGCCCGGACAGCCGCATGCATCCCAACCTGTTCCGCTCCGGGATCGGAACGGTCTACTGACAAATCGATGCGCTCGCCTGTCATTGTCGAACTGGCGGCGCAATTGGAAAGGTTCTATAAGCCGGAACTTGATGCAGCACACGATCGGCGCCTGCAAGCCGGACGGCCTGCCCCTCCGGAGCCAGCATACAAGCTCGCCCCATCGAAAACGATAATCTGGGACCCGCCTTACATGACCTCGCTCGACAGCTTCAAATGCCGGAAGATCCTCAAGGTCGGCAGCAAGTCTTACGTCTATTACAGCCTGCCCACCGCAGAGAAGAACGGCCTGAAAGGCATCTCCCGCCTGCCCTATTCGATGAAGGTGCTGCTGGAAAACCTGCTACGCAACGAGGACGACCGCACCGTCAAGAAAGCCGACATCATGGCGGTCGCCAAGTGGATGCGGAAGAAGGCGCTTGAGCACGAAATCGCCTTCCGTCCGGCGCGCGTGCTGATGCAGGACTTCACCGGCGTTCCGGCGGTGGTCGATCTGGCCGCGATGCGTAACGCGATGCAGGCGCTCGGCGGCTCGCCTGAGAAGATCAACCCGCTGGTGCCCGTCGACCTCGTCATCGACCACTCGGTGATCGTCAACTTCTTCGGCAACAATCAGGCGTTCAAGAAGAACGTCGCCGAGGAGTACAAGCAGAACCAGGAGCGCTACGAGTTCCTGAAGTGGGGCCAGAAGGCGTTCTCGAACTTCTCGGTTGTGCCGCCCGGCACCGGCATCTGCCACCAGGTCAATCTTGAATACCTAGCGCAGACGGTTTGGACCAAGAAGCAGAAGATGACCATCGGCCGCAAGACCGGCACCTTCGAGGTCGCCTATCCGGATACGCTGGTCGGTACCGACTCCCACACCACCATGGTCAACGGCCTCGCGGTGCTCGGCTGGGGCGTCGGCGGCATCGAGGCGGAAGCCGCGATGCTCGGTCAGCCGCTGTCGATGCTGCTGCCGGAAGTGGTCGGCTTCAAGCTGAAGGGCGCGTTGAAGGAAGGCGTCACCGCCACCGACCTGGTGCTCACCGTCACCCAGATGCTGCGCAAGCAGGGCGTCGTCGGTAAGTTCGTCGAATTCTTCGGCCCCGGCCTCGATCACCTCTCGGTCGCCGACAAGGCCACGATCGCCAACATGGCGCCGGAATACGGCGCGACCTGCGGCTTCTTCCCGGTCGACAGCGAGGCGCTGGACTACTTGAAGACCTCGGGCCGCGCTTCGGCGCGGGTCGCGCTGGTCGAGAAGTACGCCAAGGCGCAGGGCCTGTTCCGGACCGCCAAATCGCCGGACCCGGTGTTCACCGTGACGTTGACGCTGGACCTCGCCGACGTCGTTCCGTCGATGGCCGGCCCGAAGCGTCCGGAAGGGCGTATCGCGCTGTCGGGGGTCGCCGAAGGCTTCACCGCAGCGATGGACGCCGAGTACAAGAAGGCGCTCGACGGCAAGCGCTACAAGGTCGAGGGGCGTAATTTCGATCTCGGCCACGGCGATGTGGTGATCGCCGCCATCACCTCCTGCACCAATACGTCGAACCCGAGCGTGCTGATCGGCGCTGGCCTCCTGGCACGCAATGCCGCCGCCAAGGGTCTGAAGTCGGCGCCGTGGGTGAAGACCTCGCTGGCGCCGGGCAGCCAGGTCGTCGCCGAGTATCTGGCGAATTCGGGTCTGCAGAAGGATCTCGATAAGGTCGGCTTCAACCTGGTCGGCTTCGGCTGCACCACCTGCATCGGCAATTCCGGCCCGCTGCCGGAGGAGATCTCGAAGTCGATCAACGACAACGGGATCGTCGCCGCCGCCGTGCTGTCGGGCAACCGCAACTTCGAAGGCCGCGTCTCGCCGGACGTGCAGGCGAACTACCTGGCTTCGCCGCCGCTGGTGGTGGCCTACGCGCTGGCCGGCTCGGTGACCAAGAATCTCGCGGTCGAGCCGATCGGCACCGGCAAGGACGGCAAGCCGGTGTATCTGAAGGACATCTGGCCGACCACCAAGGAGATCAACGCCTTCGTCAAGAAGTTCGTGACCTCCAAGGTGTTCAAGTCGCGCTACGCCGACGTGTTCAAGGGCGACACCAACTGGCGCAAGATCAAGACGGTCGAGAGCGAGACCTACAAGTGGAACATGGGTTCGACCTACGTGCAGAACCCGCCCTACTTCGAAGGCATGACCAAACAGCCGGAGCCGATCACCGACGTGGTCGACGCCCGCATCCTGGCGCTGTTCGGCGACAAGATCACCACCGACCACATCTCGCCGGCCGGTTCGATCAAGCTGACGTCGCCGGCGGGCAAGTACCTGACCGAGCGTCAGGTGCGTCCGGCCGACTTCAACCAGTACGGCACCCGTCGTGGTAATCATGAAGTGATGATGCGTGGCACCTTCGCCAACATCCGCATCAAGAACCACATGCTGAAGGGCGCCGACGGCAACATCCCGGAAGGCGGTCTCACCAAGCACTGGCCCGACGGCAAGCAGATGTCGATCTACGACGCCGCGATGAAGTACCAGGACGAGAAAGTGCCGCTCGTGGTGTTCGCCGGCGCCGAATACGGCAACGGCTCGTCGCGCGACTGGGCCGCGAAGGGCACCCGTCTGCTCGGCGTTCGCGCCGTTGTCTGCCAGAGCTTCGAGCGCATCCACCGCTCGAATCTGGTCGGCATGGGCGTGCTGCCGCTGACCTTCGTCGAAGGCACCTCGTGGGCCTCTCTCGGCCTCAAGGGCGACGAGAAGGTCACCATCCGCGGCCTCGAGGGCGACCTCAAGCCGCGGCAGATGCTGGAAGCCGAGATCACCACGGCCGAAGGCAAGCGCAAGCGCGTGCCGCTGCTGTGCCGCATCGACACGCTGGACGAGCTCGATTACTACCGCAACGGCGGTATTCTTCACTACGTGCTGCGCAAGCTCGCGGCCTGAGCCGCGATCTCAGCCAACAGTCGAAGATTGCCTCACTGCGAAGTGAGTGGCAGGTGAACGGAAGGCGGCCTATGCAAAAGGCCGCCTTTTCGTTTTAAGGCTCCTCGTTGGAGGGCGGCGCACCGCCGTCCCGAAGCTCTCGGCAAGGCGGTTCGGCAAACGACGATGAACGGTGTTGGTGGATTTTCGCGGTGGTCCGGCGCGCTCGGACTGTGCGTGACGATCGCGACGGTGGATGTTGCTGCCGCAGAGCCCCGCGCCGTGGTCGAGCTGTTCACCTCGCAAGGCTGTTCGTCCTGTCCACCGGCGGACAAGATCATCGGCGAACTCGCCCGCGATCCGTCGGTGATCGCGCTCAGCCTCCCGATCGATTATTGGGACTACCTCGGCTGGAAAGACACGCTCGCCGACGCTCGTTTCACCGCCCGCCAGAAAGCCTATTCGCAAGTGCGGGGCGACCGTGACGTGTTCACCCCGCAGGTCATCGTCAACGGGTCAGAGCACCTGGTCGGCAGCAATCGAACCGGCATCGACAGCGCGATCAAGACCACCGATCGATCCGCCGGCGTGATGAACGTGCCGGTGTCGCTGTCGGTCGAGGGCAAAGAGATCAAGGTTGTGGTCGCTGCGGCCCCGGACGGCGATCCGGTCAGGCACGGCGAGGTTTGGATCTGCGGGGTCTCGAAAGCGATTCCGATCGAGATTGGGCGCGGTGAAAATCGCGGGCGCCACGTCACCTACCACAATGTCGTGCGCAATCTGCTGAAGGTCGGCGATTGGACCGGCGCCGCCGAGCAATGGACGGTGCCGCTGGAGAATGTCGTCGGTGACGGCGTCGATGCGGCGGCGGTGTATGTCCAGAACGGCAGCCGCGAGAAGCCCGGCGCGATGCTCGGCGCCGCCTTTACGTCGTTGAACTGAACCGCATTCGTCGGGATTTCGCCGACAGCAGCTCCGAGCGTCCCGGCTCGGCTGCAGCTCGATGATCTGGAGCGTCCGCCCTCAAAAGTCGTCCGTGAACAATTTGGAAGCGGTTGATTTTGTTGGCTGATCGATTGTTGGCAAGTATTCGATTTTGCAGGAAAGCCGCGGGGTGAGCGGGGGT
>NZ_JAMKBZ010000055.1:0-9307 GCF_053772255.1 Rhodopseudomonas parapalustris | reverse complement strand
TTTTTTATTATCACTCTTTTTTTACCATTTACAATTACTACCCTTACTTTCATAATAATTATCCCCCCCAAGATGAACTCAATACTCTAAAATATTTATTTTGATTCAATTTGAACCATTTTATAAAACACTAAACCCTCTCGTGTTATACTTTTCTGTGGAGGGATTACAGTGTTTAAAGATAGATTGAAAGAATTGCGACAGGATCGTGATTTAACCCAAGCAGAACTTTCAAAAATAATAGGTGTATCCAGAGAAATGTTATCTGGATACGAAAATACCGGAAGAGAGCCTAATTTTTCTATTCTTATAAAGATTGCAGACTACTTCGATGTCTCGACCGATTACATACTTTGTAGAACAAATAAGAAGTATCCTTTTGATAAATATAAATGAACAATTATTTCTATATTTTCATTATAATTGTTTGTACATATTCTTTCAAATATAATAATGCAAGTATATTTCTATTAAAATACTTTCCTTTTTGTTAAAATATTTACAATCTTTATTTTTTATTAATTTATGCGCACGTTTTCATCACATAATAGTATATATCGACATATATCGCTATAAGTTATATATATTTTACCATAGCACGACAAAAATAAAAGGAAAGTAAATTTAAGCAAAAATACTTTCCTTTTTTTGTGTTCATAAAATGTTAATATTTATATAGATATAAAAGAAGACACTTCATAGAAGTGTCTTTAGCGTGGTGGCGGTTCTTCTGAGTTAATATGTATTGGAGTTACATTTGTGTTTGGATCAGCTAATGTTACAACTTGACTTAAATTAGTAATTGTAGCTACTGCCACTAATACAGCTAGCATAAACAGTCTAATTTTTTTCCTCTTCATTTTATCATCTCCTTTATACTGCACATAGCTTCCTTTGCATTTTTAAACATAAATCAAAGTATTGATTATATTTATTTAAATCAGCAGAAAAGTAATTTACTGCTTCTATAAATATTATTGATATATCACAAGGAAGTGTATATTCTTCATTATTTATAATACTGCTTATTTCATTAATCATGCTTTCAATTTCTTTTGTATTGTTATGTTTCAAGAAATAATAAAAGACTTCCTGTATTGCTTCAGTAATTAATTTCTTTTGATTTAATTCTATCACATAATTAATATATATTAAATAATTATCATGAATATATTTAATATTATTAATTTTCAACGATGCTCTAAAACAATCACACAAAATTAATGTATGATATGTATCATTGCTGTTAATTTTTGTGGCAGTATTAATATGTTCTTTACATTTTTCTAGATCATTTTTTTCTGCCTCTAAAAACGCTAAATTTGCATAAGCTAGTGCAAGCGGATTTAATGCAGCTATATCCCTGACTTCATTTATAATATTAATAAGTGTTTGTTCAGATTTTTTAAGTTCATTCAGTTTCCTATAACATATTGATTTTAATATTAATATATCATAGTACCAGTCCTTAGGCAGTTTGCTTTCATCTATATCATTTAGATACTCTAAACATTTCTCAGGCTGGTTCTGCTTGCTGAAAGCTAATGCTGTGTTGTAATATACTTTTCTTAATTCCTCATTCATCGTGATATTTTTTGCTTGAGTTAACTTTTTAGCCATTTCGGCGTACATTTCTATATCTTCATATTCACAATTAAAATATAATGATTTTATGAATTGATTTAGTGCATCTATTATATATATTATATTATCATTGTTAATAGCTGCAGCAAATGTTTTAATAGCATAAGTCTTGCACAAATGATATTTATGGGCATAATAATAAGCCTCTGAAATATATAACAGCCTTTTGCAAATTAATCCTGAATCAATATTATAGGAATTAATTAAGTTATCTGTAATGGCTATGTTTTCATTTATATCTTCTAAAGGTTTTTTGCTAACAGCATTTTCATATATCTTTTCGCAATATAACTCCATTTTTTTATTTGCCTGTTCATCTTCTGTAAGTAGCAAATCTTCTACGGTTATTTTTTCGTAATCATATTTTCCTTCTATTATTCTTTTGTTAAAAGCTTCTGCTATAGCTTCGGCAATTTTAGGAGTGCATTTACCATTTTTCTTAGCCAAATATATGTTTGTCCTTGTAAAGTCTCCTTTTAAATCTTTTTGTTTTAAATCTAATTTATCACATAGTATATCTATTTTTTCACCGAGGCTTAATATTTTGTCCTCAAATAACATTCTTTAGCCCTCCTTTCGTTAAAACACGTTTCTGGAAGCTACTATATTTATATATAGTTTCGTTTCTTCTTCCAAACTCATACTTTCACTTCCTAAGATATTATTATTTTCTTTTACCCCTTATGTAGTTTGATCATCAACTTGATTTATCCTTTGAACTATGTCAGTCATTATATCCATCTTGATTAATAAACGAATATAATCAGCTCTGCTGTTGACTCCATATTTTTCGCATTGTTCATCCAATTGTTTCATCGTCTCATCATCAATATCTCTAATATCTATTCTTGCCATCATTATTCCTCCTTTCAGTTTTATTATTCATTTTTATATGTACGGTTATATTGCATATTACATATTTTTATTGTACGCATAATATCCGTACATGTCAATAGTTTTTTTGCTCCACTCTATATTTTAAACAGCATCCATTTACATGTAAGATTTTCATATCTTATTTCAAATAGCTTTTCAACGCTTTTTATTTCGCCTTGACACGTAAATACTATCGTAGGATTGCCAGCCAACTTTATCTTTTCTACATTTACAATTTTATTTATTTTGTATACCATCTCGCTTTTATCTTCAGCTAATAAGCGAATTTTAACAGGGTTAGGCATACCGTCTTTAGCAAACCAAACTACAACATCTATAGGCTTTGCAACTACTTTCAATTTATTCACCTCATTTACAGAACATATATTCGTATTTTAATTATAACCAAATTTAAATAAAAAACAAACATAAAATAAAACCCAAGTATAAAATCCTTATACCTGAGCATATTGTTTTAATTATTTATAGGTGCCGGCATCTTTGTAATAAACTTAGCCCATCCACCCTCATATTTCATTAAGTTGAGACTATGATATCTTTTCAAATTCAAGAGATCTTCCAGTTCATAAGGTGCCAGCTCTTCTTTTAATTCCCGGAAGTTATCTTTATCACATCCACTTAGCAGCATGTATGAACAATTTGCAGCTTTTAATTCATTCCTTATGTTTTGTATCTGTCCAAGGTAATGGCAGCTTATAATGGGTTTAGCTTGAAATTTTGCTATCTGGCTTAACTTGCTCTTAAGAAAGTCCTGGCAACTTGGTACTTGGTATAATTCATCTATAACTATGTTCACCTTTACTATGTTCTTTAATGGTATATCCCACTTTCTTTTCTGAAGAGCGCCCCATATCTTTGTAAGCCAGTACGTTGCATAGATATCTTTTTCCTGCTCTGTAGAAAACATAACCTCCGGCATCTTAATGCATATAAGCTGTGCCTTTTGCATTTCTTCCACAAGGTTTATATTGTTACTACAGTCTTTTTTGAGCATAAGCTCCATATATGCATTTTGCTTTAATTTCTGCACTCTACTGAGTATACCTTGTGTATAGCTTACTTTGGTCCCTATAATCTCCGGCGCATTCTCCTTAGTTCCTTTGTTCCATTCGTCTATTTCCAGTAATGTATTAATATATTCCTCTAGATTATTTGATTGTTCAATGGGTATATTATCTATAAATTTATGCCTTAGTTTATGGTTTTGAAGCATTTCAAAAACTTGTTTTATAGAACCTTCTTGGATGAATACTAATACCGCAGCAGCTTCCAATACTCTTTCCATGCGTGCTCTAAATTCTTCATCGTCATTTACATAATTTATTAGTGTCATAAGCTGTGATGTCTTAGCTTTAGCACATCTATATACTTCAAATGGCGTGTCATTTACCGGTACAACTTCATTGTATCCAAGGCCTTGGAGAGTATCAAAGTTACTGCAATCAATGTTTAATACTTTATTTTTCGTTATACTCTCAGCTACATCCCGAGATAATTCTGCATTGCCGCAGTAATCAAACAATATTGTTGTTTCTCCGGCCTTAATTCCATCATTGGCAAGATTACTAATTAATGTGGTTTTTCCAGCTCTTGTAGGACCTATAAGACACAATGTTAAATTCTTAAACTCTTTATCATTGCTTAAGTAAGCTTTTTGTATATTGCCTTTATAAGTGTTTTCACCAAGGCACATTGTACCCTGTTGCAGTTCTTTAGGCACCTCGGATTCAAGTGTATCCACTTTATTGATTATTTTAAATTGCTGCAACAATTCTCTCCCCGGGAGCTGGATAAAGTTTTGACATTCGTTAATACTCATATGGTTGATCTCTGCCGGTAGTGTATATGATTCTACTTTTATATCTTTTTTTAGTGACTTATATAATAACTCATTATCTCCTTCAATTGATTTATACGCTTGGCATACTGATAATGCATTTTGCTTTATTCTGTGTTTATCCGCACTATCTGAGATAACAACAGCCTGTGTTTTTAAGATGATATCATCTTTCTTTTTATGAGTTGCTGCATCCAGATTTTTATCTAAGTTCATTGTGGCAACAGCTAACTCTACATAATTCATTTCATTGACTTTTTTCTTATTGCCAAGAAAGTCTCCTACAACTTCCATAAAGCCGTCCATGACCTCTATAAGAAGATTTACTACTAGTTTGAACAAATATTTGCTTGATAGCTTTTCACGTTCTATAGGCTGTTTCTGTTTAAATTTAGCTATGGTTTTTGCGTACTCTGTCCTCCATCCAGTCATATTCCACGGTATAAAATTATATAAGATTGATACCCGGTCGGCATCCTGCATTATATCAATTACATTTAAAATGTCATTTAGTGGTTCGTTTGACTTTTTATCTACTCCAAGGCTTAATGCATCTTCTTTTTTATAGCATAATTGATATTTAAGTGCATCCATAGAAAACCCCAGGACACTTTCCGACTCTTCTATGGTTATCTTGGACCATGTCTCTCTTATCTTTTCCTTGGCTATGTTCGCGTACTGCTGCGGTACTATAAAATAAAATTCAACTTTGGTTTTGTGGATATCAATAAGGTATGAACACTTCATAGGTGTTTCGAAGGTTAATTTCTTTTCTTCTCTGTGGATCCTTTGAAAAATATTTTTCTGAATGTGATGAATTGACTTTGCTATATTAGTAGAATTGTAATTTCGAATTGATGTATCTGGCGTTAATTTTAAATAAGTGTACTTTGGGTGAATAATTTGGAAATACTGTGATAGTTTCATACTAGCCCCCAAAAGCTACATTGATTATTTTTATTATTATATAAAACAATAGACTTCCAATAGTGATTGCCTTTCCTTTTGATACTCCAAATGCCCACAGCATTATTCCAATAATGCAACCCATAAAACTGATTGTGCGGCTTATATCCACGAAACTGCACCATAGAAGCCATATTGTTTTTTTAACTGCATCAGCAGCTAATTGCGCCCAATAATCCGATGTTAATATTGCATTTTGAGGTGTATTCTGCGGAGCATGATATTGCCCTCTTTGGATAAAGTCTTGTAAAGGGTTAGTTTGCTTTAGTATTTCTTGATTATGATTTATTTGATTCTGTATTTCATTCATAATTTTATTTGCGTTTTCAATGTTTGTGTTAAACTGTTCCAATTCCGGACTAAAAAATTGAGCAAAAGACATAGTCTGCATATTAAGCCTCCTATTTCAAACTAGAGAATGCGGCATCAATTTCTCTAAATAGCCATGGCAATATAGCAGTTACTCCGTAAGCTGCGCCACATTTTGCAACTACTTTCCAAACGCCTTTATAATCACCGCTCTGAGCTTCTTTAAAGCTTTGTAAGCATCCCATGACTAAATATCCATAGTATAAGAAATTCTTAGCATAGGAAAAGAATCTTTGTCCTACGGCATCAAATGGAGCAGCATGAACGGTAGTGCTATATAACATCATATAAGTAAATATAGCCAAACTTAATTTTATTGCGTTAGGATCTATTTTTGTTATTTCTACTTTTTTATTTCTTTCAACCTCTAAAAATTGTGATAATGACATGATTTCAGTTTTCATATTTCCTCCTGTATAAATTATTATTTAAATGGTTAAATTACTTTTGAGGTGATATTATGCAAATATACTTAGCTTTAAGTTTAATTTGCTTGGCAGGAGCACGTATTCTTGAATGGTTTGGATATTAATTTTCTGTGAATTATTATATGAACACCCTCAAATTTTGTAACACAATTAATATTCGCGCATAAGCTACTAGTGTAGTGTACGTAGCGCAAGCAAGGAAGCTCACAAGAAGCGTCGTGGATTAAGTCTATCCCTCTATGGATGGGCTTTTTTTCTTGCTTTTTTCTAAGAATTGAATATAAAACTCTATAGCATCTTTTATAAAATCACTCTTCTCTTCTTTGGAAGTTACCTCTAAAAATAATTTTGTATCCCTAGTAGTTTTTTTAAAACTTACGTCAATCTTAGGCATCTATTGCCGCTCCTTTCCACATTTCTTAATAATAATATATGGAATATTTGCGGAAGTGTGCTTAAATTTTAAGAGATTTCTTATATTCTAAGAATGTTCTGCAAATAAAAATGGCACTACTCAAGGTGCCATATATCTTTAACGTCTCTATTTAATTTATCAGCTATTTCAAGTGCTTTTTCTAGTGTAGGCCGACTGTGCTCATGTTCCCATCCAGAGTATGTTTTAATACTAATCCCTAGATACTTTGCAAATTCTCCAGGATCCATCATATATTCTTTCATTCTAATCTCTTTTAATCTGCTTTTCACCCCAAGTCTACCACCTCACACCTTTTGTAATTATCTTATGTATTTATTCTACGTAAGGTTAATAATTCCTTTTTATGGTAATAATTTTATTGAGGTGATTTTATGAATAAGAAGAATATTATAAGAATAGATATAAGCATTTATTTGTCAATAATTGCAATAGTAATATTGATTTTAGCCGCTTCAAAGGTGTAAAATATAACCAAAAGGGGATGAGAATGTATGAAAAAGATTTTACCATTGATAATAAGTATATTAATGATTGGAATGACCGGATGTGCCAAGAAAGTAGATAGCTCTACATCAGATAAGACTATAGAAAATAAATATGCATTTGCTGCAGCAGATAATTCTACCGGGGAGGTTACCGAACCAACGCCGGAGCCTACGATTATACCAAGTACAGAACCTACGGCAACGCCTGAACCAACTCCAACACCTACAGCTACACCAAAGCCTACACCCGAGCCTACTAAGGCACCTAATCCGACTTCAAAACCACAAAGAACTGTATACGATATGTTTGATATCGACAAGAATAGGATTATTAAAGATAGTTCAAAATATAGAGTAAAAATTGGCAATTTATCTCCACAGGTTAACTCAGATGTGAAAATAACTATTGAATGTGACACACCAATGAATGTATATTCAAAAGTCGCTCAGGTATATGCAGATTCTTCGGTATCTTTTAAGGTTAAGAATTTATCCGATGATCATAAATCATATAATGATACTTTTCCTACACAAAATTGGGCTACATTTGGGGGCAACGAAGTTAAGGGTTATGTTTTCATCGAAGACTATACAGACAAAAACATTTATGAATATGATTTTACTTTAACTTTACAGAAATAAAAAGAAGGCAGCCTCCGAAGAGACTGCCTTTTGTTAATGTACACTATTATTGAATTTACCATCGTCCATGAAATCCTTGCCTTTTAAATAAAGATACTCAACTAAACTCCTAACTTTATCCTGAGAAATGAATATTTTATATCTAGCCGGTATAACAGAATATAGTTTATCGGCTGCCCAATCTGCCTGATCTTTGCCTGTCTTAAGCACTTGGTCTTTAGCCATGCTCTTAGCCTGCAGCATTATTGCATATGCCTTTGCCTTAAATTCGGACCATCTGAAAATAGCATACAGAATAACTGCAACTGCAGCCAAAATAACGAACCTATAGTCCCATACATAATTTAATATTGTTTTCATTTATATTACCTCTTTCCTTATTTTTTAAAATTAAAAAGAGTGCCTTTCGACACTCATAATTATGCGGTTAATAATGCTTCCCAAGTTTTTGGACCTACTGTATAATCTTTCTTCAAATTCTTAGCCTCTTGGAAATTTCCTATTGCATCATATGTTTCATGATATGGATCTTTCCCATAGGAATTATCTACAGAGATTTTAAGTATAGTCTGAATAACTCCCACAAGTGCGTTTTTGGCTCCTCTACGTATAACAGCTTCAGCTTTCTTCATAGCTGCCTTTGTATGATCTCCTAACTTTCCATCTTCATCAAGTCTGTTGCCATTCTCGTCTGTAACCCCAACCTTATTACAAGCCTGCTGAAACAATAATACATTTTGTCTAAATGGAATTTTGCTTGGTTTATTTGTATCCTGTGGCTGTGGTGCAGCAGTTGTTACATAGTCGATATAAGGGCATTTTAACCAATGTGTCCAAGGTGTGCCACCCTTAAGCGGCGTTTGAATTACTCCGTACTTGGTTCCATGTGATTCTATGACTTGACCGCCACCGATATATATGCCGATATGTCCTGACTTATGTACGCAAATTCCCGGTATATCCGGAATAGAGTTTATATCACCTTTTTCATTCGCTTTACTGTACATGCCATCGGCTGAAACGTCCGTATTTCCATCATATTTACCGTTCCAATAGAAAGACTTTATAAGTCCTACACAATCTGCGACATGTTTTCCCATCCAGTGAGACTTTATGAAATCAAAATAGTTGTTTACTGCTTCACCATATTGTCGTGCTTTCTGTGCTAATAAATCCGGTGTTAATACCTGTCCAAATGTTCCGTATACATAACCCCAGCCTTCATTTTTAGCCTGTTTTGCATGTTCAACTAAACCTTTATTATCTGACATTTGTTATCCCTTCCCTTTCATAATTATCTATTCTATGGTGCGCACTTTTTGTGCTTTCCTCTACTCTTGTAAGCCTATCCGCAAGATCGCCAATATCTTTCTTGGTATCTTTGATGTCAGATTTAATTTCATTTATTCCGGTAATAGCATAATCAAGCTTAATTTCTACTCTAGTTGCATTGCCAGCTTCTTCTTTTGTATCTTTTTTAGCATTACGCATATAACCTACAATGCCTAATAATGCGCCTAATGCTGTATAAAGTATTCCTATGGATATTTCATTCATGGTACACCTACTTTCTTCTAAATAAAAAACAGCCCTATTGAGCTGC
>NZ_JAMKBZ010000054.1:0-9902 GCF_053772255.1 Rhodopseudomonas parapalustris | reverse complement strand
TCAAACTTTGCTTTGGCCATCGCTCTCTCCGTTCAGTCGCGGCTCAAACCGGCGACAATCAGGCAAACTTCTTCTGGACTTCAGCCGACACGTTGGCCGGCGCTTCCGCGTAGTGGTCGAACTGCATGGTGAAGTTCGCCCGGCCCTGGCTCATCGAGCGCAGGTTGTTGACGTAGCCGAACATGTTCATCAGCGGCACCATCGCGTTGATCACGTTGGCATTGCCGCGCATGTCCTGACCCTGGATCTGGCCACGCCGCGAGTTCAGGTCGCCGATGACCGAACCGGTGTAGTCTTCCGGAGTCACCACTTCGACCTTCATGATCGGCTCGAGGAGAACCGACTTGCCCTTCTGCAGCGCTTCGCGGAACGCGGCGCGAGAGGCGATTTCGAAGGCCAGCGCCGACGAGTCGACGTCGTGGTACTTACCGTCGACCAGCGTCACCTTGACGTCGACCACCGGGAAGCCGGCGACCACGCCCGAAGACAGCACGCTCTCGATGCCCTTTTCGACACCCGGGATGTACTCCTTCGGCACCGCACCGCCGACAATCTTCGACTCGAACACATAGCCGCCACCCGGCTCGTTGGGCTCGACGACGAAGCTGACCGCAGCGAACTGACCGGTACCACCGGTCTGCTTCTTGTGGGTGTAGTCGACTTCGGCCTTCTTGGTGATGCGCTCACGGAACGCCACCTGCGGCGCACCGATGTTCGCGTCGACCTTGTAGGTGCGCTTCAGGATGTCGACCTTGATGTCGAGGTGAAGTTCGCCCATGCCCTTCAGGATGGTCTGACCGGACTCGAGGTCGGTCGACACCCGGAACGACGGATCTTCGGCAGCCAGCTTCGCCAGCGCGATGCCGAGCTTTTCCTGGTCGGCCTTCGACTTCGGCTCGATCGCGATTTCGATCACCGGCTCCGGGAATTCCATCTTTTCGAGGATCACCGGGTTGGCGGGATCGCACAGCGTGTCGCCGGTGCGAGCTTCCTTCAGGCCGGCCAGCGCGACGATGTCGCCGGCATAGGCTTCCTTGATGTCTTCGCGGTTGTTGGCGTGCATCAGCAGCATGCGGCCGATGCGCTCCTTCTTCTCGCGGGTCGAGTTCACCACGCCGGTGCCGCTCTGCAGAACGCCCGAGTAGATACGGCAGAAGGTGATGGTGCCGACGAAGGGGTCGTCCATGATCTTGAACGCCAGCAGCGACAGCGGCTCCTTGTCGTCCGCCTTGCGCACGACTTCGTTGCCCTGATCGTCGGTACCCTTGATCGCCGGCACGTCGAGCGGCGACGGCAGGTAGTCGACCACGGCGTCGAGCAGCGGCTGCACGCCCTTGTTCTTGAACGCCGAACCGCACAGCACCGGATAGAACGCGCCGGTCAGCACCGCCTTACGGATCAGACGCTTCAGGGTCGCCTCGTCCGGCATGTTCCCTTCGAGATAAGCGCCCATCGCGTCGTCGTCGAGCTCGACGGCGGCTTCGATCATCTTCTCGCGATATTCCTTGGCCTGGTCGAGCAGCTCGGCCGGAATCTCGGCGTCCTCGAACTTCGCACCCAGCGACTCGTCGTTCCAAACAACGGCCTTCATGCGGACCAGATCGATCACGCCCTTGAAGTTGTTCTCCGAGCCGATCGGGAGCTGGATCGCCACCGGCTTGGCGCCGAGACGGTCGACGATGTCCTGCAGACACTTGAAGAAGTCAGCGCCGGTCTTGTCCATCTTGTTGGCGAAGACGATGCGCGGAACCTTGTACTTGTCGCCCTGGCGCCACACGGTCTCGGTTTGCGGCTCGACGCCCTGGTTGGAGTCGAGAACGCACACGGCACCGTCGAGCACGCGCAAGCTGCGCTCGACTTCGATGGTGAAGTCGACGTGGCCGGGAGTGTCGATGATGTTGAGACGCTTGCCGTTCCAGAACGCGGTCGTGGCGGCCGACGTAATGGTGATGCCCCGCTCCTGCTCCTGCGTCATCCAGTCCATCGTCGCGGCACCTTCGTGCACTTCGCCGATCTTGTGGCTCTTGCCGGTGTAGAACAGGATGCGCTCGGTCGTCGTGGTCTTGCCGGCATCAATGTGGGCCATGATGCCGAAGTTGCGGTAGTCCTCGATGGCGTGAACGCGGGGCATAGCGTCTTCCTTGATTCCGTTGCTTTGCCGTTACCAGCGGTAGTGCGAGAACGCGCGGTTGGCTTCCGCCATCTTGTGCACGTCTTCACGCTTCTTCACCGCGTTGCCGCGGTTGTTGGAGGCGTCGAGCAGTTCGGCCGACAGCCGCTCGGTCATGGTCTTCTCGTTGCGACCGCGGGCGGCGGTGATCAGCCAACGGATGCCCAGCGCCTGACGGCGGGTGCCGCGAACTTCGACCGGCACCTGATAGGTGGCGCCACCGACGCGGCGGGAGCGGACCTCGATCGCCGGCATGACGTTCTCGAGCGCCTGCTCGAACACGCCGAGCGGCGGCTGCTTGGTCTTGGCCTCGATCAGGTCGAACGCACCGTAGACGATGCCTTCGGCGACCGACTTCTTGCCGGCGTACATCACCGAGTTCATGAACTTGGTGACAATGATGTTCCCGAACTTCGGATCGGGCAGAACTTCGCGCTTTTCGGCTGCGTGACGACGGGACATGGATGCTCTCCCCGCTTACTTCGGACGCTTCGCGCCGTACTTCGAACGGCGCTGCTTACGGTTCTTGACGCCCTGGGTATCGAGGACGCCGCGGAGGATGTGGTAGCGCACGCCCGGCAAGTCCTTGACGCGGCCGCCGCGGATCATGACCACCGAGTGCTCCTGCAGGTTGTGACCCTCACCCGGAATGTAACCGATGACTTCGAAGCCGTTCGTCAGGCGCACCTTGGCGACCTTACGCAGCGCCGAGTTCGGCTTCTTCGGCGTCGTGGTGTAGACGCGAGTGCACACGCCGCGCTTCTGCGGCGATTGCTGCAGCGCCGGAACCTTCTTGCGCGACTTCTGCACCACGCGCGGATTTGCGATCAGCTGGTTGATCGTCGGCATCTTCGCCTTCACCCTCAAGCTTCGCGCGAAACCGGTCAGTCGGCTTCGCAAATTCATTCGGAGCTACCCGCCCCAGCGGCCGCCCTACCCGACCGAACCAATGTCCGATCACGCAAAGCGAGATCGCGCCAGCCGCCCATCGCTGAGCGGAAAGCGCTTCCACGCAACAGAGGACCGCAGCAAAGACCGGGCAGCTTCCACTGACCGGTTCCTACCGAGGTCATGCTTCCAAAACCGTCCTGACGAGAAAGAGCCTCGAAAGAACGCTTAATGTCCTGGCATTGCCTGGCTTATGTCGACAGCGTTTGAGCGACTTGGGTCGAGGGTGGTGCCCGAAAGTCCTTTAAAGGACGGCCCGGGTTGTCCGTTCCGACGTTGGCGAAGCTCACCGCCTGTCTTGAAGTGGGCGGGTTGTATCGGCGCACTCCCCCTAAGTCAAGGCAAAACAGCCGCCAGATGACGGTTCGGCGACGACTTTTCGCACTCCATCCGACCGGCATGAAACGCCGATGGAATGGGGCGTTATCGCATCGCGGCAGGATCGCGCAGGGACGCCGATTTCGGACTCCGGGCGGGGTCCGCAGCGGCTCGATCCGGGGTCTGCAGGGCGCGATTCATAGAATCGTCAGGTGTTGCCCAGGCGATTCCGGCACCGAGTCGGGGGAATCGACCGCTCCCGCCGTCTCGATTCGGCACAAATCGGAACTTCCCGCGCGCCGCGGCGCTCTACGGTATTTAAGCACCACATCGAGACAGAGGCGCATTCGACCAACGACCGCCGCCCGATTCAAGGACGATCGCGTCCCGCGGTCCCGCGATCCACAGATGGCAGACGATCCCGATTGCCGGCCGCAGCGACGCTGTGGCTAACTGCCGGAGCTGGACGCCGCGATAGGCCGGCCGCAGCAAGAGATGGGATCAGATGGCGAGTTGGGGGCGAGCTCGGTTGACCCGGCGGCCATGGCATCTCGCGGCCGCCGCCATCGCTGCCGGCGTGTTGCATCTCCTCGTCGCCCCCGCCTTGGCGGCCGACGCAGATGACGACGACGCGGCGCCCGCGCAGACCTATCCCAATATCTACCTCGATCTCCGCACCACTTACGGCCGCACCCCGGCCGGGGCGCTGTCGATCGGCTTTGCGAGCCCGACCATCGCGGTGCTGTCCCGGCTCCGGGAGCTGACGGCGCTGCCGCCGCTGCAGACGCCGACGCTGCCGGCGAGCCAGAGCGTGGAACTGGACGTGCCGCTGACCGTCGACGTCAACGACCGCGTGTCGCTGTATGGCGGCTTCAGCGCCACCACCAGCAACGGCGGATCTGGCTGGAGCGCGGTCGACATCACCAGTTGGAACGTCGGCGTCCAGGCCGACATCTATCGCCAGGACGGCGGATCGCTGCCGACCCTGACCCTGCAGACCACCCTCACCCGCTCGGTGCCGAGCGGACCGCTCGCCACCACCTCGCTCAACACCATCCTGGAGGCGTCCTACGCATTCGACGCCGACGAGACCCGCGGCGTTTTGGCTGGCGTGCAGTACACCACCACGGCGATCGACGCCGACCGCGCCGCGATCCACCCCAACACGGTCGGCTGGCTCGGGGGCTATTACCAGTGGGACAGCAACTGGAAGCTGACCGGCCGCGCCGGCCTGCAGTCGTTCGGCGGCGCCGAGCTGCTGCGCTTCACCCCGATCGCCCCCTTCACCCAGCCGATCCTGCGGATCGACCTCGACAAGATGGACGACAACGACAACCGCCTGTTCGGCATCACCGCGCAGGTGGCGTGGACGCCGAAGCCGGCCTATCAGCTCACGGTCCGGACACCGCTGTATCTGACGAAGAACTGAGGGCCGGCGGCCGCCGCGATCGACCGAGTGGTTGCTTTGCGTATCCACTGGTGGCGCGCAGAGAACGTTGGATGCCGCCATGCAAACTCACCGCCGACTAAGTCTCCGCGGCTCGGCCGGCATAACGCTCCGCCATGTACCGGCCCGGCGACGTGCCGAGCGTCTTGCGGAACATGGTGACGAAGCTTGGCACACTCTCGTAACCCAGATCGGCGGCGACCTGCTGGATCGTGGCGCCGCCGGCCAGCCACTGCACTGCGAGCATGACGCCGAGCTGCTGGCGCCAGCGCCCAAAGCTCATCCCGGTTTCGCGGCTGATCAGCCGCCCCAGCGTCCGCTCGCTGAGGCCGGCGCGCGCCGCCCAGCCCTCCAGCGAGCCGCGATCGGCGGGCGCGGCCATCATCAGGTCGGCCAACGCGCGCAGCCGCGGATCGGACGGCATCGGCAGATGCAGATCCTCGATCCTGGCAACCCCGATTTCGTCGAGCAGCACCGCGATCAGACGCGAAGCCGCCCCGCTCTCATCGTACAGCAGCGGCAGCCTGGCGGCACGGAACAGCAGTTCGCGCAGCAGCGGCGTCACCGAGACGGTGCAGCAGCGTTGCGGCAGTCCCACATCGATGCCGGCGGCGACGAACGCCGCATAGCCTTCGAGCCTGCCGGTCGCCGTGATCGCGTGCAGCGTGCCGCCTGGTATCCAGACCGCGCTGCGCGGCGGCACGATCCACAATCCGCCTTCCACCCGGCAACTCAGTGCACCGCGCTGCACCAGCAGGATCTGCGCCTTGGCATGGCAGTGCAGGTCGATCTCGAACGAGCCGATCATCTCCGATGCCATGCCGTAGGCCACGACCGGCCGCGCGATGTCGTCGGGTTCGGTCCAGTCGGCCGCAGTGGAGCTGTCGGTGAGAAGTGGCATGGGCCAGCCTACCGCGCCGCTTGGCGTGAACGGATAACAATCTGTCTAAGCTGCGTAATGACGCCAATGCCGCCTCCCTTTACTCACCCGGACAGCCGAGGCCGAGCCGGTCTCGGCATGACCGAAAGGGATTTGCATGACATCGCTGAGCAGCAAGCGCGTCGCAGAGACGCTCGACAAACTCCACGCCGAAGCCGAGGCCGCGGATCGCGGCCTGATGGCCGAGATGAAGGCGCAGGCCGAGACGTCCGGTGAGACGCTGCAGGACTTGGCCGCCAGATTTGCCGACGAGGAACGGCTCAACTACCGAACCACCTATCGAGAGCACGCCGATCATTTTCTGGCGATTTCGCCGGCCTACGGCCGCTTCCTGTACGCAATCGCGCGCGCCCGCAGGGCGACCCGGATCGTCGAGTTCGGCACCTCGATGGGGGTCTCGACGATCTACCTCGCGGCTGCGCTGCGCGACAATGGCGGCGGAAAGCTGATCGGCTCCGAGATCGAGCCCACCAAAGTCGCGCGGGCGCGGGCTCACCTCGAAGCCGCCGGGCTCGCCGACCTGGTGGAGATCCGCGAAGGCGATGCGCTCGACACGCTGCAAGACGTCGGCGGCGACGTCGATGTTCTCTCGATCGACGGCGCGTTCTCGCTGTACCTGCCGGTGCTCAAACTGATCGAACCGCGGCTGTCCCCCGGCGCCGTGATCCTCGGCGAAAACGCCTTTGCGCAGGACTATCTCGCTTACGTCCGCGCCCCCACCAATGGCTATTTCTCCCGGTCGCTCGAGATCGACGAAGGCCGCGGCAACGAATTCACCGTGCGGGTCGGATGACGCCAGCCGCCAGGGCAACAAGGCCTCAACGCCGCGAGCCTCGGCATTACGGCGAGGCCCACGGCAGACGAAGCGAGCGACGTCGGCGCGTAGTTGCCGGCGTGATCGCGGATCGGCACGGCACACGTCGGGCCGATCGGCATGCCGAGACAGCCGTGATCGGTGCTCGCATGATCGACGACAACGGCAGCCGCCTATCCGGCATCACCGCAGCGTCGTAGGCAGCGACGCCGGCCGATCAGCTGACGCTGCAACTGACTAAGGACTGACGATGTAGGTCCGCTTGCGCTTAGAACCGGCACCGAAGCGGGAGCGCCACGGATGCTGCAATGGGCCAGAAGCGGATCTTTGAGCGGTGCGGCACTATGACTTGCAGTATAGGGAAAAGCCTACAGGCAGGGGGGCGGCTTCCCAATCCATAGCTACGGCTACGCTATAGCGAGCCCGCGTGAGCGCGACGTATAGTTTGGCTCGACTTTGGGGCTTCAACTCAGCCGTGTGGTCTAACAGCCAGTTTTTCATCGGCGTGGTGGG
Source organism: Rhodopseudomonas parapalustris (assembly GCF_053772255.1). Classification (NCBI taxonomy): domain Bacteria; kingdom Pseudomonadati; phylum Pseudomonadota; class Alphaproteobacteria; order Hyphomicrobiales; family Nitrobacteraceae; genus Rhodopseudomonas; species Rhodopseudomonas parapalustris. The sequence continues at coordinate 2,752 of NZ_JAMKBZ010000054.1, read as the reverse complement.
AAGGATGACCACGTGATCAAATCCTCTTCCCTTGGATTCTCCAAAATTCATCACGGGGGACATCTTGTCCACGCCGGTAGTGGTGCTTTTGTCGCGCAACTGCATTGGCCTCACGCTCGCGAGATAGTGCGCATAATCAGCGGTCCTAAGGATGAAGACACCTGCGTTTACCGGCGACGCGCTGCGGCAACCAACACACTCGCAGACTTGACTCGCAGGAAGCGCCGGAAACAGAAGCGACGAGACGGCACAGACCGCAGCGTTGTTGCGATGGGATCGATTCAAACTCGTTTCGTCGATCGCGACTGCAACCTTTAGGGGAAGCTCCTTTCGGAGGAACTAAACAATACCGCCGTCCGCGTACTTTCCATGGCGGCGCTCACGATGAGTCAGGTAGGTCACTTGCCTTGGATCGCCAACCATCAGCAAGCAAGCGGGACTTTGAGCGAGCGCCGCTAGAATATCGAGATCATAGCCAGCCAGGTCTTGGACCTCGTCGACGAAGATGTATGGAAATACGCGGCTAAGCTGATCGATGACGGCTCCGCCGCTCTTTTCATTGCAACGAATCACAAGCTTCGAGAGCTTGTCAGAGAACACGCGTCCGACCGGGTCAAAAAAGTGCTTGCCGATCTCCTCTTCCGGCCAAGGTACTGCGACGCCCTGGTGGTTTCGGAAGCGAATTCCCGACTGGGCCTGGACCAGTAACATGCCCCTGACGGGAAAATCGAACAGGCACCCCTGAAAGGGCTTTACGCCGTGGGTGATCAGGAGACTGAACCAAGTCATGATCACCATGTTGGCAGGCACATGGCCCACGAGGTCGAAAAACCTCTGACGAATCTCCGCCTCGTTTGACTCTGTGTACGTCGTGATCAGGACGCGCGAGCCCTTGATTTTCAGAGCCTGCTCTACAAGGTAAGTCGTCTTACCAGACCCGGCTGCTGCGACGACGATCTTGTTCTCGCCGATCACGCCGAGATGGCCCGTTTGATATATTCAGGACAGACAATCGCGGTCGTTGAACTGAAAATAGACAAAGCACTGTTGGTCTTGTTGACTTGCATGTGGGCGCGAAGCTCGTCATCTGTTTTTGCCGATGTTCCAAGCACACTGTTGAGGATTTCGAGACTGTTCGCCTTGAGAAGTTTCGGCTCCAAAGTATTGTAGTTGAAGGCCTTGTCTTTGATCATCAGAGGTCCGCTGTCAACGGTAGGATCAAAGCAGATACGCACCAAGGCGTCGCCTTTGTAATCGACATACTTCTTTTCAAGTGCGGCGGGGTCCCCGTCGTTGTCGGTCACTACCGCGACCGGTATCTTCAGAGCCCTCGCCAACTCGAGGAAGCGCAAAAAGGCAGTGCCGACCGAGATGACGTCAATACCATCTTGGATCGGAAGTCGCCTACCGTTGGCATCCATGTAAGCTCGCTGAACGACGAGTTCATCGGAGTCTCCCTCCACCAAGATTGCTTTGCGGGCCAGCGCGAGACGCAAAGTGTCGTACCCCGCGAGCTTCCTGAAAAACTCGCTCGCCTCCAGTTCCGATATCCAAACTACCTTGCCATCACGCAGCACGATCAGATGATCAAGACCAAGCTTATTGGCCACGAAGCTGCTATGCGTCGTGATGATGATCTGCTTCTGCCCATGCTGTTCGGCTAAATCCGCGATCAGTTCGTTGAGTCGCGCGTGCGACAGGTGATTCTCAGGCTCCTCCAGCAGGATAGCAGTGGCCTCGGCGTTTTTCTTGGTACTGAGGGCCAGCTTGGTCTTTATTAGACATTGCTCGCCCTTGCCGACATATTGAAAGGGGATCGAGTCGATGTACGTCATGAGGTTGCTCTCCCAGGCGGACTGGGATGACAGGTCGACTGAAATGCTGACCGACTTCTCACTGATCTTGGCGGCCTTGGTGATCCGCTCGTTGATCAGTTGCAAGCTCTTGTCCTCGACAAAAGCTTCCTTCAGCCTTCGGTGGGCTTGAGAAATCGACGCACGCTCGGCTTCTTCAAGAAGGTCACGAATGATCCGTGATACATAGACGTCGGACCCGTTTTGGAAACGAGCGCTCGATGAATCGATCAAGGCGGGTTTGATCGGAATGCCACGAGCTGTGACGCCCTTTCGTGCAAACGATCGCATCGTCACTGTATAGTACTCGACTGGAATAGAAGTCAGCTCGCCGGCGGCCAACAGCGCTTCATACGGCCCCTTGTAATTTTCCTCGTCGAATTCAACGCGATAGACCACTCCGCTGGATTTGATTTTCTCCGAGTTTCCATCGCCTTCAAGTTCAGCCAGCTCACTCGAACTCCCGGAAAAGAACAATTCGATAGTGATCGTCGGCGGTGGCAAAGGAGAACCAGCGGTAAGGCTCTGTACGTACTTGGTCTGGGCTGAAAGGTTGAAGACATAGCTTGTCAGGTCATTCTTCAGAGGTCGACCATTCAGGAGCCCCGTGAGCGCCAGGTGGATCGCTTCTAGAATAGTGGTCTTTCCAGACTCGTTGGCGCCGACAATGACGTTAAGGCCATCGTTTAGGGTAAGGGTGAAGGTATCTTCGTAACACTTGAAGTTAGTGATCTTGACCTTGGCGATTTTCATGCGCCCCCCGACTTGTCGTCGCGCTGATCGAGCTGATTCTCAATGTAGAGCCAGCGCAACCGGAAGGCGAGACGAAGCAGTGCAGCCGATCTGAGAGCGCCGCTTTCCGCGAGACACCCTCTAACAGGCTGTTGAAGAAGTCACTG
>NZ_JAMKBZ010000053.1:0-10659 GCF_053772255.1 Rhodopseudomonas parapalustris | reverse complement strand
ACCCATTTCGAAAACGAAATTAATTTCATTTACGAAAAAATTTTATTAAATCTATTGACTATAGGCAATGAAAATGTATATAATAGTTTTGTTAACGAAATTATTATATACATTTTCATTGCCTATAGTCAATAGATTTAATAAAATTTTTTCGTAAATGAAATTAATTTCGTTTTCGAAATGGGTGTTATTAAAAGTATATTTAAGCAAAATTAAGCTAACTTGTCCAAACAAGATTATATGGTTAATTTTGGGGTTTGAATAGTGTCGTATTCGAAAATATAATAAAGACAAATAGTTCACACAACGAAACTAAGGAGGTGCAAAATGGGACTTGAAAAACTATTAAAAGATGCTGGAATTAGTGCTTATAGGTTGTCTAAGACATCAAATGTAAGCGCAGCTACTATCTCCGAAATTAAAAACGGAAATAGAAAAAGCGTAAAACTAGAAACTGCAAGCAAAATTGCAAAGGCACTTGGTGTAAGCATTGATACAGTACAAAGCGCAATAGGGGGAGAATAATATGCCTATACTAGCAAGGAAAGAAGTCGTAAATGGCAAAACCCGAATCTTTATAACAAAGAGCTATACCGAAAACGAGGAAGCTGTTAAGTCAGCAGTAAAACGCATCATGGGTCCCGGATGGGAGTTTAAGGATGATGATCCATCAGAAGGAGGTGAGAACACTGGACAGAATAGAGCAATTACTAAGTGACATTAAAGACTTACATATAAAAATGGGGCAAGCCTTGGAGAGACTTGGAAAGGATATAGCTGCACTTGAAGAACAAGTTCAAATGCAGCCGAGAGAAATTATAGTTCAAGTTAATGGAAGAACAGTAGCTAAGGAGATTGCAGAGACGATAAAAAATCAGATACATTCTGAATTTCGCTAATCGAAATAATTTGGTCATAAAATAAATATATTTCTTTGGCTTGAAACGGACTCATATTTGTTGAGCAATGAGAATTTAAAAACAATTTTAAGGAGGTGAGAAAGATGGAAAAAGAAACACCTAATATCATAATGGATATAATCAACATGGAAAAGGACATAGAAACTCTAAAAAAGGAAATTGCCGAACTTAGGGAAGAAGTTCAGCAATTAAAGGAAAGTAAGTAATTACAGCATTCTTTCTTTATAACGTCCGAGTTCTTCTACTACATGTCTTGAAAAATCAGGAGACTCAAAAATGCGTTGTAAACTGTAAGTCAATATTTCTGTGAATTGTTCTTTTGATAAATCCGACACTTTTTCAAAAGAAACTGAATCAACAGCTAACTTTACATTTTCTTCAATAGTTGATGAGAACATAAACACCACCTCCCTTCCATTTAATTCTAGCATAGGGAGATAAATTACACAAAAGGAGGTTTAATATTTTGAATGATTTAACAATCATCAAACATAATAACATCAATGTAACTGACAGCAGAGACGTGGCAGATATCACAGGGAAAAGGCATGATCATTTGATAAGAGACATTAAAGGGTATATTGACATAATGAAAAACAACGCCCCCAAAGTTGGGGAGGTTAAAACCAACGGAAAATTCCGCTCGTTAGATTTCTTTATTCCAAACACTTATATAGACAGTAAAGGAGAAGAAAGACCGAATTATCTCCTAACAAGAAAAGGCTGCGACATGGTAGCAAATAAAATGACAGGAGAAAAAGGAGTGCTTTTCACAGCTGCATATGTAACTAAGTTTGAAGAAATGGAAAAGCAGCAGCTGATTGAAAAATCTCTAAAAGAATCTACTCAGCAAAAGCAAATGCAGTCCCCGGAGGATAAGAAAAAGCTTGCTGATGCCAGATACAATAATTCCTTAGCACGTAAGGCAAATATCCTTTTAAAGCTAGCAGATAAGGCAGAATTGAGCAAGGAATATAAACAAGTACTTTACTCTCATGCAACGGCTATAGTGGCAGGAAAACCCTTGTTACCGCTTCCGGAAGCTATACAAAAGACTTATTCAGCAACAGAGCTGGGAGAAATACTTGGAATAACATCTAACAAGGTAGGCAAGTTAACAAATAAGCATAATCTTAAAACCGAGCAGTACGGAAAACTATTTCATGATAAATCAAAATACAGCTCAAAGGAAGTTGAAAGCTTCAGGTATTTTGAAAGTGTTATACCGGTACTCAAAGAGATACTTAATTTAAATTGATATGGAGGTGAGAACACTGGAAACAAATAAAAAGAAAATCATATCAGACATAATCAATGTGCTGCAAAAAGAAAAATGCACAGTATCAATGGCATTAGAAATATTAAGCGATACAAAGAATACTATTCAAAGCGGTTCAACTGTGCAAGTTTCAGAAGAGTTTATTGAACAGTTTTGGAGTAAGAATTAATTATTTTCTTATTTCTCTAAGTATCATGTTTAAAGCATCATCTTGACGCTCATTTATATCCGATAGCTTTACTGCAATAAGGCAGTCGGAAACAGAATGATTTAAAGCTACTTTATGATACTTAAAAACACAATCATCACGACAGATATCTTTAATAAATGGACAAAAGTTCTTTTCTGACATAATATACCCCCTTTCCATTTAATTCTAGCACAAAGGGGACAGGTTTTAAAACAGAAAGAGAGGTGAGAACACTGGACAGAATAGAGCAATTACTAAGTGACATTAAAGACTTACATATAAAAATGGGGCAAGCCTTGGAGAGACTTGGAAAGGATATAGCTGCACTTGAAGAACAAGTTCAAATGCAGCCGAGAGAAATTATAGTTCAAGTTAATGGAAGAACAGTAGCTAAGGAGATTGCAGAGACGATAAAAAATCAGATACATTCTGAATTTCGCTAATCGAAATAATTTGGTCATAAAATAAATATATTTCTTTAGTTTGAAGCGGCCTCATTCTTAGTGCATTTGGAATAAATGTAACATCATTTAAAACTATGTATGAATTTGGCTCAAATTTAGCAACATAATTGTCGATTTTATTAACTAAATAAAATCCTGCCGATGTTGTGATTAATAGATTGCATTTTAATTTATTTATATACTCGTTTAACAAAATTCGTACTTCTTCACATTTTATTGGCTGGATATATTTTAAATCCATTTAACGCACCCCCTTTCAACAAGATTTTACCATATCAGGGGACAAACTACAAAAGGAGGTTTTGAGTTGGAACCAGTTGCTGAAGAAAGCTTACGGAGAATCGAGAATCAGCGTGCAAAGTTAGGCAGATGGTTAACTGTAGAGGAAATTGACGTAATTATTGAACAGGTCTGGAAGGAAAACCATTCAAATGAAAAATAGCGCAAATGTTTTATTCAAGTTTATTGATTATTGCCTTTCAGAAGCAAAAGGAGATTATGAAATGTTTGCAATGTTGATGTTCTATGGAATGGCCAATAAAGAAACTGGAAGAAAAACAATGGAAAGATTTAAAGAATTAACTAATTCAAAATGATAGCAAAAGGAGGTTTTGTATGAACAAATTAATGCCAATGGAATATAAGAATCAAAGAATTGTAACTACAGATGTACTTGCAGACAGTTTTGGCACTGATAAAAAGATAATAAGCAATAACTTTAACCGTAACATTGAAAGATTCGTAGAAGGTAAACATTATTACATGCTCCAAGGTGAGGCACTAAAAGACTTCAAAGGTATTCATCATAATGATGAAAGCCTAAAGTTTGTATCAGTACTCTATTTATGGACAGACCGAGGAGCAGCAAGGCACGCCAAAATATTGGACACCGATGAAGCTTGGGAAGTTTACGAACAGCTTGAGGAAACCTATTTTAATGCAAGTAAACCGAAATGCATAGAAGATGTACTTATAGCCCAGCTACAGGAAATGAAAGATATGAGGATGCAAGTTGAAATAGTAAAGCAACAGGCGGCAGCCGTAGAAGAAAAAGTTGAAAATATGAAAGAAGTTATCGAGATAAGACCTTCCGAAAGCTGGAGGGATGAAACAAATACCTTAGTTAAGAAAATCGGTTTTAAACTTAATGATTATCAAAAGCCTAAAGAAGAAATTTACAAAGCTTTGCAGGAAAGAGCTTCATGTGATTTAAAGAGACGGCTAGACAACATGAGAGCCAGAGCAATATTAGGCGGTACATCAAAGAGCAAAGCAAATGCTATGAATTTCCTTGATGTAATCTCTGAGGATAAGAAGCTGGTTGAAATTTACACCGCCATAGTAAAAGAAATGTCTATAAAGCATGGAGTAGCTTAGAGAAAGGATGGATTTATTATGAATCAATTTGTAGAGCTTAAGGAACTTAACGGAAAGATTTTGTCTGATATTCAAGTATATCGAGAACCGGATGAAATACTTTTCCTTTGTGAGGATGGCACTAAATACAAAATGTATCATTGTCAAGACTGTTGTGAAGATGTGTCGATTGAAGATATTTCTGGCGATATACAAGATTTAATCGGAGTTCCTATAGTATCAGCAGAAGAATCTTCGAACAGTGGTGAAACTGAGTGGGGAAGTAATACTTGGACATTTTATAAATTAGCTTCAGAAAAAGGCTATGTGACAATCAGATGGTATGGAGAATCTAACGGATACTATTCTGAATCGGTTGACTTTGAACAAATTCAATAATTTTAAAAAGTAAATATAACGGAGGTAATAACATGGAAACAAGCTACACTTTTACTGTTATCGAGGACAATGAAGTTATATTTACACATGATGAAGAATTAAAAACGCCGGAAGAATTATTAATTGATACTGTATCCGCAACTTTTAACAGGGGTTATGAGGATGCAGAAGTATACGCCAAACAGCTTAATGAAAAGACTAAAGGACTTTATGACCTAGAATCAATTAATGCTTGTTTGGAGGATATGCAATGAATAAGTTTAAAGCTATCGGAGTAGTTGGAGTATTTGGTATGGCAGCAATAAGCGGAATGTTACCGGCATATGCAGTAGCAGCGGTTGCGGCATATAAAATAATAAGCCTCGAAGATGAAAAGTCAGTAAAGCAAGAGCTAAAAGAATTGACGGTTACAAAGGATGATAAAAAAGAGAATAGGAAAGGAGTAAAGAGTAATGGACCGGGATATTAAATTAACCGGCACTAATAAGAAACTGCTGCAGCAATATATATTCATCATGTATAGAGCCAACAAAGCAGCAGATAGAAACAGATGGAAGCAGTTTAATAAGCATAATGAAAAGGCACAGGCTAAGCTACAAAGGATAACTTATAACCTAGGGATTAACACCAACAAATACAACTTAAGAGTTACGCCGGATGGATTGTTTCTGACGGAGAAGGAGGGGAGGAACTGAGGAATCTGAAATTATTGTGAAGGAGTGGATTTATTTATGGAATTTACACAACAAGAGTATGACTTGCTTGATGAGATAGTAGGAACTGATGAATTATGTAAACATTGCCCATGGCCTAAAGAATCGCACCATCCGGAGACTTTATGCGAAGGCTGTTGTTGTGAGGATGCAATGGAGAATTATTTGGAAGAAAGAAAGGATTGACATGAAAAATAATTTATTAAAAAAAGGTGACAAAGTTGTTATGCATACTTGTATAGAAGCTGAGACATATAACGGCAAGATATGGACTTGCAGGACAGATGAATACATGAGCGGTGGCAAAAATCCATATGGGTTAATATTTCTTGAAGGTTTCTGCGGTTCATTTGCTACTGAGTACTTACAAAAGGTAAACATAGAGCAAGAGCACGAATCACTTAGACATGCACTTAGTACTATTATGAACCTGTGGGATACCGGCATTGAAGACGATGATGTTCAATCATTTATAAAAGCATATAACGAAGAAGCAGAAGATGAAGAATGTAAAATTGATTCGGAAGAAACTAATGAGTTATATATAGCGAGAGAAATAGCGGAAAAAGCATTGAATTAATTCACAATGCAAGATTTAATTTGAATCCATTGAGAAAGGAGCAAAAATGTTTAAATTTAGAGACAAAAAACAAATAATAGGCACTGTTTTAGGAGCAATATGTTTTCTACCTACTTACGTTATAGGAGTCAAACTTGGGGCGATAACTAATTTAGGTATTGGATTATGGATAGTGTTGCTATCACAAGCTTTATGGCTTACATCTATTTATCTTTGTACATGGAGCCTAGACATAGAAAACAGGAAATTAAAAAAGCAGAATAAAGTGTTCATAGATTCCTTCATGGAGCTAAATGACATCATACAGCACGAAGCCGATAATGATGGATGGTGCAGAATGGTTGTAACTAAAGATAAATTGCTTGAAATTAAAATATTTATTGATTTGTTAAATGAAAAGAAATGAAAGATTGAAATTCAATATTGTTTTAGAAGGGAGCCAGTAATTTGAACAATATGTCTGATGGGAAAAGCGATGGGATAGTTATTATGTACTGTAAAGGCGGAATTATTTATCCTGTAGACTTGAATAAAGAACAGCTTGAAATGTTGGATTTAAGCATAGGCATATGCTTTCAAGGGACATTAAATGTAATCAATAAGCCATTAGGTGAAGCGGTAATTTTAAATAAGAAATAGTTGAGGATGAACAGATAAAAATTATTACTTTAAAAAATAAGGAGGAACTTAAAATGAGTTCAAGCAGTTTATGGGTAATGGATAAAAACTTTAATGGTACGGAGTTAACGGAATTTAGAAATTCATGGTATTTTTCACCGATAGTTTGGGATGTCTTATCAGATAAATACATTCCGCAATTGATAAGCACTCCATATGGTTATAAAAAGAGCATTATTATGGACTCCAGCCTTTTTAGACCATTAAATGACAAGGTGAATAACTGTGGATGCATAGCAGATAGAATCTGTTGGGAAATGAGTAATCAGCAAATTTTTTTCACAAAAGATAAAGAGTTAATAGCAAATAGCATTTTGCAGTTTGTTGAGGTCAACAGCAAATTTAGTAAAAATTCAGACGGAGAATATCTTTTGAAAGCTGAACATATCGCCAAAAGGTTTAAGGAAATAGCTGATGCGATCTTAGAACTTAACGAAGAAATAACGCCATATTTCATTTTTAAAAATTCAAGTTGTGATGATAATGTTGAATATTGGTTTAGTAAATATGACGAGAACGAAGAAGAGTATTTTGATGCTCCGCTATCTGAAATGGATAAGGTTGTGACCGAATTTGTGTTCATTGAAAATGGTGAGATAACAGGGTTTAAAACAAACATTGATTATTTTAGCAGATAAGGAGGTGTCTAAAATCGACCTATTAATATTTTGGGGGTGTTTATATATACCGTGTATTGCAGTAGCAATTTTGGAAAACAGACATAAAAAAAGAGCTTCTAGAAGAAGCCGAAGAAAAATTCCTAAGAACATTATAACACGATTATAAAATAAATCAAATGGAGGATAGAAAAGATGAAATCAACAGGAATCGTAAGAAAGGTTGACCCACTTGGAAGAATTGTTCTTCCTAAGGAGCTGAGGAGGACTTTGGATATAAAAGAAGATGATCCACTTGAAATATATACGGAGGGCAATACTATACTGCTTAAAAAATATTCTCCTGCATGCATGTTCTGCGGTGAAGCAGACGGAGTTATTGACTATAAAGGCAAGAAGGTATGCAAGAGCTGTATTAAAGAATTGAGGGGGATTAAATAATGGCAAAGCAAATAATCCTAAAGAGTTTAATTCTACACAACTTCATGGGAATAAAGGACATGCAAATAGGCTTCGGCTCTATTACAAATATATTCGGAGAAAACGGCACAGGCAAGACAACAATTAATGATTCCTTTGCATGGCTGCTGTTCGATAAAGACAGCCATGATAATAAAAACTTTGACATTAAGACTCTTCAATCTAACGGAGAGCCTATGCATGAGCTTAATCATGAAGTAATTGGAGCCTTAACAGTTGACGGTAAGCAACTTACTCTGCAAAAGACTTACAGGGAGAAATGGACTAAGAAGCGCGGAGAAGCCACGAAAGAACTTACAGGGCATGAAACTCTATACTACATAGATGATGTGCCGGTGAAGAAATCAGAATATCAGGATAAGATAAATGATCTTCTTCCGGAAGAAATATTCAAGCTTATCACTAATCCTTTATACTTTGCTTCAACAATAAAGTGGCAGGATAGAAGGAAAGTATTGCTTGATATTATCGGCAATGTAGATACCGATAGAGTGATTAACTATAATCCTTCTTTAAAGCCTTTAGGAAGCCTTTTAGTAGACAAGGATATAGATACACTCAAAAGGTCAATACAGGCACGTAGGAAGAAATTGAACGATGATATTAAGCAAACGCAGCCAAGGATTGACGAATGTAATAATGCTATTAAAGATTATGATTTTGAAGCCCTTGAAATCAAAAAGAAAGAGTATGAGGCAGAGATAAAAAGTGTTGATGATATGCTGCAGGATTCTTCAAAAATTAGCGGTGAAAGATTTAAGGACAACCAAAGGCTGTATGAGCTTAAAACGCAGCTGCAAAACATACAAAATCAATCTAAGCAGGATGCATATAAGCCACTCAATGATGCTGATGTTAAAATAAGCCAGTTCAATACTCAAATAATTAAACTGGAATCAAAAAAGAATATGCTTGAGGCTTCAATGCAAGCTACAAAAGATAAGATATCTGAAAAAGAGAACAGAATGAAAGAGTTACGTACACAGTGGACAGAAGAAGATAAAAAAGAATTGGTTATTGATGAAAACTCTTTTGTTTGCCCTACATGCAATAGACCACTGGATCCAGATGATATTGAAAATAAGAAAGCTGAAATGCAGAAAAGCTTTAACATCAATAAGGCTGAGAATAAGAAAATAATTAGTACTACAGGTATGGGCTTAAACAACCAAGTAACCGCACTTAAAACAGAACTGGAAGGGTTGCAAAAGCAATTGGTTGGGCTAGATGAAGAAATTAAAGTTGCTCAAAACTCTATTGCTGAACAGGAGGCTTTTAAAGCTAACTACAGCATTACTGATTACAAACTACCACCCGAGGCTGTAGAAGTATCCAAGCAGATTGCAGAGCTTGAAACAAAGCTTAATAAGCCGGTAGAAAACAACAATGGCTTACAGCTTAAGGCTAGAAAACAAACTTTACAACTGGAATTAAGAGAGGTTGAGAAGCAGTTATTCTGCAAAGAGCAAAATGAATCTCTTAATAAAAGGATTGTTGAACTCAAGGAACAGGAGAAGGTTTTGGCTCAACAGATTGCCGCTTTAGAAGGTCAAGAATACTTATGCGAAGAGTTTATAAAGACAAAGGTTGAACTCTTGGAAAGCAGCATAAACGCTAAATTTAGCTATGTGAAATTTAAACTCTTTAACACACAGGTTAATGGAGGCGTAGAAGAGTGCTGTGAGGTTCTTGTTAATGGAGTGCCTTATAATTCAAACTTAAATTCTGCCGCAAGAATAAACGGCGGTATAGACATAATTAATACTCTATGTGACCACTACAATGTACAGGCACCAATATTTATAGACAACAGGGAGAGCGTTACAAAACTCATTGATACTAACAGCCAGGTTATAAACCTTATAGTTAGCGAAAAGGACAAAGTTTTAAGAATTGAAAGTGAGGTAATGTAAATGAACGATGATATTTTAAAGCAAGCTGAAAATTGCTTAAATGTTAGTGCTGCGAAACAAGGAGCGGAAATGCTAAAAGATTTCATTCCTACAATCGTCAGTATAAACAAAAGTGTTTATGACGAAATGATAAAGCAGGGTTTTGCAAAGCGACAGGCATTTGAATTTTCATGCCAATATACTTTTAAAACTATTTTTAATGGAAATGAGGGGAAATAAATGAGTGAAGCAAAAGCAGTAGCAACAACTCAGCAGGAGAGAAATATTACAGATGGAGTACTTTCTAGGGTGCAAGCACTAAGCAAGCAAGGAGACTTATTAATCCCTAAAAATTACAGCGCTGAAAATGCTCTTAAATCTGCATGGCTTATCCTTCAAGGCGTGCAAGACAAAGATAAAAAACCGGCCCTAGAAGTATGCACAAAGGAAAGCATAGCTAATTCATTAATGGACATGGTTGTTCAGGGTTTGAACCCGGTAAAGAAGCAATGCTATTTTGTGGTATATGGCAGTAAGTTAACCCTTATGAGAAGTTACATGGGTACGGCAGCGGTAACCAAGAGACTTAAGGGCGTAAAAGATGTATTTGCAAATGTAATTTACGAGGGTGATGAATTCGCCTATGAGCTTGATTTAGATACAGGTTTAAAAAAAATAACTAAGCATGAACAAAGTTTTGAAAATATAGATCCTGCCAAAATAAAAGGAGCATATGCAGTAGTAGTTAAAGACGATGGTCAAAACTACATTGAAGTTATGAACATAGGACAGATTAGAACGGCTTGGAGCAAGTCAAGAACCGGCGGTTCTGTTCACAAAGAGTTTAGTGATGAAATGGCAAAGAAAACTGTAATAAATCGTGCTTGCAAGATGTTTATTAACACCTCAGATGATTCGGATATCTTGCTACAAGATGCATTCGATAGGACGGATGAAGAACAGAAATATGATGAAAAAGATATTATTACCGGTGCAGAATTTGAAGTTAACGAAGAGATTGAAAAGGCACCTAAGAAAGAAATTAAGTTTGAACAGCAGCCACACCAAGAAAGCAAAGTAATTGATGTTGA
>NZ_JAMKBZ010000052.1:0-11678 GCF_053772255.1 Rhodopseudomonas parapalustris | reverse complement strand
TTCAACTTCCACTTGCTGCTGCGCTGGTTCAAACGGCTTTTGCGTGCCCTGCTGATGATGCTGTCACTCCGACTCGAAGCCGCCCGACACCCCTAAATCAATCCAGTTCAGCAAACTTCACGGACGACTGAAATGCCGGTTGCTCGACAGCTCCAGATTCCGTGTTCGCTCGCGTTCGCGAGCGCCCCGGAATGACGCTTTGAACTACTGCTTCCGCAACACCGCCACCAGTTCGACATGCGGCGTGTACTTGAACTGATCGACAGGGGTCACGCGTTCCAGTTTGTAGCCGCCGTCGATCAGCAGCTTCGCGTCGCGGGCGAAGGTGGTGGCGTTGCACGACACTGCGATCACCAGAGGCACGCGGCTGGCCGCGAGTTGTGCGGCCTGCGCTTGCGCGCCCTGGCGCGGCGGATCGAACAGCACGGCGTCGAAATCGCGTAGCTCGGGCGGTGCCAGTGGCCGCCGGAACAGATCGCGGGCTTCCGCCTTCACCGGCTTCAGTCCCGGCGTTCCCGGTGCGGCTTTCTGCAGCGCGGCGACTGCGGGCGCATCGCTGTCACAGGCGAACACCCGCGCTTTCTCGGCGAGGCGAAGCGCAAACGGGCCGATGCCGCAGAACAGATCCGCGACCTGCTTGGCGCGGCCGAGATGTGCCATCGCGAGCTTCGCCAACGTCTCCTCGCCGAGCGCCGTCGCCTGCAGGAACGCGCCCGGCGGAAGCGTCACCTTGGCCTTGCCGATCGCCACCGCAGGCGGCCGGCGCAGCAGCACCAATTCGCCGTGCCGGGTCAGCCGGGCCAGCTTGTGCTGCTCGGCGAGCTGCGATAGCGACGTGATCATCTTCGGCGGCAGCGGCCCAGAGCCGCGCACGTCGATATCGAGGCCGTTTTCGGTAGCAGTGACTTGAATGTCGAGCGGCTTGCCGACCGGTGTCAGGGATTCCGCCAGCGCCCACGCCGCTTCCAGCGCGCCGCCGAGCGCCGGATCGAGGATCGGGCAGTGATCGATGCCGATGATCTCGTGACTTGCCGTGGCGCTGAAGCCGACTTTGAGGATGTCGTGCGTGCCCCTGCGGGCATGCAGCGTGATACGGCGGCGTCCTGCCCCATGCGCATCGATCAGCGGATCGACCGGGACGTCGATTCCCGCTTGCGTCAGCGTCTCGATCACGAGATTGCGCTTCCACGTCCGATACGGCTCGTCGCCCAAGTGCTGGATCGCGCAGCCGCCGCACACGCCGAAATGCGGACAGAACGGCGCGATCCGGTCGGAGCTCGCCACCTCGACGCGCAGCAGTTTGCGGCGGTCGGGATGGCCTTGAACTGCTTCGACCTCGACGGTTTCGCCGGGCAGGGCAAACGGAACGTAGATCGCGCTGCCTTGCGACAGGCTGACGCCGTCGCCGCGGTGGCCGAGCTGATCGATCGTCAGGGTCTGGATCATGGCGATGCGATAGTCTCCGGCCGGCAGGCCGTAAAGCCGGAACTGATCAGGCGGCGACGGCGGCTGCCATCGAGTCCCGCGTCAGTCGGTGGAAGCGCCACATCAGAAGCGCGGCGTAGACGATGAGGCCGATTGCAAGCCCGATCCAGACACCGAACGGGCCGAGCTCGGTGTGGAAGCCGAGCACCCAGCAGAACGGAAAGCCGATCAGCCAGAACCCGAGCACTGCGAACAGCAGCGGTATCTTGGTGTCGTTGCGCCCCCGCAGCGCGCCATTGGCGACCACTTGCAAACCGTCGGCGATGAAGAAGCTGGCGCCGACGATCAGCAACGATGCGGTGAGCGTCGCGGTCGCCGTGGCGGTCTCCGACTCCCCGAGAAACAGATACGGGATCTGATGCCGGGTCAGCGCCACCAGCAGAGTCATCGCCGCCATAAACGCAAAACCGAGGCCGATCGCCGCGAAGCCGGCGCGGCGCGCGCCGGGCGGATCGCCGCGGCCGACCGCGTGGCCGACCCGCACCGTGGCGGCGACGGAAATCCCCATCGGCACCATGAACATGATCGCTGCGACCTGCAGGGCGATCTGGTGCGCCGCGAGCGCGGTGGTGCCGAACAGGCCCATCAGCAGAGCTGCAGCGCCGAACACGCCGTATTCGAGCACGGAAGCGCCGGAGATCGGCAGGCCGAGCTGCAACAACCGCCGCATCAGCTCACCGTCGAACCGGAACAACTCGCCGAACACCTGGTACTTCCGGAACGGGCGCATCGTCACGCATACTACTGCGGCGGCGATGCACATCGCCCACGACACGATGGTGGTGGCCAGACCAGCGCCGAAGATCTCGAGGCGCGGCAGGCCGAGCGAGCCGTGGATCAGCGCGTAAGCAAGGCCGAGATTGATCGGGATTGCGGTCAGCATGATCCACAGCGCCGGCTCGGGCCGGTTCACTGCGCCCATGAAGCCGCGCAGCGCAATGAACAGCCAGCCCGGCACCAGCGACCACGCCAGCCCGTCGAGATAGTCGCCGGCGAGGCGCGACGTCGTTGCGTCCTGGCCGAGCGCGACCAGCAACTCCTCGCCGTACAACTGGCCGAGCGTCAGCGGAATGCCGGCTATCACGCCCGCCCACAGCCCGACGCGGAGCGACGCGCGGACCTGCCGCGGCGCGCGGGCGCCGAACGCCTGCGCGGCCAGCGGCGTCACCGCGGAGACTAGGCCAAGGCCCATGGTGAATGTGGAGAACAGCACGATATGCGCCAGCGCCGCCGCCGCCACGGCGGTGTCGCCGAGCCGGCCGATCAGCGCCAGATCGGTGGTCATCATCGCGATCTGGCCGAGCTGAGTCATCGCCATCGGCCACGCGAGCCACAGCGTTTCGATCAGCTCTGTTCGCCACGCAGACGACTTCGCCGGCGCGAGTGCGCCGGCGGCGATGTTGGAACCAGGTACGGTCATGGCGCGCACCATAGCGGAAGTTGCGGCCGGAGTAAGACTTTGGTTCCGGCCAAGACGTCGCGCCTTGGAAGCTCTTAGCCGCGCTTTGCACCGAGGAAGAATTCGACGTTGCCGTCACCGCCGGCGATCGAGGACGCAAAGACCTCGATGTCGCGGCAGCCGAGCGAAGCGGCGAGGGCGATGGCGTCGTCGCACACTGCGCGATGCACCTTGGCGTCGCGCACGATGCCGCGCTTCGAGGGAGCCTCGAATTGCGGCTTGATCAGCGCCAGCAGACTCATCGGCGATGCGGCAAGCGACAGCGCCGCGGGCAGCACCTGCTTCAGCGAAATGAAGCTGGCATCGATCACCACCACGTCCGGTCGCTGCGGCAGACGGGTGCCTTCGAGCTTGCGGATGTCGGTCTCTTCCATCGAGACGATCTTGGGATGGCCGCGCAGCGAGGCATGGAGCTGATCGCGGCCGACATCGACCGCAAACACCAATGCGGCGCCGTTCGCCAGCAGCACCTCGGTGAAGCCGCCGGTGGAAGAGCCGACGTCGAGGCAGACGTGATCCTCGATCTCGATCGGATAGCGCTCCAGCGCGCCGGCGAGCTTGACGCCGCCGCGCGACACCCAGGGATGCGCCGGTTGCGCTTCGAGCACGGCATCGAGCGCGACCGGCTCGGAGACTTTGGTGACCGGCTTGCCGTCAGCGAAGACGAGGCCGGCTTCGATCGCCGCCTGCGCCCGCGCGCGGCTGTCGAACAGACCGCGTTCGACCAGCACGACGTCGGCGCGCTTCCGGGACGGGGCGTCGGGTGATTTCGCCATGGCTCAGCGCGGCTGGTGTGGCCGCAGCCGCTGCGCCGCGATCCGGACGCAGGCGGTGAAGCTGTCGAGATTGTGCCATGGATCGGCGGGCGCTGCGCGCGGCGTCACCAGCGGCGCGCCGTGCAGATCGAGGCAGTGGATCAGCATCAGATTGTCGGCGAGGCCGAAATCCTCGACCGCGAGGCCGTCGGCGCCGATCAACAGGCCGTCGCGGCTCTCGACGGTTTCGAACTGCTTCACGCGCGCGACATAGTTGGCCGGATCGTTCGAATAGCCGAGCACCAGCTTGCCGCGTCCGGCCATATAGCCGAGCTCGTACACTGTGCCGGCGTCGGCACTGGGACCGCGGAACGGCGTCAGATTGGCGATGATCGCATCAGCGTCGTTCATCATCGCCTCGTTGCCGCGGAAGATCTGCAGCGAGGCGTCATGCGCGGCGAGCGCGACCACATTGTCGAGCGGGAAAAGGCCCTGGAGCCCGTGGTCCGCGCACAACTCGACCTTGCGCCGGCCAATCTCGAGCGCATCGGGCAGGAAGACGTCGGGGCCGGCGAGGTAGATCTTCATGGGCGGGTGAGTGCGAATTTCACCCTCCCCTGGAGGGGGAGGGTAAGAGAACTCCGCCGCCTCACGCCAGCTTCGAGGTCCCGGTCGCGGCGTCCTTGCCGAGCGCTTCGAACACCTTCTTGACGATCGCCTTGGCGTCGAGGCCGGCGCGGGCGTACATCGCCGCCGGGGTGTCGTGGTCGAGGAACACGTCGGGCAGCACCATCGCCCGCATCTTGACCTCGCCGTCGAGCAAGCCGTGCTCGGCCAGCGTCTGCATCACATGGCTGCCGAAGCCGCCGATCGAGCCTTCCTCGATGGTGAGCAGCACTTCGTGGTCGCGGGCGAGCTTGGTCACCAGCTCGACGTCGAGCGGCTTCATGAAGCGGGCGTCGGCGACGGTGGTGGAGAGGCCCAGCGTGGCGAGTTCGTCGGCGGCCTTCTCGGCCTCGGCGAGCCGGGTGCCGAACGACAGCAGAGCGATCTTGTTGCCCTGGCGGATGACGCGGCCCTTGCCGATTTCCAGCGGCACGCCGACGTCGGGCATTTCGACGCCGCGGCCTTCGCCGCGCGGATAGCGCACCGCGCTCGGACGGTCGTTGAGCGCGACCTGAGTCGCGACCATGTGCACCAGCTCGGACTCGTCCGCGGCCGCCATGATCACGATATTGGGCAGGCAGCCCAGATAGGCGTTGTCGAACGAACCCGCATGGGTCGCACCGTCGGCGCCGACCAGGCCGGCGCGGTCGATCGCGAAGCGGACCGGCAGGTTCTGGATGCAGACGTCGTGGACAACCTGGTCGTAGGCGCGCTGCAAGAAGGTCGAATAGATTGCGCAGAACGGCTTGTAGCCCTCGGTGGCGAGGCCGGCCGCGAAGGTCACGGCGTGCTGTTCGGCGATGCCGACGTCGAAGGTGCGCTTCGGGAACGACTTCTCGAAGATGTCGATGCCGGTGCCGGACGGCATCGCGGCGGTGATGCCGACGATCTTGTCGTCTTTCTCGGCTTCCTTGACCAGGCTTTGGCCGAACACGTTCTGGTACGACGGCGCGTTCGACTTGGCCTTGGACTGAGCGCCGGTGGCGATGTCGAACTTGACCACCGCGTGATATTTGTCGGCGGCTGCTTCGGCCGGACCGTAGCCCTTGCCCTTCTGGGTGACGACGTGGATCAGGAACGGACCGGTGTCGGCGTCGCGGACGTTCTGCAGGACCGGCAGCAGGTGGTCGAGATTGTGCCCGTCAATCGGGCCCACATAATAGAAGCCGAGCTCCTCGAACAGCGTGCCGCCATTGACCATGAAGCCGCGGGAATATTCCTCGGCGCGCGCGGCGCGGTCGGCGATCACCTTCGGCAGGTGCTTGCCGATCTGCTTGCCGGCCTCGCGCAACGACCGGTAGGTCTTGCCCGAATACAGCCGCGACAGATACGACGACATCGCGCCGACCGGCGGGGCGATCGACATATTGTTGTCGTTGAGGATCACGATCAGCCGCGAGTTCATCGCACCGGCGTTGTTCATCGCCTCGTAGGCCATGCCGGCCGAGATCGAGCCGTCGCCGATCACCGCGATGACGTTGTTCTTGATGCCGGCGAGCTCGCTCGCCACCGCCATGCCGAGGCCGGCGGAAATCGAGGTCGAGGAATGGCCGGCGCCGAACGGATCGTAGTCGCTCTCGGTGCGCTTGGCGAAGCCGGACAGGCCTCCGCCCATGCGCAGGGTGCGGATGCGGTCGCGGCGCCCGGTCAGGATCTTGTGCGGGTAGGCCTGGTGGCCGACGTCCCAGATCAGCCGGTCGCGCGGGGTGTCGAACACGTAATGGATCGCGGTGGTCAGCTCGACGACGCCGAGGCCGGCGCCGAAATGCCCGCCGGTGACCGATACCGCGTCGATCGTCTCCAGTCGCAATTCGTCGGCGACCTGCCGAACCTGATCGACGCGCAGCTTGCGCAGATCTTCCGGTGTGCGAATGGTGTCGAGAAGCGGCGTTTTACTAAATTCGGTCACGGCGATATTCCAGTCTATAACTATAGGGTGGTGAGTCCCTCGACGAATGGTCCGAGTGTCCGGTCTGCACGAGCCTCACCCGGCTCCTGCACTCCTGCTTCAGGAGAAATCGACGATCGAAGCGTGTGTGCTCCTGACCGACGACATGATCTGGATCACTTATTGCGGCTGCACACGTCCACCAAACTTGACAGTACCATCCCGGCAAGTGTCAGGCTCGGCGCATAAGCTCATACCTTTACACAAACCCTCATTTAATGCCAACCACCGCACGCCCAAGCCCTGGTCGGGCGGCGCAGACTTTCGGCCAAGAAGGTTGATGGGACGAACTTTCGAGCACCGGTGTTGCGGCGCAACCACGGTCGAGCCGTGGCAAGAGTGTAGCCAGATACCTTTTGCATGGGCTATTGCACGTCCAGCGGCTCTGTCCCGGTCGGCGTGCCCTGGGCATCGGTGGTGATTTTGTCGACCCGGGCCTCGGCCTGACGCAGCAGGTCTTCGCAGCGCCGCTTCAGGGCTTCGCCGCGCTCATAGATCATGACCGACTCTTCCAGCGGAACCTTGCCGTCCTCGAGCCGCTTGACGATCCCCTCGAGTTCCTCGAGCGCGCGCTCGAAACTGAGCTTTTTCACTTCGGCGGTGGAGGCTTCGGCCATTTCGCATTCCTGGCGGCACCGCGGCTGCGCGGTGGGCATGTTCTCGTTGTTGTTCTTGGTCGCCCGGCGGGGCGGCTGGTTCAAGCGCCCATCAGGGCGCCCACATGAGCCGCAACAGATTCACTCAGGCCCTGCAGGTCA
This sequence comes from Rhodopseudomonas parapalustris, assembly GCF_053772255.1. NCBI lineage: Bacteria > Pseudomonadati > Pseudomonadota > Alphaproteobacteria > Hyphomicrobiales > Nitrobacteraceae > Rhodopseudomonas > Rhodopseudomonas parapalustris. The sequence continues at coordinate 4,607 of NZ_JAMKBZ010000052.1, read as the reverse complement.
TACCCCCCCTCGAGCACCGAGACAATGCGGCCGCCGGCGGTCTGATCCGCCACTTCCATCAAACGTTTCGTGACCCAGCCGAAATCCTCGGCGCGCAGGTTCAGGCTGGCCAGAGGATCGCGATAATGCGCGTCGAAACCGGCTGAAATCACGATCAATTCCGGCGCGAACCGTTTGAGCTGGGGGAGGATCGCCTGCTCGAACGCGAGCCGGAACTCGGTTCCGCCGTCTTCGGAGGCGAGGGGGGCATTGACGATATTGTCGTATTCTCCGCGCTCGCCGGCCGAGCCGGTGCCGGGGAACAGCGGCATCTGGTGGGTGGAGCAATACATCACGGTGCGATCGCCCCAAAAGATGTCTTGGGTGCCGTTGCCGTGGTGCACGTCGAAATCCACCACCGCGGCCCGCTCGATGCCGTATTGCCGCTGAGCGTAGCGCGCCGCGATCGCGGCGTTGCCGAAGAAGCAGAAGCCCATCGGCTTGGTGATCTCGGCGTGATGCCCGGGCGGGCGGGTGGCGACGAACGCGTTGGCCGCCGTGCCCTTCATCACCGCGTCGACGGCTGCGACCGAGCCGCCGACTCCGCGCAACGCGGCTTCGAACGTGCCGGGCGACATCGAGGTGTCGCCGTCGACATAGACGGTGCCGGTCGATGGCGACAAATGGCGCAGCTCGACGATGTGATGATCGGTGTGGCACAGCGCGATGTGCTCGAGCGAGCCGATCGGCGATTCCGCGCGCGCCAGCGCTGCGAAACGATCCTCAGCGAGCGTCTTGTTGATGGCGACGAGTCGCGCGGCGCGCTCGGGATGTCCTTCCGGCGTGTGATGGTCGAGGCACGCGGAATGGGTCAAAAAAAGCGTGGTCATTCGAAAGTGTCCGCCGCCGATCCATAGGAGTACGATTGGGTGCGATATATTCGAATGAATGTAGTTATTCGCCGCCGCGAACGAAAGGCCCGCGTAAGGCTGAGGCCGCAGTCTCGGTTCAGTTCAGCCGCACGATCCGGTTCGGGGTCGGCGGTGCCACCGGGCTGCGCGATTTGAAATAGGCGAACAGCGCATCGACGTCGTAAATTCCTGTTTGCGGTGCAGCACCGTTCTTGAACGCCGCGAAGCCGTCGCCGCCCGCGGCGAGATAAGCATTCACCGTGACGCGATACGCCCGCTCCGGATCGATCGGGGTGCCGTTCAGCGTGATCTTGTCGGCCGGTATGCGCTTCCCTTCGGCGCCCGTCGCATCCCAGGCGAAGCTGAAGCCGTTCGACACCTGCAGAATCCGCGGCCGCGCCGGCTCCGCCCATTGCTGTTCGAGTGCGGCCTTGAGCTGAGCGCCGGTCAGCGTCATCGTCACCAGTTGATTGCGGAACGGCTGCGCGGCAAACACCTGGCCAAAGGTCACTGCGCCGCTTACGCCGCCCAGGATGTCGGAGCGGATGCCGCCGGGATTGGTCAGCGCGATCTCTGCGCCGCCTTTGTCTTGATCGGATGTGGCATTGAGCTGGGCGTCGGCGACGACGTCGCCGAGCACGCTCTCGCCGGCAGCGTTAGGCATCCGCGACAATGCCGCCGTCACCGCGCCGGCCGGCCGCGCCGCGATCGGACCGGCCAGTTTGTCGTAGGCGGCGATCAGCTTGGTCTGCCCTGGGTCCTTGGCCAGCGTTTCGGTTCGGACGATGGTGTTGTTGGCGGCTGCGCTGATCACGTCATGGGTGGTCGGATCGAGTTTCAGATCGATCGCAGTGACGATCGTGCCGTATTTGTCGCCGCTGGTGACCAGCCGGCCGTCGATCCGGCAGGTGTAGGCGCGGTGGGTGTGGCCGCTGATCACCACATCGACCGCGCGGTCGAGCTTGTTGACGATCTCGACGATCGGCCCCGAGATGCCAGGGCATTCGTTGTAGTCGCCGGTCGGAAAGCCGCCCTCGTGGATCAGCACCACGATTGCCTCGACGCCCTTGGCCTTCAATTCCGGGATCAGAGCGTTGACCGTCTCCGCCTCGTCCTTGAACGACAGCCCGGCGACGCCCGGCGGCGACACCATATTGGGCGTGTTCTTCAGCGTCAGCCCGATGAACGCCACCGGCACGCCGCCGAAGGAGCGGATTGCGTAAGCCGGAAAGATGGTTTTGCCGGTCGCGTTTTCGACCGTGGAGGCGGCGAGGTAGTTGAACCTTGCGCCCTTGAACGGATGCGGCCCCCGGCAGCCATCGACCGGATGGCAGCCCCCGTTCTGCATCCGCATCAGTTCGGTCTTGCCCTCGTCGAATTCGTGATTGCCGACCGAGGACAGCGCCAGCCCCATCAGCGACAGCGACTCGATGGTCGGCTCGTCGTGAAACATCGCCGACAGAAACGGGCTGGCGCCGATCAAATCGCCGGCCGCGACGAAGATCGAATTGGGATGGTCCTTGCGCAGAGCCTTCACCAGCGTCGCCATGTGCTCGGCGCCGCCGGCAGGGACGTGAATCTTCCTGGTCCGATCGGCCGGATCGTCGATCGCGACGCCGCCGGGCGGCGGCTTCAGATTGCCGTGGAAGTCGTTGATCGCAAGGATGCGGAGATCGACCGGCGGCGGCAGCAATTCTGCCGCGCGCACCGCCGAGGTCGAGGCTACAGTGAACGCGACAACGGTGACGAGCGAGGCCAGGCGAGGGCGGAGCGTGATCATCGGCGATCCGAGCAGAGATGTTGGAAGCCTCGCATCGCCTGCCGCGGGCTCGAATGCAAGCGTGCCATGGCGTCGGTTTGCCGCATGGCGAAAGCAATGCCCCGCCGAATACCAACCTTGCCGCTGCCCCGATTGAACTGGACGTCGGCGCCGCGCTACTGATGACGTTCAATCGCGTGCCTGCCGTCGAGTCGCGGCGCTCGTCCAAGATCGGGGATGACGTATGAAGAGGTTCTCGCTCGCCAAGCCTTCCGCCGGGATCATCGGCGCGCTCGCGCTCGTCACCACGATCTCCCTTGCCGCTGCGCAGCAGCCGCGGGGAGGAGAGCGTCCGCAGCCACGCCTCGCCGATCTGATGCAAGGCGCGCAGGTGGGACACATCAAGCTGTGGTTCGCCGGCAAGGCAGGCAATTGGGGGCTGGCGACCTACGAGACCAAGCAGCTTAAGGCCAGACTGGAAGACGCCGCCCAGCTCTACCAGAGTCTGCCGGTCAACGACATCACCACCATGGCCAAGCCGCTCGATGCGATGTCGGCGGCCATTGCCGCCAAGAACGGCCGTCAGTTCGCCCGCGCCTATGACGAGCTCACCGCCGGCTGCAATTCCTGCCACCAGTCTGTGAAGCTCGGTTTCGTCGCGATCCGCAGGCCGAACGCGAATCCGTTCAGCGATCAGGAGTTCGGGCCGGGCAAGAAGTAAGCGCCCGGGCGCCGGGCGATACGGAGCAAGCCGACTGTCGAACATCGGCGCAGCGGTCTGATGGCTCCGTCGCGCCGATCGGCTCGACCATCTCCGTCATGGCCGGGCTGGTCCCCGTATCCATGTGTGTTGAAGCGTCTGTGGAAGAAACGCCGCTGTTGACCCAAGGCTAGGCTCCAAACGAGCGGTCATTCAGGTGGGCGTCGCGCCTTGATTGACGAGCTTGTCGGGCGTTGCCAGCCTTCGTGCATTCGCGGCCACGTGCTTGCGATACATCTCGATAACAGACGTGGGATTTCCTCCACCGACGAGGATTCCGCCCGCTTCGTAAAGGGCTGCGACCTTCTCTTGGACCATGAGGCCCAGTTCTGCTCCGCAGCCCACTTCGCCAAGCGCCATCCTCATCAGGCGAATCTGGATGACATTCCTGGCCTCAATCGTCAGCATCATCGCCGCATACCAGGGAAAGAATTGCATGGTTGTTCTCCAGCAGCTATGCGGCTGCCGTTGCTAATCTTCTGAACTCCAAAAAGTTCATCGCTCAGGAGGCCGGTTCAAAAGCGAATCGACGCGGCAGGACGAGTAAGGGTCAGCTCGGGCCTGAGTGCTCAGTCACCGCAGACGCCGTACTCCCGGAGCGAATGCGAGACCTGACGAACAATACAACAGGCCCGATTCTCAACTCTCTACGCGTTCTTGCTTTGCTCGGAACCGGTCAATTCGGCCGCACTGACCGGTCGACAGGCTGGCCGTTGACGAGGACGTGAGAGCTGCCAGCGTTGGAGAGTGTGGCGTGCGCCGGAACGCTGCACCGCTATGCAGGTTGTAGACAGCGAGCTCCCCTTGTCATCCTCAGCATTGGAGAACAGAATGGAAAGCGATCTCGAGCAACGGATCAGCCACCGCACCAACGAGATGTGGCAGGCTGCCGGATCTCCTGAAGGCCGCAACGAGGAGTTCCGTCAGCAGGCCGAGAAGGACGTGACGGCCGAGCAGGAAACCTACAAGAAGTTGAACGCGGATCCGAACGTCACGACGAATAGCTGACTGACGCTTAGATCAACTGACACTTAGATCACTTGAAACTGAGATCAGCAGCGCATTTGCCGTCACCATGATTGGTGGCGGCGTTTTTTTGGTGGCCGTCCGCCTGGTCAATAGTCGTCCGTGAAGTTTGCTGAACTGGATTGATTTAGGGGTGTCGGGCGGCTTCGAGTCGGAGTGACAGCATCATCAG
>NZ_JAMKBZ010000051.1:0-12505 GCF_053772255.1 Rhodopseudomonas parapalustris | reverse complement strand
CGGTTGGCGGGGGGGGGGGGGGGGGGGGGGGGGGGGGGGGGGGGGGGGGGGGGGGGGGGGGGGGGGGGGGGGGGGGGGGGGGGGGGGGGGGGGGGGGGGGGGGGGGCCCGCCCGCCCCCCGGGGGGGGGGGGGGCGCCGCGCCCGGCTCTACACCATCGAGCCGGACGACCTGCTGGTGGTGAGAGGCTCGGGCGACGCCATCGCCGCCTTCATCAAGGCGACCAATCTGCAGGAAGCACCGTCGGCCGAAGGCGAGGAGCACGAGGCGCCCGCGCGCAAGCGCAGCGACGCCGGCAACGACGGCGATACCAAGGAGCGCAGCGGCGGATCGGCCATCGTCGAAGTGGTGGTGCGCGCCGACTCCTATCTGGTCGGGCAGTCCGCCGCGTCGCTGCGGTTGCGCAAGCGGTTCGGGCTGACGCTGCTCGGCATTTCCCATGCCGGCAAGCTGGCGCGCGAGAAGATCGGCGACCGCCTGATCGAAGCCGGCGACGTGTTGCTGCTGGCCGGGCCCGGCGCGGCCTCGACCGCGACGCTGAACTCGATGCGGCTGCTGCCGGTGAACACCATCAACGTCGCGCCGTATCGCGCCTGGAAGGTCGCGCTCACCGTCGGGCTGTTCGTCGCGGCGATCGCCGCGGCCTCGTTCGGGCTGCTGTCGTTCACGGTGGCGATCGCGATGGCGGTGGTGGCCTATGCGGCATTCGGCTTGGTGCCGGCGCGCGACTTCTACTCGACGATCGAGTGGCCGGTGGTGGTGATGCTGGCCTGCCTGCTGCCGATCGGCGCTGCGTTCGACCGTGTCGGCGGCACCGCGCTGGTGGCCGGCTGGATCGGCGAAATCACTCAGGGCTATTCGCCGATCGTCGCGCTGATCGCACTGATGGTCGCCACCATGGCGCTGTCCGACGTGCTCAACAACGTCGCCACCATCGTCGTCGCCGGACCGATCGCGATCGACCTCGCCCACCGCGTCGGCGGCAATCCCGACACATTCCTGATGGCGGTGACGATCGCCTCGTCCTGCGCCTTCCTCACCCCGATCGGCCACAAGAACAACACGCTGATCATGGGCCCGGGCGGCTTCCGCTTTTCCGATTACTGGCGGATGGGCCTGCCGCTCGAACTGGTGGTGCTTGTGGTCGCGGTGCCGATGCTGCTGATCGTGTGGCCGATCTGATCGATTACAGCAGACCGTCCGCTGTTGCCGCCACCATCCGCCAACGCACGCCGCGGCCGTTGAACTCGTCGCCGACCGCGTCGAGCAGGCCGCGCAACGCTTCGGTGTCGGCCGTGACGACGATCTCGACCGACAGCGTATGGCCGCGAACCTGTTCGACCACGCTGTCGTAATCGACGTCGCGGCCGTAGCCTTCGACCTCGCGCGCGGTGAAGCCGACGCGCGCGGTCGGTTCATGCGCCAGCATCGCGGCGATCACGTCGTCCTTCAACGTCACCGGGACCAGCAGCGTCAGCACCATCGCGCTCATGGCTTGGCCTCCTGCGGCTTGTGCGAGGCCGGAATCCCGAAGCGGCGGTACAGCACAGGCAGGATCACCAGCGTCAGCAGCGTCGAGGTGACGAGGCCGCCGATCACCACCACCGCCAGCGGCCGCTGCACGTCGGCGCCCGGACCGGTGGCGTAGAGCAGCGGCACCAAGCCGAACCCGGTGATGCTGGCAGTGAGCAGGATCGGCCGCAGCCGCCGCTGCGCGCCGATCTCGACGATCTGATCCGGCGGCAGCCCCTGGCCGCGCAGCATGTTGAAATACGATACCAGCACCAGGCCGTTCAGCACCGCGATGCCGAGCAGCGCGATGAAGCCGACCGAGGCCGGCACCGACAGATACTCACCGGTGATCAGCAGGCTGAACACCCCGCCGATCAGCGCGAACGGGATGTTGATGAACACTAACAGCGACTGCCGCAGCGACGAGAAGGTTACGAACAGCAGCAGGAACACCAACGCCAGCGCGATCGGCACCACGATGCCGAGGCGTGCCGCGGCGCGCTGCTGGTTCTCGAACTGCCCGCCCCAGACGATGCTGGTGCCTTCCGGCAGCTTGACCCGCTCGGCCACCGCAGCCTTGGCCTCGTCGACGAAGCCGACCAGATCGCGGCCCGAGACGTTGCTCATCACCAGCGCGAGCCGGCGGCCGTTCTCGCGGTCGATCTTCACCGGGCCGTCGATCCGCTCCAGCCGGGCGACGTTGGCGAGCGGCACCGATTTGCCGTCGCCGAGCACCAGATTGATGCCGGGGAGCCGTGCCGGGGATTCGCGGAACGTCTCGGTGCCGCGGATCAGCACGGGTGTGCGGCGGCCTTCCTCGACCACGATGCCGGCCTGCCGGCCCTCGATCTGGGTGCGCAGCGCCTCGGTGAGCGCGTCGACGTCGAGCCCGAGCCGGCCGGCCTGCAGCCGGTCGATCGCGACATTGTAGTATTCGAAGCCTTCGTTCAGCGCGGTGCGGACGTCTTCGGCGCCCTTCAGCGTCTTCAATGTCGCGGTGATCTGTTCGGCCAGCCTGTTGAGCGTCGGGATGTCGGTGCCGAAGATCTTCGCCACCACGTCGCCGCGGGCACCGATGATCATCTCCTGCACCCGCATCTCGATCGGCTGGGTGAAGGAGAAGCCGATGCCCGGGAAGCCGGCGAGCGCCTTGCGCACTTCGCCCATCAGCCAGTCCTTGTCGTGCGGCCGGCGCCACTCCGCCTCGGGCTTGAGGATGACGTAAGTATCGGTCTGGTTCAGCCCCATCGGGTCGAGGCCGAGTTCGTCGGAGCCGACGCGGGCGACGATGCTCTTCACTTCGGGCACCGCGCCCATCACCGCCCGCTGAATCTTGAGGTCGAGATCGACGCTCTGTTCAAGTCCGATCGACGGCAGCTTCTCGACGCTGATGATCGGGGTGCCTTCTTCCATCGTCGGCATGAAGATCTTGCCGAGCTGGCCATAGGCGAACACGGTCGCGACCAGTGCCAGCGCCGAGACAGCCAGCACCGCCTTCTCGTGGCGCAGCGCGAACCGCAGCACCGGCGTGTAGCCGGCGCTGATCTTGCGCACCAGCCAGGTGTCACCATGACCGGCGGTCTTCAGCAGCAGCGACGCCAGCACCGGGATCACGGTGAGCGCGAGCAGCAGCGACGAGCCGAGCGCGAACACGATCGCCAGCGCCACCGGAATGAACAGCTTGCCTTCGAGCCCCTGCAGCGTCAGCAGCGGCAGGAACACGATGACGATGATGCCGATGCCCGAGGTCACCGGCACCACCACTTCGCGCAGAGCCTGATAGATCCGGTGCAGCAGCGGCACCTGCGCGGCGTGGCGGTCGTGCGCCAGGTGCGACACGACGTTCTCGACCACCACCACGGCGGCGTCGATCAGCATGCCGATCGCGACCGCGAGACCGCCGAGGCTCATCAGATTGGCCGACATTCCCGCCCAGCGCATCAACACGAAAGTGGCGAGCGCCGACAGCGGCAACGTCAACGCCACCACCAGCGCAGCGCGCCAGTCGCCGAGGAACAGGATCAACAGCACGATTACGAGCACCACGGCTTCGAGCAGCGACTTCGACACCGTGCCGACGGCGCGGCCGACGAGATCGCCGCGGTCGTAGAACACGTTCAACGTCACGCCCTTCGGCAGCGTCGGCTCCAGCTCCTTGAACTTGGCGCGGACGCCATCGACGACGTCGCGAGCATTGGCGCCACGCAGGCCGAGCACCAGGCCCTGCACTGCTTCGCCCTGGCCGTCGCGCGTCACTGCGCCATAGCGGGTGATGCTGCCGATCCGCACTTCGGCGACGTCGCGCACCCGCACCATGCCGCCGTCGCGCGAAGCCAGCACGATGTTGCGCAGATCATCGAGATTGCGGACCTGGCCGTCGACGCGGACCAGCAGCACTTCCTCGCCGGCCGACAGCCGCCCGGCACCGCCATTGCGGTTGTTCTTTTCGATCGCCTTTTCCAGAACGTCGATCGAGATGCCGTGCGAGGCCATCGCCAGATTGTCGGGGACGATCTCGAAGCTGCGGACGAAGCCCCCGAGCGAATTGACGTCGGCGACGCCGGGCAACGTGCGCAGCGCTGGGCGGATGGTCCAATCGAGCAATGTCCGCCGCTCCGCCATCGTCAGGTCGCCGCCCTCGATGGTGAACATGAACATCTCGCCGAGCGGCGTGGTGATCGGCGCGAGACCTCCGGTGAGGCCGTCGGGCATGTCCTTCATCGCCGAAGCGAGACGTTCGGCGACCTGATTGCGGGCCCAATAGATGTCGACGCCGTCGGCGAAATCGATGGTGACGTCGGCGAGGCCGTATTTGGTGGTCGAGCGCAGGATGGTCTTGTTGGGGATGCCGAGCATCTCGAGCTCGAGCGGCATCGTCACCCGGGTCTCGACCTCCTCGGGCGTCATGCCCGGGGCCTTCATGATGATCTTGACCTGAACCGGCGAGACGTCCGGGAAGGCGTCGATCGGCAGATGCCGGAACGCCAGCACGCCGGCGCCGATCAGCAGCAGCGTGGCCAGCACCACCAGCAGGCGGTGCGACAGCGAGAACTCGACGAGACGGGTCAGCATCTACTCGACCCCGCCGAGCCCCTGCCAGGCGCCCTTCAGCGCGGCGATGCCGCGCACCGCGATCCGCTCGTCGCCGCGGAAGCTGCCGCTGACCACCGCGAATTGCGGCAGCTCCTCGCGCACCCTCACCGGGGTGGCGACGAAGCCGCTGTCGGTCTGCACGAACACGAAGGCATCCTTGCCCCGGCGCACCATCGCGCCGCTGTTCACCCGCCATTCGGCCGAGCCGCTGGTGACCGGTGCGATCTGCGCCTCGACCACCTGACCGGGCCGCAGATCGGTGTCGGGCTCGTCGAACTCGGCGCGGACGATCACGGTCTGTGAGGTCGGCTCGACGCTGGAGCCGATCGACACCACCTTGCCGACGCAATCATGGCCGCGCAGCGTGACCCGCGCGCCGACCGCGAAATCCTCAGCCCGCAGCGCCGGCACCTGGATCTCGACCCACAGCGGCGCGAGCTGCGCCAGCTTGAACACCAGCGCCAGCGCCTCGACGGTCTGGCCGGGCGTGGTCGGACTTTCCAGCACCACGCCGTCGATCGGCGCGATCAGCGTCAGCTTGGGATCGAGCTTCTGGTTCGCCGCCAGTTTCTCGACCGCCGTTTCGGTCATGCCGTAATGCAGCAGCGCCTGGCGGCGCTCGGCGGCGGTGGCCTTGGCCTGTTCGTATTCGCTCTGGGTGACGATGACCTGCTTCTTGGTCACCGCGCCATAGGGCGCGAGCTGCTCCTCGCGGTCGAGATTGGTCTTGAGCAGCCGCTCTTTGTTGTAGGCGACCAGATACTCGGCCTGGGCGTTGGCCAGCGCCGGACTCTGGATCTCGGCCAGCAGATCCCCGGCCCTCACCACCGTATCGATCCGCACCAACAGCCGCTCGATCCGGCCGCCGAGCGGCGCATTCATCAGCCGGCTGCGATCCGGCGGCACCGCGATCCTGCCGGGGAAACTAAGGCCGGCGGCGGCGGGCTGCTTCTCCAGCGGCGAGGTCTCGATCCCGACCCGTTCGGCCTGCTGTTTTGAGATCGGCAGTTCGTCGCCGGCACGCGCGGTCCCGCACGCCAGCACGGCGGCAATCAGCAAAAGCGAGATGGTCGAAAAGCGGAGCATGGGTCTGTCACTGGCACCTGTGCCGGCCCGAAGATGCCGGACGCGCCGGCTCCCCGCAGCCGCCGCAAAACGTGCTGCATGCCTATGCTAGCGCGGCTGACAGGACGCTGACAGGAGCGCGCGCAGCCAGCCTCAACGGCCGCTGCGCGGCGCCCGACTCGTGCTGCCAGCGATTCGCATCAGGACTCGTCAGTCCTGCGCGACCGTTGCGACCTTCAGCCGGCGCGCTGGGCCAGCATGTCGGCACGGACCCGGCCGAGATAATCGCGGATCCGGTGCGCCAGGGTCTCCGACTGCGACGACAAATGGGTCGAGGCGGTCATGGTCGAGGCGGCGGATTGCTCGGTGTCGCGGGCGCTCGCGGTCACCGCCTGGATACTGCCGGCGATCTCGCTGACCACGTCGTAAGCCTGCTCGATGTTCCTGGCGATGTCGGCGGTCGCGGCCGATTGCGCTTCGGCGGCGCCTGCGACGGCCGCTGTGATGTCGTCGACCTCGGTCATCACCGCCCCGATCTCGCCGATCGACCGGCTGACGAGGTCGGCGGCGCTGTGAACGTGATCGACCTGCCCCTCGATCTCGCCGGTGAATTTGGCGGTCTGCTCGGCGAGCGCCTTGACTTCGGCCGCCACCACCGCAAAGCCGCGACCAGCTTCACCGGCGCGGGCCGCTTCGATGGTGGCGTTCAGCGCCAACAGGTTGGTCTGGCCGGCGATCACTTCGATCGACTTCACCACCTCGGCGATCCGCTCGGCGACGCTGCGCAGGCTGGCGACGTTGGCGGAGGCTTCCGATACCCGGGTCACCGCACGGCCGACGACTTCGGCGGAGCGGCCGATCTCGGCGCCGACCTCGCGGGCGCTGGCCGAGAGTTCGGTGGTGGCGGCAGCGACGCTACGCATGTTGGTGCTGGCCTGCTCCGACGCGGCGGCGACGGCGGTGAGGCGCTCGCGGGTGAGCGAGGCGCCGCTGGTCAGACTGCCGGCGGTGTCACGCATGCCGCGGGAATCCTCGTCGAGCGACGACACCACGTCGCTCACCGCGGTTTCGAGCTGCGCCGCCTGCTGGGCAAAACTGTCGATCCGTGCCTCGATGCTGTCGGTGGCGGCGTTGATGGTCTTGGCGCCGCGCAACAGCGCGCCGTGCAAACCGCCCGGCAGGATGCGGCGGAAGTAGCGACGGTGCTGCACCGCGTCCATCGCGGCAGTGGCCTCGCGCACGAAGGCGTCGCAGCCATCGATCACGTCGTTGACGGCGCGCAGCATGTCGCCGGTGCGGCCGTTGTCGGGAATATGCAGGATGCGCGCCTCGAAGTCGCCGGCCGCAATTCTTCGGCAGACGTCGCGCGCCTGACCGATCAGCCGCGTGGTCTGTACCATGCGGTACAGCGCGAGGCACGTCGCCAGGATCGCGAAACCCTGTATCGTCATCGCGGCGGCGCGATAATCCAGCGCCTCGAGTGCCAGCGCGATCGACGACGCGACGATGATGACGACGATATTAAGCTGCGCTTTGGAGAGCGAACATGAGTTCGTCATAGCTGACCTTTTTGGAGGCGACGAAATCCGTCAGCGCCTTGAGGCCGGCCTCGACTGCCTGCTTGCCGTTGGCGTGACTTTGCTCGACCCGCAGCACCTCGGCATAGAGCGGCGCGATCGCATTGGCGACCACGCTCGGATCCGGATTGCGGCGGTTGGAGTGATAGGCGACGATGTTGCCGTTCGCGTCGAACGACGGCGTGATGTGCGCGAACACCCAATAATGGTCGCCGTTGCGCGCCATATTCTTGACGTAGCCGAAGATCTCGCGGCCCGCCGCGATCGTGTCCCATACCAGGCGGAACACCGCGCGCGGCATGTCGGGATGGCGAATCAGACTGTGCGGCTGGCCGAGCAGGTCCGCCTCGCTGTAGCCGGCGATGTGACAGAAGGTGCTATTGGCATAGGTGATGCGGCCCTTCAGATCGGTCTTGGACACGATCAGTTCGCCTGCCGGAAAGAACACTTCTTTCCCGGTCGGCTGAATTTGGACAGCCATCGCCTCTCTCCTCACACGACACGCTATTGGTTATTATGGTCAGTCGTTTGAATTTGTCTTAAGGCCCCGCTCGTCAGTCGCGCCTGACTTCGTAGTTGCACGAAGCCAGGTTCATGGAACCGGCGTCGGCCGACGATCAGGCCCCAATCCCTCCACTCATGCGGCCCGTTGTTCCACCAGTTCCTTGCGGACCTGACCGAGATAACCGTTGATCTGCTGCGCGAGCTGTTCGGACTGCGACGACAGCTCCGCCGACGTTGTCATGGTCGAGGCCGCTGCGCGCTCGTTATCCTCGGCGTTGCCGGCGAGGACATGGATGGTGTCCGAGATCTCGCGTACCACCGCGAACGCCTCGTCGATGTTGCGGGCGATCTCGGCGGTCGATTGCGACTGCGCGCCCGCAGCACCCGCGACCTGGCGGGTGATGCTGTCGATCTCGGCAATCACGGTTCCGATCTCGCCGATCGAATGACTGACCGCGCCGGCAGCGCCGTGAACCTGGCCGACCTGGGTCTCGATCTGGTCGGTGAACTGCGCGGTCTGCGAGGCCAGCGCCTTGACCTCGTGCGCCACCACGGCGAAGCCACGGCCGGCATCGCCCGCACGCGCCGCCTCGATCGTGGCATTGAGCGCCAGAAGGTTGGTCTGGCTGGCGATCGCCTGGATGGCCTTGACCATCTCGCCGATATTGTTCGCAACCTGCTGCAGCGCGTCGACATTGCCGCTGGCCTCGCCGACGCTGCTCACCGCGCGCGCCACGATTGCGGCTGAGCGCTCGATCTCGGCCCGCACGCCGCCGGCGCTCGACGTCAGCTCGGACGTGGCCGACGCGACCGACTGCATGTTGGCGGCCGCCTGCTCGGAGGCGGCGGCGACCGAAGCCAGCCGTTCGCGCGCCGACGAGGCGCCGACCGTCAGCGAGCCGGCGGTGGTCCTCATCTCGGCCGAGCCCTGGTCGAGCGCGGTGACGATCGCACCGGTGCTCTCCTCAAGCTCGGCCGTGCGGCCTTCGAAGCTCTTGATCCGGCTCTCGATGTTGCCGGCGGCGGTGTTGATGGCGCCGGCACCGTGCAGCAGCGCGCCGTGCAGGCCGCTGGGCAGGATGCGGCGGAAGTACTTGTTGTGATGCATCGCGGTCATCGCCGCGGTGGCCTCGCGGACGAAGGCGTCGCAATCGTCGATCATGTCGTTGATCGCATGCAGCAGCGTGCCGGTGCGGCCGTCGTCGGGAATGCCGAGAATCCGCGCTTCGAAGTCGCCCTTGGCGATGCGGCGGCAGACGGCGCTGGCCTCGCCAAGCAATCGCTGCGTCTGGGACATGCGGAACAGCGCCATGCTGGCCAACACCAGCACCACCGCCTGAATCGCCATCGCGGCGACGTAGGACTCGAACGCGCCGCAGATCAGCGCCACTGCCGCGGCGACGATCAGGCCGGCGACGTCAAGCCGCGCTTTGGAGAGAGAACATAAGTTCGTCATAGGACGCCTTCCGGGAAGCAACGAAATCGGACAGCACGCGACAACCGGCGGACAACGCGTCCTTGCCGTTGACATGGCTGCGCTCGGTGCGAAGGATTTCGGCGTAGAGCGGGATGATCGCGCCTTCCAGCACGCTGCGGTCCGGCGCGCGGCGATTGGAGTGATAACCCACCACCCGGCCCGCCCCATCGAACGACGGCGTGACATGGGCGAACACCCAATAATGGTCGCCGACCCGCGTCATGTTCTTCACATAGGCGAAGATCTCGCGGCCCTGCTGCACCGTGTCCCACAGCAGCTTGAACACCGCGCGCGGCATCTCGGGATGGCGGATGATGTTGTGCGGCTTGCCGATCAGCTCGGCTTCGCGATAGCCGGCGAGATCGCAGAACAGCCGATTGGCGTAGGTCAGCCGGCCTTTGGTGTCGGTCTTGGAAACGATCAATTCAGAAGCTGGGAAGAAGGCCTCCCGTCCGCTGGGCGTGACGTGGCGCATAGACGACCTCGATGGAACTCATTTGCGCCTGCTCGTTATTCGCATAACTGTTGCGAACAGGTTTATTCCACCAAAGGTGAATGACTAAAGTTCGCTATATTGATATTTACGCCACCATAATACCGTCACCACACCTCAACGCTGGGCTACAGGTAACTGGAGGCCGTTATTCCGCGAGGCCGTGGGCGATCACCTTGCGCATCAAATTGGGCAAGGCTTCATCCGGAAGCGTCGCGATCTGCGCCCAGCGCATGCCGGCGGGGGCCCTGGTCCCGGCAGGGGCGTGCGCCACATAGACGGTCAGCTCCAGCGGGAAGTGCGTGAACACATGGCTGACGACGCCGGCCTTGAGATGCCAGCGCGTGACGCCTTTCACCGCGGGCGCCTGGGCCCGGGCGGCGGCCTCGTCCTGATCGGGCAGCCAGTCGGAATTCGGCACCTCGGTCATGCCGCCGAGCAGGCCCTTGGCGGGGCGGCTGCGAACCAGCACCTGATCGCCGCGGATCACCACGAAGGCGGCGCCGCGGCGCAGCGCACCCGACTTCTTCGGCGCCTTGCGCGGAAAGCTCTCGGCATCGCCGCGCACCCGCGCCGCGCACCCCTGCATCAGCGGGCACAGCGCGCAGGCCGGCTTCTTCGGGGTGCAGATGGTGGCGCCGAGATCCATCAGCGCCTGGGCGCTGTCGCCGGCACGGGACGGGCCGAGCAGCGTCTCGGCCAGCGCCTTGATGCGCGGCTTGGCTTTCGGCAGTTCGTCCTCGACCGCATACAGCCGCGACACCACCCGCTCGATATTGCCGTCGACCGGCATCGTCCGCCGGCCGAACGCGATCGCGGCGATGGCGGCTGCGGTGTATGGCCCGACGCCGGGCAGCGCCCGCAGCCCCTCCTCGGTATCCGGAAAGCGGCCGCCATGCAGGCCCGTCACCGCCACCGCGCAGGCGTGCAGATTGCGGGCGCGCGAGTAGTAGCCGAGCCCGGCCCACATCTTCAGCACGTCGTCGAGCGAGGCCTCGCCCAGCGCTGTCACGCTCGGCCACCGCGCCATGAACTTGTCGAAATATGGTCCGACCGCCCGCACCGTGGTCTGCTGCAGCATGATCTCCGACAGCCACACCGCGTAAGGGTCGGCACTCGCGCCCGGCGGTGCCCGCCACGGCAGGCTGCGGCGATGCCGGTCGTACCAGGCGAGCAGCGCTTGCGGCCGGGCGCGCGCGGCCTCGCCGTCCGTGTCGTGCTCTGCTGTGATGACCGGGGATTGTTTCCGCCGCGGCGCCGCGCCTGCTAGACTCATGAGCGGTATCGTCGCAAAGCGTCCCTGCATGAGCAAGCCCGGCCCGATCTCCGCCAAGCCGCTGTCCGGCCTATTGGGCGCAACGCTGTCCGAAGCGTTCGCCAAGCAGGGCTTTGCGGCGCGCGAACTGGTGACGCGCTGGGCCGAGATCGCGGGGCATCAAATTGCGGCGCATTCCGAACCGCTGAAGATGCAGTGGCCGCGCCCGGTCGACGGCCAGCCGGTGGAACCGGCGACGCTGGTGCTGAGGGTCGAAGGCCCGATGGCGCTGGAGATCCAGCATTCCTCCGACCTGATCCTGGAGCGGGTCAACCGCTTCCTCGGCTGGAATGCGGTCGGGCGGATCGCGCTGCGCCAGGCGCCGTTGTCGCGCCGGCCGCGCAAGACCGTGCCGCGCGCGCCCGATCCTGCGGCGGTCGCCCGTGTCGCCGCGACGCTCGACGAGGTCGCCGACCAGGAGCTGCGCGATGCGCTGGCGCGGCTCGGTGCGACGATCAAGCGGAAGTGACGCTCACGGATTCGGCGTGTTCCGGCCCGGCATTGCCACAATTGCCGTTTCAAGCTAGCGACATCCCAAGGTCGGACGGCCAAAATGCCGCTGACGTGTCGTTGTCCGCGGCGTGACCCGCCGAACTGGAGCTGTTTTGCCGATGATCACGCGCCGCACTTTCACCGCCGCACTGTCGCTGACCGGGGTCTTCGCCGTCGCCGGCCTCTCGCCGTTCCGGCTGATCGACCAGGCCTTCGCCCAGAGCAAGGACGCGGCGACCGCCGCCGATGTCGCCAAGCCGATGTCGCTGCCCGACATGGCGCTCGGCCCGAAGGACGCCGCCGTCACCGTCACCGAATACGCCTCGCTGACCTGCTCGCACTGCGCCGCGTTCAACGAGCAGGTGTTTCCGCAAATCAAGAAGGCCTACATCGACACCGGCAAGATCCGCTACGTGTTCCGCGAATTCCCGCTCGACATCAAGGCCGCTGCCGGCTCGATGCTGTCGCGCTGCATCGCCAAGGACGATTCCGCCAAGTACTTCGCGGTCACCGACGTGCTGTTCAAGAGCCAGACCGAGTGGGTGCTGAAAGACACCACCGATCAGCTCAAGCGCATCGGCAAGCAGGCCGGCCTGTCGGGCGAAGAGGTCGAAGCCTGCCTCAAGGACCAGAAGCTGCTCGACAAGATCGCCGCCGACCAGAAGTACGCCAACGAAGTGCTGAAGGTGAACGCCACCCCGACCTTCTTCGTCAACGGCGAGATGCTGCGCGGCGAGAATTCGTTCGAAGAATTCTCCAAGCGCATCGACGCCCTGCTGGCGAAGAAGAGCTGAGGCGGAACGCTGGTAACAAAGCGGTCCACTCGCGTCGTCGAGCCGCCGCTCTGACGTCAACCGCACCTGATCAATCGTCATCCCCGCGAAAGCGGGGATCCAGTATCCCAGAGCGTTCGCGGCCAGCATCGAGCGGTACGACAATCGCTCTGGAATACTGGGTCGCCCGGACAAGTGTTCAGCC
>NZ_JAMKBZ010000050.1:0-14033 GCF_053772255.1 Rhodopseudomonas parapalustris | reverse complement strand
ACGTACTACGTCATGCCCGGGCTCGACCCGGGCATCCATCCCTTCACAACAAGATGGATTGCCGGGTCAAGTGTTCAGCCCGGCAATCACAGTCTGGGGCCAAGCAGCCTCAGCGCCCCGAGACGTCGCCTTCGTCGGCGGCGCTCTGTTCGAGCGTCGCCGGTTCGGCCGCGTAGCGCTTGGTCAGCGGCATTTGCATCAGCGCGAACAGCATGGTCAGCGGCACCATGCCGAACACCTTGAAGTTGACCCAGAAGTCGGTCGACTGGGTCCGCCACACCGCTTCGTTGAGCAGCGCCATCGCGAAGAAGAACAGCGCCCAGCGCAGCGTCAGTTTGCGCCAGCCTTCCGGCGTCAGGTTGAACACCTGATCGAACATGATGGCGATGAACGAACGGCCGAACAGCAGCCCGCCGCCGAGCACCGCGCCGAACAGCGTGTACACGATGGTCGGCTTCATCTTGATGAAAGTCTCGTCGTGCAGCACCAGCGTCAGGGTGCCGAACACCAGCACCACCGCCGCGGTCACCAGCGCCATCACCGGAACATGCCGCGTAACGACGTAGGAGGCGATCACCGCGGCGACCACCGCCACCATGAAAGCACCCGTGGCGGCGAACAGATGAAACTTGGCGTTGACAACGAAGAAAACCAGCAGCGGCCCCAACTCGGTCGCGAGCTTGAACAGCGGATGCGGCCGATTCTTCTCGAGCAGCTCGTCGGTCATGCCGCCTCCGTGCCGGCGATCGCCTTGGCGAAATCGCGGGCGGTGAACGGTGACAGATCGTCGGCGCTCTCGCCGACCCCGATGAAATGCACCGGCAGTTTGTGCTTTTCGGCGATCGCCACCAGGATGCCGCCGCGCGCGGTGCCGTCGAGCTTAGTCATCACCAAGCCGGTGACGCCGGCGGTTTTGGTGAACGCCTCGACCTGCGACAGCGCGTTCTGGCCGACCGTGGCGTCGAGCACTAGCAGCACCGCATGCGGCGCGCTGGCATCGACCTTCTTGATCACCCGAACGATCTTCTCGAGCTCGCTCATCAGTTCGGTGCGGTTCTGCAGCCGGCCGGCGGTGTCGATCAGCAGCACGTCGCGGCCCTGCTCCTTCGCCGCGGTGAGCGCGTTGAATGCCAACCCCGCAGCATCAGAGCCTTGCGCGCCGGCGACCACCGGCGTTCCGGTGCGCTCGCCCCAGACCTTGAGCTGGTCGATCGCCGCCGCGCGGAAGGTGTCGCCGGCAGCCAGCATCACTTTGTGGCCCTCGGCGGCGAAATGCTGCGACAGCTTGCCAATGGTGGTGGTCTTGCCCGAGCCGTTGACTCCCACCATCAGCACCACGAACGGCTTCCTGGCGGCATCGATCTGCAGCGGCAGCGCCACCGGCGCCAGCACCTTCTCGACCTCCGCGGCGACGATCTCCTTGACGTCGCTGGCCGAGATCATCTTGTCGTAGCGCCCCTCTCCGACCGCCTTGGCGATCCGCGACGCCACCTCGGTGCCGAGATCGGCGCGCAGCAGCACGTCCTCGATCTCCTCGAGCATCGCCCGGTCGAGCTTGCGCTTGGAAACGAATTCCGACAGCGCGGTCCCGATCGAACTCGAGGTGCGCTTCAGACCGCTGGACAGCCGCCGCCACCAGCTCTGTTTCGAATTTTCCGGAGTGTCGTTCATCAGGCCGCTGTGTTAGCCGTTTCGCGCCATGAACGAAAGCCACCCCGATCAATTCGACCTGCCGGAACTGACGCCCGACGAAATCCTGGCGCGGGTGCTGTATCGGGACGGGCTGATGCTGGTGATCGACAAGCCGCCCGGCCTGCCGGTGCATCGCGGGCCCAAGGGCGGCCCGAACCTGGAGGCCTCGTTCGACGCGCTGCGCTTCGGCCTGCCGCGTCCCCCGGTGCTGGCGCATCGGCTCGACCGCGACACCTCTGGCTGTCTTGTGCTCGGCCGTCATCGCAAGGCCACGGCGACGCTCGGGCTGCTGTTCAAGCACTCGCGGATTTCCAAAACCTATTGGGCTGTGGTCGAGGGAGGCCCTGCAGAAGATCAGGGCACCATCGATCTGCCGATCGGCAAGCTCAACGCCGAGCGCGGCTGGTGGCAAAAGATCGACCTGGAGAGCGGGCTTCCGTCACTGACGAAATGGCGGGTGATGGGCCGGTCGGGAGTTTTGCCGGCCGCCGCGACGACCACCTCCGCAACATCCGCCCCTCCCCCCGACGCTGCGGCAAGCGGCTCCCCTCCCCCTTGCGGGGAGGGGGCGGGGGCGGGGGTCCACAGCGGCAGCCTTACTTCGGGGCGCCCTCACCCCAACCCTCTCCCGCAGGCGGGAGAGGGAGTTCGCCCTGCTCGGGGAGAGGCCGATAATCTGTCTCGAAAGCCGGGCGCGATCCTTGGTGCGCCTCCCCCGACGCAGCTCACATGGCTGGCGCTCGAGCCTGTGACCGGTCGGACCCATCAGCTCCGGGTGCATTGCGCCGCGATGGGCTGGCCGATCTTCGGCGACAACATCTATGGCAACGGCCCGCGGTTCGGCGAACCGCGGCTGCATCTGCATGCCCGCGAGATCGTCATCCCGCTGTCGCGCAACAAGCCGCCGGTGGTGGTGACCGCGCCGCCGCCGCCACATATGTGGCCGCGCCTGCAAGCCTGCGGCTACGTCGTGGACGCCTGATCGCCGGGACGGGGCTCTCGCCGCAATCGCGAACGGACCGGCTCCTGCTGTTTGCCGCGGCGCACGCAAGACGTTTATCCGTTCGCCGATGCGCGCGGACAACGCCGAAAGTCGGATCACGGCCGACTTGTCGTGCGTGGCCGCACCGACGCATAATCGGTCCAACAACAACAGCCGGAGGCTGAGACGATCGCACGTCTCTTCACCGGCGATGCTCACCCCACAGCATGTCCATGACTTCGCCCGGATCGCAGGATCAACGATCGGCGGAGGCAAACTTGTTGGCGGGTGAGTCGCCGGTTGCAGCGGGGTTGCGGTCGAGGCACCGACGGCGGGGTGCGGCGCGGGCCGCTTACAGTGTGGAGGAAGCTATGTCCGAGAAGATCTATGACGTGCCTGCGGAGTGGGCGAGCCGCGCCTTCGTCGATGACGCCAAATACCGGCAGATGTACGAACGCTCGGTCAAGGATCCGACCGGATTCTGGGCAGAGCACGCGGGGCGTGTCGACTGGATCAAGGCGCCGACCAAGATCGACAACTGGTCTTACGCACCCGGCAACGTCTCGATCAAATGGTTCGAGGACGGCGTCCTGAACGCCGCCTACAATTGCATCGACCGCCATCTCGACAAGCGCGGCGATCAGGTCGCGATCATCTGGGAAGGCGACGACCCCTCGCAGTCGCGCAGCATCACCTATCGCGAGCTGCACGACGAAGTCTGCAAGTTCGCCAACATCCTGCGTAACCGCAACGTCGGCAAGGGCGATCGCGTGACCATCTACCTGCCGATGATCCCGGAAGCCGCGTTCGCGATGCTGGCCTGCGCCCGGATCGGCGCGATCCATTCGGTGGTGTTCGCTGGCTTCTCGCCGGACAGCCTCGCCGGCCGCATCAACGACTGCCAGTCCAAGATCGTCATCACCGCCGACGAAGGCCTGCGCGGCGGCCGCAAGGTGCCGCTCAAGGCCAATGTCGATGCGGCGCTGAAGAAATGCGACGGCGTCGACTGGGTGATGGTGGTGAAGCGCACCGGCGCCGCGGTCGAGATGGATGACGTCCGCGACTTCTGGTATCATGAGGCGGCCGAGATGGTGACGACCGAATGCCCGGTCGAGCACATGCACGCCGAAGACCCGCTGTTCATCCTCTACACCTCGGGGTCGACCGGGCAGCCCAAGGGCGTGCTCCACACCACCGGTGGCTATCTGGTGTTCGCGTCGATGACGCATCAATACGTCTTCGACTATCACGACGGCGACATCTACTGGTGCACCGCCGACGTCGGCTGGGTCACCGGCCACAGCTACATCCTGTATGGCCCGCTCGCCAACGGCGCCACCACGCTGATGTTCGAGGGCGTGCCGAACTACCCGAGCAATTCGCGGTTCTGGGAAGTCATCGACAAGCACAGGGTCAACATCTTCTACACCGCACCGACCGCGATCCGCGCGCTGATGCAGGCCGGCGACGAGCCGGTGAAGAAGACCTCGCGCAAGTCGCTCCGCCTGCTCGGCTCGGTCGGCGAGCCGATCAATCCGGAAGCCTGGGAGTGGTATCACCGCGTCGTCGGCGAGGATCGCTGCCCGATCGTCGACACCTGGTGGCAGACCGAGACCGGCGGCATCCTGATCACCCCGCTGCCCGGCGCCACCAAGCTGAAGCCGGGCTCGGCGACCCGGCCATTCTTCGGCGTGGTGCCCGAGATCCTCGATCCGGAAGGCAACGTGCTGGAAGGCGAATGCACCGGCAACCTCTGCCTCGCCCGGTCCTGGCCCGGCCAGATGCGCACCGTTTACGGTGATCATGCCCGGTTCGAGCAGACCTACTTCTCGGCCTACAAGGGCAAGTACTTCACCGGCGACGGCTGCCGCCGCGACGCCGACGGCTTCTATTGGATCACCGGCCGGGTCGACGACGTCATCAACGTCTCGGGCCATCGCATGGGCACCGCAGAGGTGGAATCCTCGCTGGTGGCGCACCCCAAGGTCTCGGAAGCCGCGGTGGTCGGCTATCCGCACGACATCAAGGGCCAGGGCATCTACGCCTACGTCACCCTGATGGCCGGCGAGGAGCCGACCGAGGATCTGCGCAAGGAGCTGGTCGCCTGGGTCCGCAAGGACATCGGCCCGATCGCCTCGCCCGACCTGATCCAGTTCGCGCCCGGCCTGCCGAAGACCCGCTCCGGCAAGATCATGCGCCGCATCCTGCGCAAGATCGCCGAGGACGAGCCGTCCTCGCTCGGCGACACCTCGACGCTGGCCGATCCGGCGGTGGTCGATGATCTGGTCGAGCATCGCCAGAACAAGAGCCACAAGGCGGGCTGAGCCCGCCGACGCGCCCGCGGCCAAGCGCGGCTGCGAGCAATGCGAAGGCCCCGCCCCTGTCCGAGGGGGCGGGGCCTTTTGCGTCTGGCGGCACGACCGGCCGGTCGGCGCTTGTTAGTTGCGCCAGAGCCGATGCCGGCGTGATGCCAGTCCGCGTGGGCTGTGGCGATTCGATCACATCCGAGCGAGGATGGGGGCCCACGGACATTTTTGCCGGCGGGTGTTGTTTGCCGGACATTTACTTTGTTCCCGGGATTTCTCTTCAATAGTACGCCCACGTTCATTTCGGTCGCCCAGCACATACCAGTTGGTTAGTTCACGCTGCGACCATCGCGGGCGCTGAGGGGCGCCGGAGCGAAGCTGACCGGTGCGAGGAAACTGGAGAGGCTGAATGTCTTTTGGATTTCGTTCGGCGAAATGGATGCTGGCGGTCGCGGTCGTGGCAGGCGCCGCCACGCTGACGGCCCCACGAGCCGAGGCAAGACCCGACCTCGTCGTCTTCCGCGGCGACTACTCGCCCGGCACGATCGTGGTGAAGACCGGCGAACGCCGGCTGTATCTGGTGGTCGAGCCGGGTCACGCGGTGCGCTACCCGGTCGGCGTCGGCAAGGCCGGCAAGCAATGGGCCGGCATCACCAAGATCGACGGCAAGTATCGCAATCCGGCCTGGGCGCCGCCGGCCGACGTCAAGCACGACGTCCCGAGCATCCCGGACGTGATTCCGGGCGGATCGCCCGCCAACCCGATGGGTGTTGCGGCGATGACGCTGGCGGGCGGCGAGTACGCCATTCACGGCACCAACCGGCCCCGGTCGATCGGCGGCTTCGTGTCCTATGGCTGCATCCGGATGCTGAACCAGGACATCACCGACCTGTACGAGCGGGTCCCAGTCGGCACGACCGTGGTGGTCGCCCACTGACTGGCGGCGATACCGGAGCCGGACCAAAGAAAAAGCCGCGGGAGGAGTGCCCCCGCGGCTTTTGTTTATCGTGAGTCCGCGTCCGCTCAGCGCCGCGGGGCGGCGCCCGGGGGCGGCGGCGGCAGCGACGCCTGGCCGCCATTGAGGAGCGGCGTGATGCGCCGCACCGTGACCCGGCGATTCTGACGCTCCGGACCCTGAGTCGGGATCTTGAGATACTGCTCGCCATAGCCCTGCGAGGTCAGGTTCTCGGCTGGCACCCCGAACTGCTGGGTGAGTAGCGCCGCGGCGGCCTCGGCGCGACGATCCGACAGCGACAGGTTGTCGGTGTCGTTACCGACCGCGTCGGTGTGGCCTTCGATCAGGAACACCTCGCGCGGGTTGCGCTGGATGGCCCGGTTGAGACCATCCGCGATCACCTGCAGCTTCGCGGCCTGATCCGGCGGGATATCCCACGATCCGGTCTCGAAGGTGATGGTATTGAGATCGATCGACGGCATCCGCTGCCGCACCGACGGGCTGTAGCGGATTTCGTCCATGCTGTAGCGGCGCTCGATCCGCTCCACCGGCGGAGCCTCGAGGGTGTCGTAGATCAGCTCCGGCGAAGCGTCCTCGTAGTCGACGATGTAGCGGTCGCGCGGAATCCGGATCACCGGCGGCGGCAAATCGACGTAGAAATTCGCCCGGTCGCGCGGACCGTAGCTGTTGTCGATGATGATGATCTCGCGACCGTCGCGATCGCGGCGGATTCGGCGAAGGAGCTGGCCGTCGTCACCGGTCACGTTGATGATCTCGGTGCCGTCGGGCCGCACAACGATGGTGCGGATGCCGCCACCGCGGATGTCCTCGGTGCGAATGTTGCGCGCGCCGTAGCGGAAGCGATCGATCTCGTTGTGGCGGATGAACTCCTGGCCGCCCGGATCGCGCACGATGATGCGGCCGGGCTCGGTGATGACCGTGCGACCGTTCTGCTGCACCTCCCGCCGCTGGCTGCGGAAGTCCGAGATGTTGCGCGGCCCCTGCGGCGCTGCGCCCTGCGGAATCGGGGTCAACGCCTGAGGCGACGGCGGCGGCGCGGCCGGGATCGGCGCGGTCACTGTCGGTGGCGGGGGGGGGGGGGGGGGCGGCGGCGCGACAGCCGGAGCAGCGGCGGGTTGCGACGTCTGAGCCGGCTGAGATTGGCTGCGCTCGGGCGAAGCGGGTGGAGCGACGGCGGGTCCGGCACCGGGGGCTCCGGGACCAGCCTGTGGCCGCGGCGGCGGGCCGCCTGCGGGAGCGCCTGGCTGCGGGCCGCGTTCGCCCGGCGGGCGGGCGGCCGGAGCCACGGCGGGCCCCGTCTGATGGGCCGGCGGAGTTTCGGCTTTCGGCTGCGCCGACGGAGCGGGAGCCGGAGCCGGCGCTGCAGCGGGCGGCGGCGGCGGACCGCGACGCGGAGCTTCGCCCGACGGCGGCGGAGTTACGCCCGGAGGCGGACCACGTCGCTGCGGAGCCTCACCGGAAGGCGGCGCGGACGGACGTTGCTCGGCGGGAGCAGCGGACGGTTTTGGCGGGGCCGATTGCGGCACGATCTGGGGTGGGGCGTTATGGCTCGGCGGGGGCGGCACCGGACGCGCGGGCGCAGGTGCGGCCGCCGGAGGCGGAGGCGCAGCTTTCGGAGGAGCCGGCGGCGGAGGCGGTGCGGCATGTGGCGGAGCGGCATGGGGCGGCGGGGACGGAGGCGGGGGCGGGGCGCTTGGTGCGGCCTTGGGCGGCGCGGGCGCCGGGCGCGGACCGTGCGGCGGCTCCTCCTTTTTCTTGTCCTCGGACGGGGCCGGCGCGGGGCCGCCCTGCACCGCCTGCGCGAGCAGCATGGGCGCGGGCGCGCTTTCGGCCGCGGCGGGATGACTGATCAACGACCCGAGCGTCAGCGCCGTGGTCGCGAGCAGTGCAACATTTAGCTTCGTCATCAAACAGACCCTCAATGGAGCAGGCTGGCTTCATTCGACGCAGTCGAACAATCACCGCCACGCTCCGATCAACGACAAGGCGTGAGGCCCAATTGTGGCAACAGGCTTCAACCGTGGAGAAATAAATCCGCCGCGTTCGAGCCTCGAACGCGGCGACATTCATCATGAGTTCATGAGCAGGATCGGCATCGCAAGCAGAGGCGACTCGTCGGCGCGCGTAGTAACAAGTATGAACGACACATGGATACCGGGTGAGACGTTACGCCACGGCAGGATTCGGCGCGCCGGGTCCAGGCGGACTGCGTACCGGCAGTTCGTCCGGCGTCCGCCCAGGTAGTTCGTTCGGCTGCGGCGGCGCGCCCGGCTCTTCGATCGGCGGCGGAATGTCGGGATTGGGGTTGCCGGGCGGCTGCTCCTGCGGCGGCTCGGTCGGCGTGCCGGGAGTGCTCGGCGGCACTTCCGGCGGCGGCGTCACGGGCCCCGGATCGTTCGGTACTTCCTGAGGTTCGCCGGCCATCATCTAGATCGCCACCTTGGCGTTCTCGCCGAGGTCGGGCCGGCTGCCGGTCGCGGCCGCGACCATCATCTTGGCGTAGCTGACGATGGAGCCGGGCGAATCCCAGTACTCGGCTTCGTCCGGCGTCACCTTGAGAACGCGAATGTTCGGATCGTCCGGGCTGTCCCACCAGGCCTTCGCTTCGGTGCCGAACAGCTCCTTGATCTTGGCACGATCGTTACTGATCGCCGCGACGCCCGTCACCGAAACGTATTTCTGCGCGCTGGCATTGGCGAAGCCGAGATTGACGTGGTGATCCTTGGCGATCTCCTCGTCCTTGTGGCGGCGCATGTCGGTAAGGAAGTAGATTGCGCCTTCCTCCGGCCGCACATAGGCAGCCATCGGCCGCGACCGAATCTTTTCGCCATCACGCGTCGCCAGCATCGCGAAGGTGATCTTCTTCATCAGATCCCACGCATGCTGCGCATCGCCGTTGTTGGAATTGATCGCCATGTCTCGTCTCCCGTGTGTTCGCGGCAATAACGATCGCTTTGCAGCGATGTTCCGCATTCCGGCAGGCGATCGATGCTCAGGACACGGCGTCTCTGGATTGCTTCGCCTCGCTCGCAATGACCGGCAAAGCTGTCCGCAAAACAAAACGGCCGAGCGATCCGCCCGGCCGTTGCAATGCGGTGACGACGTTGCGCCTTAGATCTGGCGTTCGACCAGCTTGAGCTTGAGATTGGCGATCGCTTCCGACGGGTTGAGACCCTTCGGGCACGCCTTGGCGCAGTTCATGATGGTGTGGCAGCGATAGATCCGGAACGGATCTTCGAGATTGTCGAGGCGCTCGCCGGTGGCCTCGTCGCGGCTGTCTTCGACCCAGCGGGTCGCCTGCAAGAGCGCAGCCGGGCCGAGGAAGCGATCCGAATTCCACCAGTAGCTCGGGCACGAGGTCGAGCAGCAGGCGCACAGGATGCACTCGTACAGGCCGTCGAGCTTTTCGCGATCGGAATGGCTCTGCCGCCATTCCTTCTGCGGGGTCGGCGTGACGGTCTGCAGCCAGGGCTGGATCGAGGCGTACTGGGCGTAGAAGTTGGTGAGGTCGGGGACCAGATCCTTCACCACCGGCTGATGCGGCAGCGGCGTGATCTTCACCGCGTCGTCGCGAACGTCGTCCATCGCCTTGGTGCAGGCGAGCGTGTTCTCGCCGTCGATGTTCATCGCGCAGGAGCCGCAGACGCCTTCGCGGCAGGAGCGACGGAAGGTCAGGGTCGGATCGATGTTGTTCTTGATCCAGATCAGGCCGTCGAGAACCATCGGGCCGCAATCGTGCTTGTCGACGTAGTAGGTGTCGATGCTCGGGTTCTTGCCGTCGTCAGGATTCCAGCGATAGACGCGGAATTCACGAACCTCGGTCGCGCCTTCCGGCTTCGGCCAGGATTTGCCGCCGACAATCTTCGAATTCTTCGGAAGTGCGAATTCAACCATGGATCTGCCTCTGGTCTCTCCTGGTCATTGCCGGGCTCGACCCGGCAATCCATCTCGTTGGGAAGAAGATGGATGCGCGGATCAAGTCCGCGCATGACGATTTTGAATCAATACACCCGCGGCTTCGGCGGAATGTACTGGACGTCGTTGGTCATCGTGTAGTCGTGGACCGGCCGGTAATCGATGGTCACATCGCCCTTGTCACCGATCCAGGCCAGGGTGTGCTTCATCCAGGCGGCGTCATCGCGATCCGGGAAGTCTTCGCGGGCATGAGCGCCGCGGCTCTCGGTGCGGTTGGCTGCCGAGTTCATCGTCACCACCGCCTGGACGATCAGATTGTCGAACTCGAGGGTTTCGACCAGATCCGAATTCCACACCAGCGAGCGATCCGACACGCCGACATCGCCGACGCTGCCGTGGACCTTCGCGATCAGATCCTTGCCCTCGGCGAGCACTTCGCCGGTGCGGAACACAGCGCAGTTGTTCTGCATCACATGCTGCATCCGCTCGCGCAGCTTGGCGGTCGGGGTGCCACCCTTGGCGTAGCGATACTTGTCGAGACGGCCGAGCGACATCTCGGCGGAGTTCGCCGGCAGCTCCGGCTGCTTGCCGTTCGGCACCAGCTTCTCGGCGCAGCGCAGCGCCGCGGCGCGGCCGAACACCACGAGGTCGATCAGCGAGTTGGAGCCGAGGCGGTTGGCGCCGTGCACCGACACGCAGGCCGCTTCGCCGATCGCCATCAGGCCCGGCACCACCGCGTTGTCGTCGCCGTCCTTCTTGGTGACGACTTCGCCGTGGAAGTTGGTAGGGATACCGCCCATGTTGTAGTGAACGGTCGGCAGGATCGGGATCGGCTCGCGGGTGACGTCGACGCCGGCGAAGATCCGCGCCGATTCCGAGATGCCCGGCAGCCGCTCGTGCAGCACTTCCGGCGCCAGATGGTCGAGGTGCAGGAAGATGTGGTCCTTCTTCTTGCCGACGCCGCGACCTTCGCGCATTTCGATCGTCATCGCGCGCGAAACGACGTCGCGCGAGGCGAGATCCTTGGCCGACGGCGCATAGCGCTCCATGAAGCGCTCGCCTTCGGAGTTGACCAGATAGCCGCCTTCACCGCGGGCGCCTTCGGTCACCAGACAGCCCGAGCCGTAGATGCCGGTCGGGTGGAACTGAACGAACTCCATGTCCTGCAGCGGCAGGCCGGCCCGCAGCGCCATCGCGCCGCCGTCGCCGGTGCAGGTGTGCGCCGAGGTGCAGGAGGCGTAGGCGCGGCCGTAGCCGCCGGTGGCCAGAATCGTGGTCTGTGCCTTGAACCGATGGATGGTGCCGTCGTCGAGCTTCAGCGCGACGACGCCGCGGCAGCAGCCCTGATCGTCCATGATCAGGTCGATGGCGAAGAATTCGATGTAGAATTCGGCCGAATGGCGCAGCGCCTGGCCGTACATCGTGTGCAGCATGGCGTGGCCGGTGCGGTCGGCGGCCGCGCAGGTACGCTGCGCCTGACCCTTGCCGAAATCCATCGTCATGCCGCCGAACGGACGCTGATAGATCTTACCGTCTTCGGTGCGCGAGAACGGCACGCCCCAATGTTCGAGCTCGTACACGGCTTCGGGCGCGTTGCGCACCATGTACTCGATCGAGTCCTGATCGCCGAGCCAGTCCGACCCCTTGACGGTGTCGTACATGTGCCAGCGCCAGTCGTCCTTGTGCATGTTGCCGAGCGAGGCCGAGATGCCGCCCTGGGCCGCCACGGTGTGCGAGCGGGTCGGGAACACCTTGGTGATGCAGGCGGTGCGCAGGCCCGCTTCGCTGCAGCCGACCACCGCGCGCAGACCGGCGCCGCCGGCGCCGACCACCACGACGTCATAGGTGTGGTCCTCGATCGGATAGGCGTTGCCGCCCGCCGCCGGGGCGCCGTTGCCGTTCGCCGCCATGCCTTAAACTCCGGATGCCATTTTGAAGATCGCAAAGATCGCGGCCAGCGCCACGGCGATCGAGAAGAAGTTGTTGGCCATGATGGTGACCAACTTGAGCTTTTCGTTCTGCACGTAGTCCTCGATCACCACCTGCATGCCGATCTTCATGTGGATCGCGGACGCAATGATGAACAGGATCATGATCAGCGAGATCAGCGGCGAGCCGAGGATCTGCGCGGCGGCGGCCTGGTTACGGCCGAGCAACATCATGATCACCACGATGGTCGGCAGGATCAGCAGCGTCATCGCGACGCCGGTGATGCGCTGGCGCCAGAAATCCGACGTGCCGGAGCCGGCAGGTCCGAATTTGCGCACCTTGCCGATCGGGGTGCGCATCGAGGACTTCGGTGCGCCGTGTGCGTTGCCGCCGCTCATCGGGCCACTCCCATCGAATAGGCGATCACCCACAGCAGAACGGTCAGCACCACGCCGCCGATCAGCGCCGCCCAGGTCAGCCACTCGCGGTCGGCGGTCTTGAAACCGTAGCCGAGGTCCCAGACGAAGTGGCGGACGCCGCTGAGAAGATGGTGCATCAGCGCCCAGGTATAGCCGAACACGATCAGCCGGCCGATCCACGAGCCGGTGAAGGCCTGAACATTGGCGTAAGCCGCCGGGCCGGCGGCGCAGGCGATCAGCCACCACGCCAGCAAGAGGGTTCCAGAATACAGGGCGACACCGGTGGCGCGATGGACGATGGACATCGTCATCGTCAGGCTCCAGCGGTAGGCCTGCATGTGAGGCGAAAGCGGTCGTTCCATCCTGGCGGTCATCGGCTCAATCGGTTGGCGGCGAGCGGACAGGGCCCCGGGGAGAGGCTCGCGAAGGTGCCTCTATTTACGGAGCTCATTCAGTCAGCGCAACGATGAAATCACATTGTCGGAATATTGATTCATTTCTTGAAGCCCCGTCGATGCAAGGCCATGCGAGTCGTCCTCGACTGCTTCTCGGACTCGAGCGATGAAGTTCGATTCACAAGCTCGGACGAACGCCACCGAGTTGCTGTCGCGAAGCGGCTGCACTGCCCGCGTGAGAATTGGACCAATTCTGATCCGCAACTTGCTCTGCAGCTTTCGTATCGCTTGGCGACGTGCGACTGTTTGAATCCCATCGCCGGGGAGTCCCAGCCCTGCACCACAGCGTTCTGTTTGGATGAGTCACGATCATCATCACCATCACGGACCGAGCGCCTCGCATGGTCCGGGTGGTCATAGTCATGCGCCGAAGGATTTCGGTCGCGCCTTCGCGATCGGCATCGCGCTGAACGTCGTGTTCGTGATCGCCGAAGCGGCATTCGGTTACTTCAGCAATTCGATGGCGCTGATCGCGGACGCCGGCCACAATCTGTCCGACGTCGCCGGTCTGGTGGTGGCGTGGATCGCCGCCGGGCTGTCGAAGCGCCCGCCATCGGCGCGTTACACCTATGGCCTGCGCGGCTCCTCGATCTTGGCAGCGCTGTTCAATGCGGTGTTTCTGCTGCTGGCCGTCGGCGCGATTGGCTGGGAGGCGATCGTGCGGCTGTTTGCGCCCGAGCCGGTCGCAGGTATCACCGTGATGGTGGTGGCCGGCATCGGCATTGTGATCAATGCCGTCACGGCCTGGCTGTTTGCCTCGGGCCGCCACAGCGACCTCAACATTCGCGGCGCTTACTTGCACATGGCGGCGGATGCGGCAGTGTCGGCCGCCGTGGTGGTGGCCGGTGTCATCATCCTGTTCACCGGTTGGTATTGGATCGATCCGGCCGTCAGCCTGCTCGTCGCGGTGGTCATCGTCTGGGGCACCTGGGGCCTGTTGCGCGACTCCACCGCGCTGTCGCTGGCGGCGGTGCCGCGCGGCATCGACCCAACGGCGGTGCGGGCATTCCTGTCGAAACTTCCTGGCGTCACGCAGGTCCACGACCTGCACATCTGGGGAATGTCGACCACCGAAGTCGCCTTGACCTGCCATCTGGTGATGCCCGGCGGCTCGCCGGGCGATCCCTTCCTGGTCGACCTCGCCCACGAACTGCAGCACGATTTCGGCATCGCGCACACCACGGTGCAGATCGAGACCGACCCCACCACCGTCTGCGCGCTGGCGCCGGATCATGTGGTGTAGGTGAGGTTTCGTAGCACGCACTTGTTACCGCTCCTCGCTTCTGCAACGAGGAGCGGTTACTAGTTCGCCTCGCACTCAGGCTACATTCACTAACTCGTCGTCCGTGAACAATTTGG
>NZ_JAMKBZ010000049.1:0-15470 GCF_053772255.1 Rhodopseudomonas parapalustris | reverse complement strand
CTAGCGACGGCCGTGCAGGCTGGCCAGTTCGAGTTACTTTATCAGCCGCTATATGCTCTGCCAGGTCGCACGCTCGCCGGTTTCGAGGCGCTGATACGCTGGCACCATCCTGAACGTGGACTGGTATCGCCAGCCGAGTTCATCCCGGTTGCTGAACAATGTGGTGCGATCGTCGAAATTGGGGCATGGGTAATCGATGAGGCTTGCCGGCAGGCCGCGCTTTGGCCTGCCGATCTCTATGTTTCAATCAACGTCTCGCCGGTCCAGCTACGCTCGGTCGATGTGCTCAGACAGATTACGGAAGCTCTGGCTCGTCACGCGCTCACGCCTCGGCGCATTGAGGTCGAAGTCACCGAGACGGCGATGGTCGAGAACAGCGAGCAAATTGTGCTTGCCCTGGCCGGCCTCCGGGCACTCGGGGTCAGGATCGCGATGGACGATTTTGGAACCGGCTATTCCTCTCTGGTACATCTGCGTGAATTGGAGCTCGACCGCATCAAGATTGATCGCAGTTTCATCAGCATCTCTGATACCGATCCCAACGCAGCCGCTGTCGTGCGCGCCATCACCACGATGGCGAAGGAAATGGCGATCTCGACGACAGGTGAAGGGGTGGAGAACGAGGATCAGCTTGCCAATCTTGTCGAATACGGATGTGGAACCGCACAGGGCTATCTGCTCGGCCGGCCGGTCGATGCCTCAAAAGCTTCCATTCTAGTCGGAATGGAACCTGATCCTGAAATTAATGCCCTTCAGGCCGCTGCTGGATGAGAAGACCTGCCACAATTGCAATGTGATTTGCGGTAACTTTACAATCCGAGTCCTCGTCCTCTGCCGAAGTCGATGCCATGATGGAAGGCAAGCTCGCGGCCAAGGCTGCGGCCTGAATCGAAGCTGATGCCGAGTTCCCGCTTGCGGTTGGCAAGGATGGATTCCATCTGCGGATCGCGCTCCAGACTCATCGCCATATTGCCCATTTCCGCCCGCGCGGCTTTGTAGCCGGAGTAATCACCCGCCGCATATCTGTGCTCGCTGGCCCGGTCGAGTTTCTGCCAGCGCTCCACGAATCGGGCGGCGCGTAGATCTGGATTCTGACGCAGCTCGGTTTCCATTTGCAGGGCGCGCCGGGCCGGAGCGGCACGGTCGGGAATGCCCGAAGCGACATCGTTCGCAAATTCGGGGTTCCTCTTGTACACGGCCTCTGCATCGCGAGAGCCATGCGGGCGCAGATCATCAAAGGCGCTGCGGGCGTCGTGCAACTCCTGCACCTGATGCGGGCTCGCCTTGCTGCCCTCTGCCTGCGCCTCGAAAATCGTGGCCACGGCGCGGGCATGGCGGACGAAGGCTCGTCCTCGCGCGCGGCGCAACGTCATCTCCGGGTCTGTCGTCACCTTCCTGTCCTGCGTTGCCCGTTCCGGCTGCTGTACGGCACGTTGGGCAGGCTCGGTCTCTACACGCAGACCGTCGAACATTCCGCCGATCCTGTCGCGCACCTTCTCCGGCACGATCTTCCTGACGATCTCGGCAACACGTTCGCGGAATGTGATGCCACGCCGCTCGGCGTAAGCCTGCGCCGGGTCGTAATCCGTTGCCATGTCCTTCGCCCGGTCCCGCGACAGGGTGCGGACCAGCCGGTTCTGATCGGCGAAGTCGTCGCGGCCATAATGCAGGTCCGTGCCGTCGCGGTGACGGGACAAGGCGACATAGCTGCCGCGAGCATCCATGCCCGGTGTCGCCAGGACATGGGTGCGGTCTACCGTCATGCCCTGCGCCTTGTGGATCGTCGCCGCATAGCCGTGGTCGATCTTGTCATAGTCCTTCAGGTCGAAGGCGACATTGCGCCCGTCATCGGTGTGCACGGTTAAGCTCTGTGCGCTGACTTCCTGAACTGTGCCGAGCGTGCCGTTCTTCACGCCAAGGCCGCGCTCGTTTTGCAGGAACATGACGCGATCTCCAGCGGCAAAGCTGCGCTCGCCGCGCTCGACCGTCACGCGCACGTCCTCGCCCAGATCGCCCGCTTCCCGCATCCGGTCGCGCGCGGCCCCGTTCAGTTCGCCCACCTCGGCATTGGTGTGGGTGAGAATGATGCGGCTTCTGTCCGGTAACGCCTGCCGGTCGCGATTCCAACGGTCGATCAGATCGCCGCGCGCCTGTTCGCGTGTGTCGGCGACATGCACCATGTCGTGACGGTCATAAGCGCTGATCGCATCGCCGGTCCTGCCGGTCGCCAGATCGCGCGTGGCGTCGCGCTGCCAGTCCTCGCGCTGACGGCGCACCTCGCCGATTTCCGCGCCGCCGTGGCGCTCGTGGATCGAACGGAAGGCCGCGCCCGCCTCGATGGATTGCAACTGCTGCGGATCGCCAACCAGCACCACCTTTGCGCCCGTTTCGGCGGCATGGGACAGCACGCGCTCCATCTGCCGCGTGCCGACCATGCCCGCCTCGTCGATCACCAGCACATCGCGGGACGTCAGCATGTCGCGGCCCTGTCCCCAGCCATGTTCCATGCTGGCGATGGTGCGGGACACAATGCCCGATCCGCCTTCCAGATTCTCGGCGGCGATGCCGGACAGGGCAACGCCGCGAACCTCAAAGCCCGCCGCTTCCCAGGCCTCGCGGGCAACGCCGAGCATGGCGCTCTTTCCCGTCCCGGCATAGCCGACGACGATGCCGAGATCACGCCCGTCCGTGACATGCGCCAGCGCGTCGGCCTGCTCGTGGGACAGCACAAGGCCGCGCTGTTCCGCGCGCGCAAGGGCGTCGAGTCTGTACCGATCATTGACCTCATGGCGCTCGCGTTCCGCCATCATCTCGGCCGCACGATGCAGGCGCTGTTCGGCCTCGATCATGTCGCGCGTGCTGAATCGATCCTCGCCGCGCCCGTCCTGACCGAGTTCGACCAGATCGGGCGCATTGCGCATCGCGCCCATCACCTCGTTGAACTGGTCCATGCCGTCGCTGTGCCGGTGCGCGAACTTCGCCATGTCGCGGCGCGTAAAGGTCGATTGCTGCTGCGTGATCGCGTCCAGCGCCATCGAAGGATCGGCGATGATCCGCGCACCGTTGTTACGCGCGATCCCGCGGTGCATCTCGGCACGGTCGGCGGCTTCGATCCCTTCGCCCTCAATCCGCATCGCGGGCGCGCCGATCTGGCTTTGCGGCTCAAGCCCAATGCCCTGCGACTCAAGGCTGCGATGGTCGATGCGGGCGTCGATGTCGAGTTCGGCCAGCCGTTCGTTGACGTGCTCGGCCCAGCGTTCACGCCAGCGCTCGACCATCTGGGTAGCGTTCCAGTCGCGCACCTTCTGGCCAAACCCATTGTCATCCACGCTGCGCATGGTGAGCATGACATGGGCATGAGGCTTGGGCATCCCGTCCTCGCCCATGTCCCAATGCACGTTCAGATCGGCGATCATGCCCTGATCGACAAACTCGGCCTGCGCGAAGTCGCGGGCCAACTCGATGCCCTGCGCCTGCGTCATCTCACGCGGAATGGCGAATTCGACCTCGCGGGCAAGCTGGGCGTCCTTGCGGACCTCGACGGCCTCAACCTCGTTCCAAAGCCGTTCGCGGTCGCCAAGATGCTCCGGCGCTCCTTCCGGCAGCATGATCTCGGAATGGATGACCCCGCGTTTGGCGGAAAAGTCGTGCCTGCGGTCGATGCGCTCGTCGCGCAGCCGCGAGGCCGAGCGGTAGGCGGCCGACGCCACCGCGCTCGATCCGGCCTTGCGGCCGATGACCTTGACGTGAAGATGATAGATCGCCATCGCGATCAAGCATTGCCACGGCCAAGCGCACGTCGGAACGACGTATAAGCGCGCCCTCGAAATGAATTTCTCGGGACGGACCGCGCCGTCTCAGACTGTCCCGGTGACATTACTGCATTCCGCGCCTCGTGAAACTATCCTCTCCGCATCGACATCTTGCGACCGGAAAGGAACGGCCAATGCGCAAACCGAAAGACTACGATGCCGAACTGAAGGCGCTGGAAGACAAGGCCAGGGAACTGAAGAACCGGAAGGTGCAGCAACTCGGCGAACTCGTCATCGCCACCGGGGCAGACAACCTCACCGTTAACGAACTGGCGGGCGCGCTGATCGTGCTAGCGGAAACCGCGGATGCCGGGAAGAAGGAGGCTTGGGCGAAGCGCGGCGCGGCGTTCTTTCAAGGGCGGTCGCGGCGATCTGCATCAACACCTGGCCGCAACGCTGGCGGCGATCAAGCGCAACCGGGCGGCGCGCAACCGGCATCAGGCGGCACGGGCACGCAATGACATGCGAACGTGGCAGGTCGAGCGCCGAAAAAGGACGCGGCACCTGATTGAACTCGGCGGCCTCGTCGTCAAAGCCGGTCTCGTGGACCTGACCGGCGATGATCGGACCACGATCTACGGCGCGATGATCTGGATGGCAGATAAGCTCAAAAGCGAGCAAGGTGAACACGCGCGCGATATATGGACGAAACTCGGAAAGATGGCGTTCGAGACGTAGCGTCCAGCAGACGTGCATGACAGAATTCAACCGCCGCAGGATCGGGCGTGAGCGATGGCGGGCAGCGCGGAGACCTCAAACATCGCAGCGCTGCCGGCTATCGCGTGGCTTGCCGCGCTGATCTGCTTCATGCTGGCCATCCGCGTACTTCTGGATGTTTGCTACGTGACGGGCTTTGGTCGCAAACTGCGTTGCAAGTTTTGGGATGGTCTGTCGGTGTTGCGCGACAGACTTGCAAAAGCCAGAATGCCTTCGGCCTCTACATCGCTACTGAAATCGCTCGCGCGCATGGCGGGACGTTTGACGTCATCTCGATGGCGGAGAAACCCCGCTTCACTTTCAAGATGTTAGTGGAATGAAACGCCTTTTCCGACTCTTCATGCATGGTGACGCTGATGCCGTTCAGTCAGCGACGGAGGCGGCCGGAAATTTCTCCTACGCTTATTGCAAGGATCCGGCTGATCTCCGTCAGATTGCGCCCAGATTGTTGGGACCAAATGTTGAAAGCGGCCTGAACGGCAGTCCGGTCCTTCCGGGTTCTTGGGGCACCAGCGATCACGTTCTCTCGGATAAGCGCATCGACGACATCGTCGATCAGGATGAATGCCGGCTTGCCGATCGCGCGCAAGAAGCGCATTGCAGCATGGCCGCTCAGATAGCTCCCCTGTTCTTTCAAGAGATACAAAAGCCCGACATAATCCTCGTCCGGCCATTGCGCAAAGAAGTGAGCGGCAGAACCGTCCGAACTTGCGAAGTCGAGCAGCAATCGAGCGTTGGCCCGAACCGCTCGGATCTTCGGCCCA
The DNA here is from genome assembly GCF_053772255.1 of Rhodopseudomonas parapalustris. Classification (NCBI taxonomy): domain Bacteria; kingdom Pseudomonadati; phylum Pseudomonadota; class Alphaproteobacteria; order Hyphomicrobiales; family Nitrobacteraceae; genus Rhodopseudomonas; species Rhodopseudomonas parapalustris. The sequence goes on along the minus strand of NZ_JAMKBZ010000049.1, from coordinate 10,177 downwards.
TTTCTGACTATCTCGGGATCCCGGCTCAATTCATCGAGCCGATCATTATCCATGTACGCATTGATTCGCAGATCAAAGTGACTAAAACTTTTTTCAAACCCGAGCCATTTGGCGTCGACTACTCGGGCTGAGAACCCAGCATAAAAAATCCACCGGCTCATCTCGGCGAGAATACGATCGTCGGGGATCGCGGCGACGGTCGAAAGAAGAGATGCCGGCGTGGCGGCCAAGGCATCCTCAAGCGCCGACAATCCGCCTTTGCATTTGGCGGCCACCGCGATGATGTCACCGAATTGGCGGATCAATAAATCCTCATCAGCGTTACAGTTGGAGCGGCAGTGCTTGTCACTGCTGTCAGTTCCGATACACCTGACGCTGGACATTTTCCACGTCACGCTGAAGGAATGAAATACAACCAGGATGATCCGATGACCATTGGCAAGGCGACCCAATGATAGATGATCTCGATTTGGCCGAGTTACGGCGAGTTCCGCGAATTTCCTATTACTTTCGCTATCCGCTGCATCGGGATGACTTTCACGAACTGAAAGTCCGCGAGAAACTTCGGGGTCATTATACCGCGAAGCCGCTTTACGGGCGCGTCACGCCAAGCGGCCATGTGGATCGTTCCGCCGGTTATAATGGAGAGGTCGCGGCGCTCTACGTTCCCATGGAAGCTCGCAGCGTCGATGAGACCAGCTTGCTTGTTGCGCACATCGATCCAGCAGATGTCGCTCTGCCATCTGGGCAGCGGAACTGGTTGGCCATCCGCGCAGCGGCGGAACAAGAGATTTTCGAGACCATCGCAGATTAGGGCGAACCGGAACGAACGTTGGAACCTAACGTTTGTACCGCGAAAGGGAGCGTTTGAAATGTCAAAGAAGTTCAAGGTCGGCGATCACGTGCGCTGGAATTCCGAGGCTGGCCACGTAACGGGAAAGATCGTCAAGGTTCATATGCGCGATTTCGACTATAAAGGACATACCCATCACGCTTCCGAGGACGATCCTCAATACGAAATCAAGAGCGATAAGACCGATCATATCGCGGCTCATAAGGGCAGTGCGCTCGATCATGCCTGAAGGACGGTCAGCGACGCTGCCTTTCTTCACAATCGGTCACTCCAACCGGAGCCTTGAAGATTTTGTCGAGTTGCTGAAGCAGCCGCAGGTGCAAAGGGTCGTGGATGTCAGGAAGATGCCCATGTCCAGGGCTAATCCGCAATTCAACAAGGACACGCTTCCCGGCGCGCTTGCCGCATTTCAGATCTCATACGAGCACATCGCGACGCTCGGCGGCTTTCGCGGCAAGGCCCCCGACTTGCGTCCCGATGTCAATGGTTTTTGGGAGAACAAGAGCTTCCGAAACTATGCGGATTACGCTCTGTCGGAGACGTTCCACGATGGCCTACGACATCTGATTGAGGAAGGACATAAGCGGCGGTGTGCGATCATGTGTTCAGAGGCGGTCTGGTGGCGCTGTCATCGCCGCCTCATCGCTGACAATCTGATAGCGCGCGGGGAAACCGTGTTTCACATCATGGGGCATGATCGGGTCGAGGCTGCTCGCCTCACATCCGGCGCGGTCGTTCGTCCCGACAAGATGGTCGTCTATCCCGATGCGATCGGAACCAATTTGTGAAACATGGCCGCCCGGAAACCCGGACGATTGCGATGAGGTCGATAGCGACCGGATGGCGTCGTCGTGGATTCTAGGAAGCGCGCGACGGCATACCGTCCATGCCGCAAGCATGACTCGAATGCGCCCTGCTGTGAGAGCAGTTCCGCGCGGCGTCGGCGGTGCTGATTTCGATGTGTCCTCGGATATCGGCCGTCCGATTGCGCACTTCGCGCGAAAATTCTCCGACGAGAATCTGCTGCTGGACGCCGAGACGGTGCTGAAGAAGCTTACTCCGATCGAGACCGAGGTGCCGAGCGATGCCGGCCGCTGGTACGGGCGGCGCATGCTGCCCTACCGCACGCGAGACAACCATATCGCCGTCGTCGTCGTCACCTTCAGCGATGTCACCGAGCGAAAACGTGCCGCCGACGCGGTCAATGAAGCACGCATCTATTCCGAGGCCGTGGTGGAGACCGTCCGGCAACCGCTCCTTGTCCTCGACGGCGCTCTGCGCGTTCAGTCTGCCAATGTCGCCTTCTATGATCAGTTCCAGGTCAAGCGGCACGAAACAGAGGGACGGCTCGTCTATGAGCTGGGTAATAGCCAATGAAACATTCCCGGCCTTCGAACGCTGCTGGACGAAATGCTTGCCAAGGACCATGCAATCACGGACTTCGAGGTCGAACATGATTTTCTCGACATTGGCCACCGTTGTATGCTGCTCAATGCCAGCAAGATCGCCCGCGAAGATGGGCGTGACGATCTGATCTTGCTTGCCATCGAGGACATCACCCGGCGCCGCGCGGACGAGAGTACGATCCGGCAAAGCGAGCAGCGCCTGAAAGACCTGATCGAAGCGTTGCCCGGCGCGATCTATACGACAGACGCAGAGGGGTTGATCACCTCCTACAATCTGGCCGCCATCGAACTATGGGGCCGTGAGCCGGAACTGGGTTCGGATGATTGGTGCGGTTCGTGGCGCATGTACAGGCCGGACGGAACGCCGCAGCTGCACGACGAATGTCCGATGGCGGTCGCCCTGAAAGAGGGGCGGCAGATCAAGGGCGTGGAGGCGGTGGCAGAACGGCCGGACGGTGTGCGCGTGCCGTTCCTCGCCTATCCAACACCGTTGCGTGACGCGTCCGGCGAGGTGACGGGTGCAGTGAACATGCTGGTCGATATCACCGAGGGCAAACGCGCCGAGGAGCTTGCGGGACGACTTGCCGCAATTGTCGAGTCGTCGGACGACGCGATCGCCAGCAAGGACCTCGACGGCATCATCAGGACTTGGAATCGAGGCGCCGAAAAGCTGTTCGGTTACGCTGCCGACGAGATAATCGGCAAGTCCATAAAAGCCATAATTCCGCCCAATCAGTATCCTAAGCAGGACGACATTCTCGCCCGGATTCGTCGGGGAGAACATATCGAAATTTCGGCCAAAAAGTGAACCCGAAGCTTCCAGCAAGGCAGCGTCCGCGAGTTCCAGAGACTCTGTCCAAGGAACACGCCACAATAAGCTGGAGCGGGATAAACGGTTACCAGCGGGGATATTGTCTCGGAGGGTATGTGGCGGGCATCAGGCTGCTTTCCTTGCTAGCGCCGCCCTGTGAGTGTGAGTGGCGCTTGGCCGCTTGTCATGCAGCCCGCGACGGCGCGTCAGCTACTGTGGTGGAGCGCGCCCATGCAGCATCGGGCGGTGGTGCTAGCCATGCGACGAATGCGACATCGTTCTTGGTGCCCTTCTTCACCTTGTAGAGGGCGGCGTCCGTGGCGGCCAGCAGTTCCGCAGTCCCTTCGGGGCCGAACGCGGTCGCAGTGCCAACGCCGATCGAGACCCCGATCCGTATAGTGTGACCGGAAATGTCGAAGGGCTCCGAAATCCCCGCAATCAATCGTCGGGCATAGCCCGCGAGACTTTCCTGGTCATGCCGGTCGGTCACCACGATCGCGAATTCGTCTCCGCCAAGGCGCGCGATATAATCTGTGCTGCGAGATTGCTTGCGCAATCGATCCGCGACTTCCCGTAAAACCGCATCGCCCGCCGGATGGCCGAGATCGTCGTTGACCGCCTTGAATCCATCCAGGTCCAGCAGGAGCAGCGAGACATTGCTCCGGTTCCGTTGAAGCGCGTGGAACGCGCGCTCGATTTCCTCTTCGAAGCCCATGCGATTGGCGAGTCGAGTCAAAGGATCGCGGCGGACGAGCTTGGCGAGTTGATTCTCGGCGACAAGTCGGCCGAGGATCGTGCGGGCGCTGTGCCGGCAGGCTTCCGCGTAGGTGTAGAGGTAAAGCACGGTGAAAAATGCGAACACCACCGACAACGGGTGTTTCCAGACGATCGCGCAAGCTACCAACGTGATCAGGATGATCATACCCGAGGCGATGGGTATCCAGGGGCGGCATGTCACGCGAGCGGTCGACTGCCCGCCGCAAATTCCGATCGCAACTCCTGACGACAGAAGTTGCACGCCGCTGTCACCAAAGAGGAAAGCAGTGAGCATGACGGCTGCGAGCACCAGCGCCATGACGATTGAGGAGGCGCCGTAGAGTCGTTCCCAGACGACCGCCTTAGCCGGCGATGCCGGGACATCGCCGTTTTTCCGCCCATAGGCGACGAGAATGCTGAGCCGAACAATTGCGACGATGACCGCAGCCGCGATGATCGCCATTGTCCACGCGGACTGGATCTGCCACCAGATAATAGTCGAGAGCAGCACTGTGCCCATTGTCGACGACGCCACCTGAGGCATCGCCGAATAGAGCATATGCACCAGTTGTGAGCGAATCTCCGGGTCTACCTGCATCGCTACCCCATCCCCATCCAGCGATATCGGTGTACCGCATCCAGGTCACCACGCGCTTAATCGTTGATTCCCATTTTTAACGATCCGTGCTTTCGGGCTGCCGGTTTGAGCAGCAATCGCAGGATCGGGGCGAGTAGGCTTGCTCGCGTGCTGCGGCGCAGATGCGATCAGTGTTTCCATCGTTCGTTGGGGGCTCGGTAACGCTCGCAAAAGACGCGACATTCTTTCAGTCTCTTCAATGAGCAAAACGTCGGAACGCCTGACCTCGTGCTCCGTGCGGTATTATTTTGCTCCGATGTGCTCGACGAACCGCGATGGGAAGCGCCGTCACATCGCGTTCGATGAGGCGGCAAGTAGTTTACGATATTTTCAGCGCGCTGCTTTAATATGCACGCGATAGCTATATGGGGCGTTGTAGTGATACGTCGGTTGTCGTCTGCCAAGAATGGCAGCAATATCGCGGTGCGCCGTGCGCAGATCGCCGCTTTTTCTAAGCAGATCCCACTTCTCTATTTTGGTCTGATGGCCAACTGCGCCACGTTGGCCTTTACCCATTACCAATACGCACCGGCTTTTCTCACGATCTTTATTCCGGGCGGTTTGCTGGCGCTTTGCATAGTCCGCACCATAACCTGGACCCGAACGCGCAACGCCGTCTTGTCCGACGAGGCCGTTGTCCGGCAGTTGCACGCGATATTCCGGCTTGGCCTGATCCTCGGCGTCGCGGTTCTCGCCTGGGCGCTGTCGCTCTATCGTTACGGCAATCCCCAAACGCACGCTCACGTTGTCCTGGCCGTCGGCGTTACCGTGTTCACCTGCATATTCTGTCTGATGCATCTGCGCGCCGCAGCGCTGCTGCTCACCGCAGTCCTGGTGATTCCGTTCACGGGCTTCCTTCTGTTGACGCGGGAGCCAATCAACGTCGCCATCGCCATCAACATTCTGCTTGTTGCGGCGGCCATGGTCTTTATCCTGTTGATCGTTTCGCGAGACTTCGAAAAGATGGTCAACAGCCAGATCGAAACGCAGCGTCTCAGCGATGAAAATTCGCAGCTCGCCGCGCTCGACAGCCTGACCAGCCTGCCAAACCGCCGCGAGTTCTTCCGGCAACTCGAACATCGGCTGCGTCAGACTGCGGCGCGAGGAGAGCCCCTTGCGGTCGGCGTCATCGATCTCGATGGCTTTAAGCCGATCAATGATCTTTACGGTCACACCGTCGGTGATCGGGTGCTCAGGACGGTCAGTGAACGGCTTCAGGATACGGCAAGCGAGAATATGTTCGTGGCGCGGCTCGGCGGCGACGAATTCGGGGTCATCCTTTCGGGGGCGACCGACGAGGCCGCAGTCCTTGCCGCCGGTGAACGGATTTGCGCCACACTGAGAATTCCGCACGCGATGCCGGGCATCGTGGCAAATGTATCAGGATCAGTCGGCTTCGCACTCAGCCCGGAAGCCGGCAAAACTGCGGAAGTGCTCTATGAGCGCGCCGACTACGCGCTCTATCATGCCAAGCAGAACAGGCGCGGCCAGCCTGTGATGTTCTCGACCGAGCATGAAACCGAGATGCGCAGCCACAGCCTCGTCGAACAATGCCTTCGCAATGCCGATCTCGACGCTGAACTGTCGCTCGACTTCCAGCCCCTCTTCGATGTGGAGCAGAACAGGGTCATTGCCTTCGAAGCCCTCGCGCGTTGGCAAAGTCCCGAACTGGGGCGGGTGTCTCCGGGGGTCTTCATTGCGATCGCCGAGCGGACCGATTTTATCAATGTGCTGACTCGCACCTTGCTACGGAAGGCCTTGCACGCCGCCTGCAAATGGCCGGAAGGTATTCAGGTCTCCTTCAACCTGTCGACACGCGACCTCATCTCGACGGAATCCATCCTGCACATCATCAACATCGTCAATAGTAGCGGATTCGATCCACGGCGCATCGACTTCGAGGTTACAGAGACGGCGCTGATGGCCGATTTCGATCAGGTCCAGCAATCCATCGCCGCGCTCAAGACGCTCGGCGCCCGCATTTCGCTCGACGATTTCGGGACCGGCTATTCCAGCCTCAGCTACGTCCATCGACTGCCGTTGGACAAGATCAAAATCGATCGCAGTTTCGTCACCGGTATCGAGACGGAAAAACCCAGCCGCGACATTGTCAAGGCGGTAGTCGGCTTGTGCCGGGACCTCAAGATCAACTGCGTCGTCGAGGGTATGGAAACCGAAAGCCAGGCTGATGTTCTGCGCGGGCTCGGCTGCAAGGCCATGCAGGGCTACTTCTTCGGAAAGCCGATGCCAGCGAGCGCGGTTCTGGATTTTTTGGCCAAACAATCCGTGAATTCGATCGCCAAAGCCAGATCGGACACCGACCACTGCGTGGTAGCATAGAGTTAGATGTGACAGGGCTACTTAATCGCATCACCGAGGTGAATTCTCCCAACATGAGAATGGTTAAGCATTAGTCAAACAATTTGTGAGAATACTTGGTCGAAGTGAAATTTTTCACTCATCGTTTATTGCCACATAGGATTCTTGCGCATGCGCTTTCTTCAGGCTAGAGCGGGATGAGTTCAGGCTGAGTCGGTTTTGGATTCCCAAATCAGGGTTGTTCTGATTCAACATGCTGGCTGAAGGAGGTCAGCATGGATGGGACGAGCCTATTCGACTGATTTGCGCACGCGGGTGGTTGCGGCGGTGATCGATGGTGGCCTGTCGTGCCATCAGGCAGCGGCGCAATTTGGGGTTGGCATCAGCACGGCCATTTTGTGGGTGCAACGGTTCCGCCGGACCGGCAGCGTCGAGCCGGACAAGATCGGCGGCTACAAGCCGCGCAAGATCGCAGGCGCACATGAGGAATGGCTTGTGCGGCGCTGCCGGGAAGCGGACTTCACTTTGCGCGGCCTGGTCGCCGAACTCGGCGAGCGGGGCCTGAAGGTGGACTATCGGTCGGTGTGGGAGTTCGTCCACCGCGAGAAGCTCAGTCACAAAAAAAGACGCTGATTGCCGCAGAGCAAAACCGGCCCGACGTCGCCCGCCGACGCGCGCAATGGTGCAAATATCGCGACCGGTTCGATCCCGCCCGGCTGGTCTTCATTGACGAGACTTGGACCAAAACCAACATGGCGCCGCTCCGGGGATGGGCACCGCGCGGGCAGCGGCTCAAGGCCAGCGTGCCGCATGGTCACTGGCAGACATTGACCTTCCTGGCTGCCCTGCGGTGCGACGGCGTCACCGCGCCATGGCTGCTCGATGGGCCGATCAACGGCGACAGCTTCCGCATCTATGTCGAGAGCGTCCTCGTTCCAACGCTTCGGCCTGGTGACATCGTCATCATGGACAATCTCGGCTCACACAAGGGACACGCCGTACGCCACGCCATCCGCGCCGCCGGTGCACGCTTGTTGTTCCTGCCGAAATACTCGCCCGACCTGAATCCGATCGAGCAGTTCTTCTCAAAACTCAAGCACTGGCTCCGCAAGGCCGCAAAACGATCCGTTGACACCGTCTCCAGCGCGATCGGCGAGATCCTCAAGATCACCTCGCCAACCGAATGCTCAAATTACTTCGCGAATGCAGGATACAATCAAACGTAAAATCATCACGCTCTAGTGACGCCACAGCTGTTATCGAAGCTCTCAACAAATCCCAAGCCGTTATCGAGTTCAAATTGGACGGTACCATCCTGACCGCCAATCAGAATTTCCTGGGAGCGATGGGTTATTCGCTGGACGAGATCAGAGGTCAGCATCACAGCTTGTTTGTCGATCCGGCTTACAAGAACAGCGACGATTACCGCGAGTTGTGGACGAAGCTTGGTCGTGGTGAGTTTCATGCAGGTCAATTCAAGCGTCTCGCCAAGGGTGGGCGCGAGGTCTGGATCGAAGCAAGCTATAATCCGGTCCTTGGCAAGGGCGGCAAGCCCTACAAGGTCATCAAGTTTGCGACCGACATATCGAAGAAGATGGCGGAATATGCCGATCTGCGTGGCAAGGTCGAGGCGATTGATCGCTCGCAGGCCGTTATCGAATTCGAACTTGACGGCACTATCATTACCGCTAACGAAAATTTTCTGACCGTCATGGGTTATCGCTTGGATGAGATCAAAGGCAAGCATCACGGCATGTTTGCCGATGCGGCATTTAGAGGCAGCTCCGAATACCGCGAATTCTGGGCGCGGCTTAATCGCGGCGAGTTCCAGGCCGGCCAGTTCAAGCGCATTGGCAATGGGGGGAAGGAAGTCTGGATTGAAGCCAGTTACAATCCTATCCTGGATCAGAATGGCCGTCCCTGTAAGGTCGTGAAGTTTGCGACCGACCTTACAAGCCGCAAGGAACAGAATGCAGCGCTCGCACGCGACTTCGAAACGGGTGTGAAGTCTCTGGTCGACATCGTTGCCTCCTCCGCCAGCGACATGGAGAACAGCGCCCAAACGCTAGCCGCCGCCGCCACGCAGACGACACAGCAATCGTCCACTGTTGCCGCCGCTACAGAAGAACTAAGCTGTTCGGTTAACGAGATATCTCGCCAGATTGCTGAAGTTGGCAAGGTTGTCGAGACTGCTGTAAGCGAGGCCAATAAATCGGAGAAAATGGTTGCGGAACTGGTTACCGCGGCCGAGAAGATCGGTAGCGTAACCCAGATGATCACCGATATCGCAGGCCAGACGAATCTGCTTGCTCTGAACGCCACGATTGAGGCTGCGCGCGCTGGTGAGGCCGGCAAGGGGTTCGCGGTGGTTGCTTCCGAAGTCAAGTCGCTCGCGAGCCAGACTTCGAAGGCGACGGAGGAGATCGCTGGGCAGATTCGTGGAATTCAGGGTGCCAGCCAAACCGCCGCCAATACAATTGGCGAGATTAGCCAGATCATCAGCACGATCAGCGAAATCAATACCTCGATTGCTGGCGCTGTAGAACAGCAGTCCGCCGCGACACGCGAGGTGTCCTCGAACATCAATGGCGTTAGCCAGGCGGCCGGCGAATCCAGCCAGTCGTCGGCCAATGTGCTTGGTGTCGCCCAGTCGCTGACGAAGCAGGCGGGAGACTTGGGAGCGCGCGTTGATCAGTTCCTGTCAAGCGTGAGAGCGATGTAGAGTAGCGATCAAGAATCCACGAACATATCGCGACACGTCGCCACAAAGTTGCGGCCGTAAACGAGAGGATGGGATCGCTGCGGCCAGCACTCTTGTGATGAAAGGAGGTATTCGTGACAGCTACAGTTAAGCTACATCCGAACTTAAGCAAAGGCTTGCTCGCGCAGCAGCAGCGGGAGCACGAAAAGATCAGAAAATTGATTGCGACAATGCTGGAAAGTATTCGGGTCGTTACTGAGGCAACGTCCAAGCTGCATCGTCTGGCGGGAAACTCAGAGATGTTTGCCGAGATCGCCAGAATCAACAGTATGATTGCGCGATGCCAGAACGATCTGTCGAGTCGGCTGCCCGCACTGAGGGATTTCGTCGAAATCGAGCAGTCTCTCATTGCCCTCAATCGCGATTATACGCCTGAGGCCGGTACCGATCTTGCGACGCTTGCTACGAATTACACCTCGGCGGTGCCGTTCAGGCTCAACCGTACCGACAAGGTGTTTTCAGACATGCTGGCGGCCACGTTGAAATAATCGACAGTGTGTGAGAGCCGTCTCCCTGAAGATGCAAGACATCCTGACGCGGAGCTTCGAAAAGACCGTTTTCTGGACGTCATGACAAGGAGGTGGATATCAAATCTCCACGGTCAGGATGTGTCGGTCTCGGTCAGAACATGCCC
>NZ_JAMKBZ010000048.1:0-16095 GCF_053772255.1 Rhodopseudomonas parapalustris | reverse complement strand
CCGGCTCGCCACACGAGACCCCTCTCGTTCGTCATTCCGGGGCGCCGCGCAGCGGCGAACCCGGAATCCATACTCCCGGCGCTCGCGAGAGCGCACGGCGGTGTATGACGAACCATTGACGGCAGTGGTTATGGATTCCGGGCTCGCGCAGCGTCGCTGCGCGCCCCGGAATGACGAACGAGAGGATCACGCCGAATGATTCGTCAGATTGCAGCGAAGATTGCTATCAATCCAACACCACACACCTACAAGCCTATCCAGCCCGCGAGATCGCGACGCACAGAGATACGTACCATTGGGAAGACGCTTGAAGCCGGAGCAGTTGAACGTCTGGCCGGGGGACTTCATCGTTTGCACACGAATTGTCCCAAACGACAGCACAGGCAACAACACGCGGGCCGTGCTGTAGCCGATGAGGTCGAGCAGTACATCGACAACAACCACTCGCCCTCTCCGTTACAACCCGAACTAACCGCCCGCTTCCAACCGCCGGATGATGTCATCGAGCTGGTCGAGGTCGGCGTAGTGGATCTGGAGGGCGCCGGCGCCTTCATGGTCGTCGATCGTCACCTTCATGCCGAGCACATCGCTGAGGCGCTTCTCGAGCGCCACCGTGTCGGCGTCCTTCACCGGCTTGGCGGCAGCCGTGGCGCGCGGCTTCTGCGGCTTGCGTTCCGGCACGCCTTCTTCGTGGGCAAGCGCTTCGGTCTGCCGGACATTGAGACCTTCGGCGACGATCCGCTTGGCGATCGCCGATGGATCGGGCAGACCGATCAGCGCGCGGGCGTGGCCGGCGGTGAGTTCGCCCGATGCGATCAGCGATTTGACATCGTCTGGCAGCTTGATCAGCCGCATCATATTGGCGACGTGGCTGCGGCTCTTGCCGACGATCTTGGCGATCTCTTCCTGGCTGCGATTGAACTCGGCCGCGAGCGCCTGATAGCCGAGCGCCTCTTCGAGCGGATTGAGATCCTCGCGCTGCACGTTTTCGACGATCGCGATTTCGAGCGCGAGCGCGTCCGATACGTCGACCGGAACGATCGGCACTTCGTGCAGACCGGCGCGCTGTGCCGCGCGCCAGCGTCGTTCGCCGGCGATGATTTCGTAGCGATCGGCGCTGCCCTTCACAGGACGGACGACGATCGGCTGGATCACGCCGTGCTGCTTGATCGAATCGGACAGTTCACCGAGCTCGGCATCGGTGAAGGTGCGGCGCGGGTTGCGCGGGTTGGCCTTGATGAATTCGATCGGCACCTTGCGCTGAGCGCGCGGCCGCTCGGCCTGCGTGGCCTCGCCGCCGACGTCGCCGATCAGACTCGCCAGGCCGCGCCCCAGTCGCGAACGGTGCTCATCGGCCATCGCCGGCTCCCTTGGATTCACGTCGCTACTCCGCACTCATATAATCAAAGTTGTTAGTTGTTGTCGTCATTGCGAGGAGGCGAAGCCGACGAAGCAATCCAGTCTTCGTCGGGTATCGCTGGATTGCTTCGCTGCGCTCGCAGTGACGAAATGCAGCACCGCAGCCCGCCGCCTACCCTTCAATGGGGCGCGCGAAGCTCGCGTTCGCGCTGGATCACTTCGGTGGCGAGCTTCAGATAGGCTTCGCTGCCGACGCATTTCAGATCGTAGACCAGCACCGGTTTGCCGTAGCTCGGTGCTTCCGAGATCCGCACGTTCCGCGGGATCATGGTGTCGTAGACCTTCTTGCCCATGAACTGACGGACGTCGGCAACGACCTGGCTCGACAGATTGTTACGGCTGTCGAACATCGTCAGCACGATGCCATGGATCGTCAGGCTCGGATTGAGGTTGGCACGGACCTGCTCGACGGTCTGTAGCAATTGCGACAGACCTTCGAGGGCGAAGAACTCGCACTGCAACGGCACCAGAATCGCATCCGCCGCGGCCATCGCGTTGACGGTCAGCAGGTTCAGTGACGGCGGGCAGTCGATCAGCACGTAGGTGTAGTCGAGCGGCGGATCGATGTCCTTGTTGAGCACGCCGATCGCGTCGCGCAGCCGGAACGCGCGGTCGCCGCGATGGCCGAGCTCGAGTTCGAGGCCGGACAGATCCATCGTCGAGGCAGCGATGTGCAGCCGCGGCACCGCGGTTGCGACCACCGCATCGCGCAGCGGCGCCTCCCCGGCCAGCACGTCGTAAGTCGAAGTATTGCGATCGCGGCGGTCGATCCCGAGGCCGGTCGAGGCGTTGCCCTGCGGATCGAGATCGACGATCAGAACTCGCTCGCCGATCGCGGCCAGCGCAGTGCCGAGATTGATCGCGGTGGTCGTCTTGCCGACCCCACCCTTCTGGTTGGCGAGCGCGATGATACGCGGACGCCCGGGCTCCGAATTCGCCCTATCCTCTTGATAAATCTCATCAATCACGGTCATGACAGGTTCTTCGGCTTGCGGTTATGTGCGTCGTTCGATGTGGTCGATCTCGACGATCCAGCCTTGGCCACCGGTCACGCTGGCATGCAGCTTAGGCTGAATTTTCCAATATTTAGTAGCTTCAGTCAATTCCGCTTCTACATCTTGTCCCTTCAGGAACAGCGCCTTGGTCGTTCCTGGGGTCATCAGAGGTTCGGCGAAACTGATGAGCTGGTGTAGCGGAGCGACCGCACGCGCGGTGATGCAATCGACCGCCTGTGGGAATCTATCCACGTTATCCCCGATGTCCGCCAGCATCACTGTGCCCGGCGCACCGGTCACGCGGAGCGCTTCGCGCAGAAACGCAGCCTTCTTGGCGATCCGCTCGACCAAAGTGACGTGTCCCCCGACATCCGCCATGGCGCAGGTCAACACGATGCCGGGAAACCCTCCGCCTGAGCCGAAGTCGAGCCACCGTCGCGCCTTCGGCGCAAGGTCGATCAACTGCAGCGAGTCGGCGATATGCCGAGTCCAAAGTTGCGGGAGCGTCGACGGCGCGACCAGATTGGTCTTAGCCTGCCATTGCTGCAGCAACGCGACATAAGCATTGAGACGCGCCTCGACCTCCGGTGAGATCGGCACGAGCTTCAGCGCCGCCGCCTTGTCGGCGTTCAGGCCGCAAGCCGCGGAGACGGAATCGAAGGCACGTTGCTGCATGGAACTCGAACTTCCAAAGACCAACCGAGTGGTCTTCCATGATTGTATTCTTGTTGAGCGATTCCGGCCACTGGTTCCGCCATGAATCTGACGACATCAGCGGCCTTGGACGTTTCACGTGAAACACGCGGCGGAGTCACGCCATGTTTCACGTGAAACGAAGCCGTCCACTGCAGCTAACCGGCTGACGAGCGCTTGCGCTGCTCGCGCCGCAGATAAGCCGCCAGAATTCCGAGTGCGGCCGGCGTGATACCGTCGAGCCGTCCCGCCTGCCCCACCGTATGGGGACGATGCCGCTCCAGTCGCGTCCGGGCTTCATTCGACAGCCCTGGAACCAACGCATAATCGACATCACTCAGCCGGAGGCTTTCGTCGCGCCGAAATGCCTCAACGTCGGCGGTCTGGCGTTCCAGATAGACATGGTATTTCGCGTCGATCTCAACATGCGTCGCGATTCCCGAATCGACCTGGCCGAGTTCAGGCCAGATCGCCTGAACCTGCTTCCATTCGATTTCCGGATAGGACAACAGATCGAACGCCGAGCGCCGTTGACCATCCCGGTTCAGGGCCAGTCCGTGCTTGCCGGCCTCGTTCGGGGTGATCGACAGCGACTGGGCCAGCGCTTTGGCTTCTTGAAGCGCTGCCATCTTGTGACGATGAAACTCCGCCCGCTCTACGCCGACGCAGCCGAGCGCCAACCCCTTGTCCGTGAGACGCTGGTCGGCATTGTCCGCCCGCAGAGTCAGACGATATTCGGCCCGGGAGGTGAACATCCGGTACGGCTCGGTGATGCCGCGGGTCACCAGATCGTCGATCATCACGCCGAGGTAGCCGTCGGCGCGGTCAAACACCGCGACGTTTCCTCCACCCGCGAAGAGCGCCGCATTGAGCCCCGCGACCAGACCCTGGGCCGCCGCCTCTTCATAACCGGTGGTGCCGTTGATCTGCCCGGCCAGAAACAACCCACGCAAACGCTTCGTCTGGAGGGTCGGCTCCAACTCCCGCGGATCGACGTGGTCGTATTCGATCGCATAGCCCGGGCGGAACATCTCGGTCCGCTCCAGGCCGGGAATCGTCTTCAGGATCGCACGCTGCACCTCTTCGGGCAGCGAGGTCGAGATCCCGTTGGGGTAGACGGTCGGATCGTCAAGCCCTTCCGGCTCCAGGAAGATCTGGTGGCCGTCGCGGTCTCCGAATTTGACGATCTTGTCCTCGATCGACGGGCAATAGCGGGGTCCTGTCGACTGGATCTGCCCGGAATACATCGGTGAGCGATGCACATTGGCGCGGATCACTTCATGAGTGGCCTGTGTCGTTCGGGTGATGCCGCATTCGATCTGCGGCGTCGTGATTGCGGGCGTCAGGACCGAAAACGGCTCCGCCGGATCGTCTCCGGGCTGCATTTCGACCGCGTCCCAATCGATTGTCCGGCCATCGAGGCGCGGCGGCGTCCCGGTCTTGAGACGACCGAGCGTGAAGCCAAGCGCTTCGAAAGAAGCCGATAGGCCGAGCGCAGGAGCCTCGTCGATCCGGCCCGCCGGCCAGCTCCGCTCGCCGAGATGAATCAGGCCGCGGAGAAACGTGCCCGTGGTGATGACCACCGCACCTGCAGTGAACTCCCGTCCATCAGCGAGACGGATTCCGGTCATACGGCCGTCGCGCCACAACAGCGCGTCAGCCTCTCCTTCGACAACCGATAGGTTCGCGGTCGCGCGGATCGCCGTCTGCATCGCCGCCGCATACAGCTTGCGGTCGGCCTGGGCTCTGGGCCCGCGAACGGCGGGCCCCTTGCGCCGATTAAGCATGCGGAACTGAATGCCGCCGGCATCGGCGACCCGGCCCATCAAACCATCCAATGCGTCGACTTCGCGAACCAGATGGCCTTTTCCAAGCCCGCCGATCGCCGGATTGCAGGACATCGCGCCGACGGTGGCAAAGCGATGGGTAACCAACGCGGTGGTGGCGCCGGCGCGCGCAGCGGCAGCCGCCGCCTCACAGCCGGCATGGCCGCCACCGATAACAATGACGTCGAACGAGGTGCGCATTCGAGGGTTCTAGCTCAGCTCCTGGGAGCTTTGAAGGCGAGTTGCTGTGATCTCGATACCGTACAAATCTCACCGCATTGTTTCACGTGAAACAGCCTGAGCACCGGATGAGGTCGTGGTTAACCAGTCCTTACCGACCGGCCGCCCTTCGGAGGTCTATTTACCAATGCAGAACCGGCTGAAGATCTCGCCGAGCACGTCTTCGACATCCACACGGCCAAGCAATCGCCCGAGACTGTGAGCCGCAGCCCGGAGTTCTTCAGCCACGATTTCCTCTGCCAGACCGGGAGCCAAGCTCCGTCCCAGCGCCGCAGCGGCATCGACCAGCAGCAGACGGTGTCGGTCTCGGGTGATCAGTCCCGCCTCGGCCTGGCCGAAATATTGCGCCGCAAAGCGTGTCATTTCGCGCAGCAAATCACCAAAACCCTCGCCCGTAGCCGCTGAGATCAGAAAGTCGGCTCCAGAGGACCGTAAATCCGGTTCTTCGCCCGTCTCGACGAGATCGATCTTGTTGCGCACGCGCCAGACGACCGGACCGGTGACATCCGGAGCGGATGCATCCGCCGCCGCGCTCAGCCACAACACCAGATCGGCCGCCGCCGCTCGCGACCGGGCGCGCCTCACGCCCTCCTGCTCGACCGGATCATCGCTGTCACGGAGACCGGCGGTGTCGATCACCGTCACCGGGTAGCCATCGAGGTCGAGCTGCACCTCGATCACATCCCGGGTCGTACCGGCGTGCGGCGAGACAATCGCCACTTCACGCCGCGCCAGGCGATTGACCAGGGTAGACTTGCCGACGTTCGGCACGCCGGCAATCGCCACCACCATCCCATCGCGAAGCCGTTCGCTGCGCCCCTGCTCGGCCAACACCGCAGCAATCTCGCCAGACAGCGCCGCGATTTTCGCCCGCGCCGGTGCCATCAATTCGTCCGCCACGTCGCCTTCGTCGGAAAAATCGATCCCGGCTTCGACCAGAGCCAGTGCTTCGATGATCTGGTCGCGCCAGCGCCTTGCCCGATCGCCCAGCACGCCGCCGAGCTGGCGCAGTGCCTGACGACGCTGAGCGTCCGTATCGGCATGGATCAGGTCGTCGAGACCTTCAGCTTCCGTCAGGTCGAGTTTGCCGTTCTCGAACGCGCGGCGGGTGAATTCGCCCGGCTCGGCCAGTCGGACACCTGTGAGCGCCGACAAGGTCTTGATCAGCGCCGCCGCGACCGCCCGGCTGCCGTGGATGTGCAGCTCGGCAACGTCCTCACCGGTGGCCGAGGCCGGCCCAGGAAACCACAGCACCACCCCATCGTCGATCTTCTCGCCAGCCGCATCCCGAAGATCACAACGCATCG
The DNA here is from genome assembly GCF_053772255.1 of Rhodopseudomonas parapalustris. Classification (NCBI taxonomy): domain Bacteria; kingdom Pseudomonadati; phylum Pseudomonadota; class Alphaproteobacteria; order Hyphomicrobiales; family Nitrobacteraceae; genus Rhodopseudomonas; species Rhodopseudomonas parapalustris. Next base: position 9,615 of record NZ_JAMKBZ010000048.1, on the reverse strand, counting down.
CCCGTCGCGGCGGCGGTCGTCTCCCCGCCAGGACCGTCAGCACGTCACCCGCCTGCGGTCCGGAAATTCGAACGATCGCAATCGCGGATGGCAGCGGCCCGGTCGCGAGGGCAAAGATGGTCTGGTCGCTCGGATGCATGGGCGCTGTCTTGCCGAGGCGCCGTTGCGAACGCAAACAAAAAGGGCGCCCCGATCGGGACGCCCTCGCTCGCTCGTCGCTCCAACTCGTTCAGGTGTTCATCGAGTCGAAGAATTCCGAGTTGTTCTTGGTGTTGCGCAGCTTGTCGAGCAGGAACTCGATCGCATCCATGGTCCCCATCGGATTCAGGATACGGCGCAGCACGTACATCTTCTTGAGGAGCTGCGGATCGGTGATCAGCTCTTCCTTGCGGGTGCCGGACCGCGAGATGTCGATGGCCGGGAAGGTGCGCTTGTCGGCGACCTTGCGGTCGAGGATCAGCTCCGAGTTGCCGGTGCCCTTGAACTCTTCGAAGATCACTTCGTCCATGCGCGAGCCGGTATCGACCAGCGCGGTGGCGATGATGGTGAGCGAGCCGCCCTCTTCGATGTTGCGGGCGGCGCCGAAGAACCGCTTCGGCCGCTGCAGCGCGTTGGCATCGACGCCGCCGGTCAACACCTTACCGGAAGACGGCACCACCGTGTTGTAGGCGCGGCCCAGGCGGGTGATCGAGTCGAGCAGGATGACGACGTCACGGCCGTGCTCGACCAGGCGCTTGGCCTTTTCGATCACCATCTCGGCGACCTGAACGTGGCGGACCGCAGGCTCGTCGAAGGTCGAGGAGATCACCTCGCCCTTTACCGAGCGCTGCATGTCGGTGACTTCTTCGGGCCGCTCGTCGATCAGCAGCACGATCAGATAACACTCGGGATGATTCGCCGTGATCGAATGCGCGATGTTCTGCATCAGCACGGTTTTACCGGTGCGCGGCGGCGCGACGATCAGTGCGCGCTGGCCTTTGCCGATCGGCGCAACGATGTCGATCACTCGTGCGGACAGATCCTTGCGGGTCGGGTCGTCGATCTCGAGTCGGAACCGTTCATCGGGAAACAGCGGCGTCAGGTTATCGAAGTTGACCTTGTGCCGGGATTTCTCCGGATCTTCGAAATTGAGGGTGTTGACCTTCAGCAGCGCGAAATAGCGTTCGCCTTCCTTCGGACTGCGGATGTGGCCCTCAATGGTATCGCCGGTGCGTAAACCGAAACGGCGGATCTGCGAAGGCGAAACGTAAATGTCGTCCGGGCCGGGGAGATAGTTCGCGTCCGGCGACCGCAAGAACCCGAAGCCGTCAGATAGTACCTCAACGACGCCCTCGCCGATGATGTCGGTTTCTTTCGCCGACAATTGCTTCAGGCAGGCGAACATCAGCTCCTGCTTGCGCATCGTGCTGGCGTTCTCGACCCCGAGTTCTTCCGAAAACGAAACGAGCTCGGCCGGCGTCTTGGCCTTCAAGTCTTGAAGTTTGATTTCCCGCATGGGGGTGGTCCTGTGGAAACGAGACTGGGGGAATCGTCAGCGGAAGAAGGAGCGGAAGGAAATAACCGGAGGTCCGCAGGTCTTCAGATCGACGGCGTCTTGAGCAAGGAAGGTGCGGGAGGCTTCAAACCCGGTGCGGCGGCCGGCTCTAACGGAACCAGATCGCAACCACATTCGCCTGCTTTAGGTGGGACAACGCAACTATAGAAAATCCGTCGCATCGGCGCAAGACGATCGACAAGACACCATCGTTTCGGGCCGTCAGAACGGTTTAACGATCACGAAGATCACTGCAGCGACCATGAGAACAGTCGGTATCTCATTGATTACACGATAGAATTTATGAGATCGCGTATTCCGGTCGGCGGCGAAGTCGCGGACGTAGCGGCCCAGCATCAGGTGGATCACGGTCATCAGCACGACTGCGCCGAGCTTGGCGTGAAACCAGCCCGACGTAAAATAGCCCTGCTCCCAGGCGATCGCGAGACCGGCAACCCAGGCCACCATCATGGCCGGATTCATGATCGCCCGGTACAGCCGGCGCTCCATGACCTTGAATGTTTCGGACTGCTTCGATCCCACCTCGGCGGTGCAATGGTAGACGAACAGCCGCGGCATATACAGCATGCCGGCCATCCATGAGATCACTGCCACGACGTGCAGGGTCTTCACCCACGGATAGACATAGACCCACTCGATCATTCGATCTTCCATCCCGCTGTGCCGCGAAGCTGCGACGAGACCCGGAACGCAGGACCCGCATCGCGCGTTGACCGAATGCTCGAATGCAGAGATTTCCGCAAGCGGCACCCTTCTAATCAATATTTATAGATTCTTAAGGTTTGAGTCTAAGTGGCCGTGGATTTGACTCACCCAACGGCATTCCTGAGTTCTTCTTTCCCGATCCACATCTCAACAGCTATCCCCAGCCGCTCGACTCTATGGCGGGCTCTCGCAAGATCAGAGTGTTGCGCCGGATCGTCGCCGCATTACCGAGAGACAAATCCACATTCACCCGCTAACCTCATCACGATCCCGAAATGCTCTTCTCACCCCACCCCTGTGAAGAAAAAGCCGGGTTATCCCGACCGCGACGGCCGCGGCCCCGCTTTGGTGCGGTTCTCGCCCAGTTGTTCACAGGTTACACAGGGCCACGATGCTGACCGACGGCAGCTATTTTCATCTTCACTTGGTCTCCGACTCGACCGGCGAAACCCTGATTACGGTGTCGCGTGCGGTCACGGCGCAATACGCCAACGTCACCCCGGTCGAACACGTCTATCCTCTGGTGCGTAGCCAGAAGCAGCTCGATCGCGTGTTGCAGGAGATCGAGGAAGCGCCGGGCATCGTGCTGTTCACGTTGCTGGAGACCGAGCTGGTCAACCGGCTCGAGGCCAAGTGCCAGGAGATCAACAGCCCGAGCCTGTCGATCATCGGCCCGGTGATGCAATTGTTCGAGGCCTATCTGGGCGCCTCGACGATGGGCCGTGTCGGCGCGCAGCACACCCTGAACGCCGAATATTTTCAGCGGATCGATGCGCTGAACTATTCGATGATGCACGACGATGGTCAGCACGTCGAAGGATTGGAAGAGGCTGATGTGGTTCTGGTCGGGGTGTCGCGCACCTCGAAGACGCCGACCTCGATATATCTGGCCAATCGCGGCATCCGCACCGCCAATGTTCCGCTGGTCGCCGGCATTCCGATTCCGCATCAGCTCGAAACGCTGAAGAAACCGCTGGTGGTCAGCCTGCATGCGTCGCCGGAGCGGCTGATTCAGGTGCGGCAGAACCGGCTTCTCAGCCTCGGTGCCGGCACTGGCAACGACTCTTATATCGACCGCCAGGCGGTGACCGACGAAGTGCTGCTGGCGCGCAAGCTCAGTGCCAAATACGGCTGGTCGCTGCTCGACGTCACCCGCCGGTCGATCGAGGAAACCGCCGCGGCGATCATGAAATTGCTCGCCGACCGGCAGCGCCAGAGGGTGCCGGAATGACGCTGTGGCTCGGGCCGCAGCCGCTGGTGCTGGCTTCGCAAAGCAGCGCCCGGCAGACCGCGCTCGCCAATGCCGGCATTCCGTTCGACGCGATTCCGGCCGACATCGACGAACGCGGCATAGCAGAAGCATCCGGCCTCAGCGCGCCCGGCGAGATCGCCGCACTGCTGGCAACGCAGAAGGCGGCGTTCGTCAGCAATCATCATCCTGGCCGCCTGGTGCTCGGCGCCGACCAGACGCTGGCGCTCGGCGCACGGGGCTTCAACAAGCCGGCCGATCGCGCCGCCGCCGCAAAGCAACTGCGTGAACTCGCCGGGCGGCGGCATGAATTGCATTCAGCGATCGCCGTGGTGCGCAACGGCATCACGCTGTTTGCAGATGTTTCGATCGCACGAATGACGATGCGAGCGCTGACGGAAGCCGAGATCGAAGCCTATCTCGATGTCGTCGGCGACAAGGCCACTACAAGCGTCGGTGCCTATCAGATCGAAGGTCTCGGGGTGCATCTGTTCGATGGCATCCACGGCGATCATTTCACCATCCTGGGTCTGCCGCTGTTGCCGTTGCTCGGCTTTCTGCGTAGCCAGAACCTGCTGACGGTCTAGCCCGCCAGCGATGCGCGTCAAAACAACAAGGGGCTTCAGGGCCGATCACCCTCGGGTCTGAAACGTCTCGCGCCCAAGCAAAGACGGAGGCGACGGAATGCTGGTGCTCGGACTGACCGGTTCAATCGGAATGGGCAAATCGACCACCGCGAAGCTGTTCGCCGAAGCCGGCGTGCCGGTCTATGACGCCGATGCCACCGTGCATAAGATCTACGAGAATGAAGCCGTGCCGGCGATCGAAGCGGCGTTCCCCGGCACCACGGTCCACGGCAAGGTCGATCGCGCGCTGTTGTCGGCGAAGGTGGTGCACGACCCGGCGGCGATGAAGCAGCTCGAACAGATCGTGCATCCGATGCTGCGTGCCCATCATCAGCAATTTCTCGACGATGCCGAATCATCCGGCGCCGCGGTCGCGGTTGTCGATGTGCCGCTGCTGTTCGAAACCGGCGGCGAAAAGCGTGTCGATGCCGTGGTGGTGGTGACGACCTCGCCGGAGGTGCAACGCGAACGGATTCTTGCCCGCGACAACATGACCCCGGACAAGCTCGACGCCATTCTGGCCCGGCAGATGCCCGATGCCGAAAAGCGCAAGCGTGCGGATTTCGTGGTGGATACCTCGAACGGACTCGACCCGGTGCGGCTCCAGATCCGCGAAATCCTCGAGGCCGCTGCTAAAATGCCGCGGCGGCGCGATTGATTCGCGCCGGCGAAGCAAGACGGCTGACCAGACGCGATGCGTGAAATCGTCCTCGATACCGAAACCACCGGCCTCGATCCGCTGCGCGGCGACCGGCTGGTCGAAATCGGCTGCGTCGAGATCTACAACCGGATGCCGACCGGCCGGACCTTCCACCGCTACATCAATCCCGAACGCGATATGCCGGCGGAAGCCTTCGCGGTGCATGGTCTGTCGACCGAATTTCTCGCCGACAAGCCGCTGTTCGCTCAGGTGGCCGACGAGTTCCTTGAATTCATCGGCGACGATCCGCTGGTGATTCACAACGCTTCGTTCGACATCGGCTTCATCAATGCCGAATTGTCGCGGCTGTCACGGGTGCCGGTGGCGCGCGATCGGCTGGTGGACACGCTGCTGCTGGCCCGCCGCAAGCATCCGGGTGTGTCGAATCGGCTCGATGACCTCTGTTCGCGCTATGCGATCGACAATTCCCGCCGCACCAAGCACGGCGCGTTGCTCGACGCCGAGCTGCTGGCCGAGGTCTATATCGATCTGATCGGCGCACGGCAGTCGCAGCTCATCCTCGCCGAAGTGCCGGTCGAAGTGGTCGGAGTTGCGAACGAAAGCCGGAGACGGCAGCGGCCTTCGCCGCTTCCCAACCGGATCACCGATGCCGATCTCGAGGCTCATCGCGCTTTCATTGCCACCATGGGCGACAAGGCGATCTGGGCGGAATATCTCCCGGCCGGCGCCTGATCGTTCACCGCCCACACGACAATGTCCGGCGCCTGTGGCCGGGCATAAGAGCGAATGGCGCAAGCGGGTATTGGTGCGGACGACGAGACCGCATCGGAAAAAGAAAGAGCTCCGGCTCTGCTCGATCAGCGCCGGAGCTCTCCAGATTCGGTGAGAAAAAGTCCTGAACGGCTCAGCTCGGACGGACCTGCTGCTGATCGGATTGACGCTCCAGGTTCTGGCGATACAGACCGACGAAATCGACCGGATCGAGCATCAGCGGCGGGAAACCACCGTCGCGGACCGCGCTGGCGATGATCTCGCGGGCGAACGGGAACAACAGCCGCGGGCACTCGATCATGATCAGCGGATGCAGATTTTCCTGCGGCACGTTGAGCACCCGGAACACGCCGGCATAGGCCAGTTCGAAGCTGAACAGCACGCTGCTGCCGGATTCAGCCTTGCCGTCGATCGACAGCGTCACTTCATATTCGTTCTCGGCGACGTTGTTGGCGCCGACATTGATCTGAATGTTGATCGCCGGCTGCTGCTGCTGCGGGGCGAGCGATGCCGGGGCGTTCGGGTTCTCGAACGACAGATCCTTGGTGTATTGCGCCAGCACATTGAGCTGCGGAGGAGCACCCTCGGGAGGCGTGCCGTTACCGTTGGTCATCGATGGTTCTCCTGGAAGCGGATTTTACAGGCGGAAGCCGGCTTGGAGCCGGCGTCGCAACAATGGGCAGGTGCTTTGGCGAGTGGCTATCATACGCCCGCGGCGTTCCACAAGGTAGACGGACGCATCGGCCGCAATGACCGAGGACCGGCGCTCGATACCGGCGGGTCGCTTTCCACATCCCTTCGATCGCCCGGCAACCGCCCGTTAACCCCCGGACGGCCAGGTTCCTCGCCTTCCCCCGGTTTCCGACGGGGCTCGAAACGCGTAGACTTGCCACAATCTAGGCTCCAGGCTGCTGGCTTGGTCTTGCCAACCCCGGCGACTGTGCCAAAACGCGCCATTGGCGCGGCGCGGTTGATGCTTACATGGTGACAACCGGCTTCGCCGTCCCGCGTGGGTGCTGCAACGCCGGAACACGCAAGCCGCGCCGGCACGCCCCGGCCCGATCAGAAAGTGAATGCGACGTGGATATTTACACCATCATCTTCCTGGCGCTCGCGGTGTTCATCTTCCTGCGTCTGCGCAACGTTCTTGGTCAGCGTACCGGCAACGAGCGACCGCCGTTCGATCGTGCCGCGGCGCGCGACATGATTCCCGGCAAGCAGGACAGCAACGTGGTGTCGATGCCGGGTACGGTGATCGATCAGGCGCCGCTCGGCCCGAATGCGGACGTGGTGCCGCCTTCCGATCGCTGGAAAGGCATTGCCGAGCCCGACTCCGAACTGGAACACGGCCTCAACGCGATCGCTCAGCACGACTCCTCGTTCGACGCTCAGCACTTTATCTCGGGCGCAAAGGGTGCCTACGAGATGATCGTGATGGCGTTCGCCAACGGTGATCGCCGTTCGCTGCGCGATCTTTTGTCGGCCGAGGTCTATGAGAGCTTCGATGCCGCGATCAAGGATCGCGAGAAGAACGATCTGAAGGTCGAGACGCGCTTCGTCGCGATCGATAAGGCCGAGCTGGTCAGCGCCGAGCTGCGCGACCGGACCGCGCTGCTGACGCTGAAATTCGTGTCGCAGATGATTTCCGCGACCCGCGACAAGACCGGTGCAGTGGTGGACGGCTCGCCCGACAAGGTCGCCGACATCACCGACGTCTGGACCTTCGCCCGCGATACGAGCTCACGCGATCCGAATTGGAAGCTGGTTGGGACCGGCAGCGCCACCTGACAGGCGCGGCACTCGCCGCGCCGCTCTCGCCGGCTGCGTGCTCGCAGCCGCGCTGTTGTTTGTGCCGGGTGACGCCGATGCGCGCAGCCGGCATCATCATTCCGGCGCCCGATCGGTCTCCAAATTTGCCGAACATCATGCGCGCTACCGGCATCCACAGTGGCCGCTGGAAATTCCGGGCGGCCAGTATCTGCCGGTCACCTGGTCGGACATTCCCGGCTGGGACTCCGATGATCAACTTGCGGCGCTGAGAACCTTTCGGGTGAGTTGCCGCCCGATCCTGGCGGGTGGCCCGGCGCGATCGAACGACAAACCGCTCGGCGGCTCGCTGTGGGAGCCGTGCCGAGCGGCGCGCTCCGCGCATGTGACGACGGCGGCCGAGGCGCGCGCTTTCTTCGAACAGCACTTCGTTGCCCTGCAGATCTCGCGGCTCGGCGAGCCGCAAGGCTTCGTCACCGGCTACTACGAGCCGGTGATCGACGGCTCGTCGGTCAAGACCGACGACTACACGGTTCCGGTGTATCGCCGGCCGTCCAACTTGTTCGTGCGCGGCTACAAACAGGATGCGGCTCTGCCGAACGGCGGTCCGGTGTATCGCAAGATCGGCCGGCGCAAGCTGGTGCCGTATTACGATCGTGCTCAGATCGAAGATGGTGCGATCGATGGCCGGGGCCTGGAGATCTGCTGGCTGAAGAGCCAGACCGATCTGTTGTTCGCGCAGATCCAAGGCTCGGCGCGGATCAAGCTGCCGGACGGCCGGGTGGTTCGCATCAATTACGACGCCCACAATGGCTTTCCCTACACCCCGGTCGGCCGCATCCTGATCGAGCGCGGCATCATCCCGCGCGAAGAAATGTCGATGCACCGCATCCGGGAGTGGATGGATGCGAACCCCGACGGCGCCAAGGAGTTGCGGCGAGCGAACCGTTCCTATGTATTTTTCCGTAAGGTCGAACTGAAGGACGACGACGAAGCGGTCGGCGCTCAGGGCGTGCCTCTGACCCCGGGGCGCTCGATCGCCGTCGACAAGTCGCTGCACGTCTATGGAACGCCGTTCTTCATCGCCGGCGACCTTCCGATCGAATCTCCGACCGCGAAGACGCCGTTTCGGCGACTGATGATCGGCCAGGACACCGGGTCGGCGATCGTCGGCCCGGCGCGGGCCGATCTGTATTTCGGCGCCGGTGCGGAAGCCGGCGCAGTGGCTGGCCGGATTCGCAGCCCGATGGCGTTCGCCATGCTGGTGCCGAAGAGCATCGATCCCGTCGCGCGCGCTCGCAGCCTGCCGCCGCCCGAGCCGCGACCGCCCGCCAAAACCAAGAAACCCTCAGCGACGGCCTCGACGTCCGGTGGTAAAGAAGGAGTCTCCAACGTCGTCCCGACGCCGGATGCTCGTCCGGCCGCGGCGTTGTCCCGACCGCCCGGGCAACGTCACCGGTCCCACCGCCACCGGCATCATCGCCACTCACGCTGACTTCGATGAAACGCATCATTCCGCCGCTCGACCCGCCGATGTCGCGCCGCAAGCGGAGTCTGACCGAGGACGAGCGGGCGCTGTGGGACGGCGTGGCGCGTCAAATCAAGCCGCTGCGCGGCCGGCCGCGGCTGGTCAAAGTCGAGGCCGCGGTAGCGCCGGAGGTCGTACCGGTGATCAAGCCTGCGCCCTCCGCTCCGCCCCAACCGCTCAAGCGCGCCGCGAAGATGCCGGTCGCGACCACGCCGCCGCCGTTGGCCACGCTCGGACGGCGCGAACGGGCGCATCTGTCGCGCGGCCGCAAGGACATCGATGCGCGGATCGATTTGCACGGCATGACCCAGGCTCGCGCCCATCATGCGCTGCTGTATTTTCTGCAGCGCGCCAGTCACGATGGGCTGAGCTTCGTGCTGGTGATCACCGGCAAGGGCAAAGGCGGCGACACCGAACGCGGCGTGCTGCGCAGGCAGGTGCCGCAATGGCTCGCCCTCCCCGAATTCCGCGCCTACGTGGTCGGCTTCGACGAAGCCCATATCGGCCACGGCGGCGAAGGCGCTCTGTATGTGCGGGTGCGGCGGGCACGGTAGTTGAGCTTCGTTGCCACCACGTCGTCATCGCCCGCGAAGGCGGGCGATCCAGTATTCCGGAGCTCCTGTTACTTAGTCGTCCGTGAAGTTTGCTGAACTGGATTGATTTAGGGGTGTCGGGCGGCTTCGAGTCGGAGTGACAGCATCATCAGCAGGGCACGCAAAAGCCGTTTGAACCAGCGCAGCAGCAAGTGGAAGT
>NZ_JAMKBZ010000047.1:0-17577 GCF_053772255.1 Rhodopseudomonas parapalustris | reverse complement strand
GATGGATGGCCGGGTCAAGCCCGGCCATGACGGAGTTCTTAGGACAGGCGCAGCGGTCAACGGGGCTGGTTCGCTCTGCCCCCATCCGCCGCCTACGGCTCGGTGGCGAAGGTCAGGCGGCCGGTCGGTTTGAGGGTCTTGGCGTCGAAGGTGCGCAGTTCGGTGGCGCCGCCGATGTCGAGGGTGACGACCACATAGTCGCCGGCGGAGGCGGTGGAGACGACGCGGGCGCCCTTCGGCAGCCGCAGGGTGTGCTCGGTCGCGGCCGGCACGCTTCCCTCGGCGCGGAAAAGCCTATAGCCGATGGCGATCAACACCGCGGCCACCGCCAGCGTGGTGGTCAGGCCCGCGATCAGCATCATCCGCCGCACCCGCGCAAACAGCGCGGCCTGCTCTGGGGTGGGTTCGGGCGTGGCGGTGTCGGTCATGCGAATCTCTGCTGAAGGCGGCTATTTTGGAAGGTACGATCGTGGCCGAAACGCCGGAAAATCCCGTGAATGTGGTGGTGGCCGGCGACGAGGGCTCGCCGCGGCTCGACCGCGTGCTGGCGGCGCGCTGCCCCGAGCTGTCGCGGTCGCGGCTGAAGGCGCTGATCCTCGACGGCCGGGTGACGATCGCCGGCAACCCGGTCCGCGACCCCGCTTATCACGCCTCCCCGGGCGAGACGATCACAATCGACGTGCCGCCGCCGGTGCCGGCGGAGCCGGCCGGCGAGGCGATCGCGCTCGATATCGTCCATGAGGACGACGACATCATCGTGCTCGACAAGCCGCGCGGGCTGGTGGTCCACCCGGCGGCCGGCCACGAGACCGGAACCCTGGTCAACGCCCTGATCGCGCATTGCGGCGCGTCGCTGTCCGGGATCGGCGGGGTGCGGCGGCCGGGGATCGTGCACCGGCTGGATAAAGATACCACCGGCCTGATGGTCGCGGCCAAGAACGACAAGGCGCATCAGTCCTTGAGCGCGCAATTCGCCGACCACGGCCGCACCGGGGAACTGCGCCGCGGCTACCTCGCTTTCGTCTGGGGGGTGCCGGGCCGCAAATACGGCACCATCGACGCGCCGATCGACCGCCACCCGCATGCGCGGGAAAAAATGGCGGTCCGCCAGGGCGGCCGCGAGGCAATCACCCATTGGGAGGTATTGGAGAACTTCGCCGGCAAGGACGGCAAGCCGGTCGCGGCGCTGATCGCCTGCCAGCTCGAGACCGGGCGAACCCACCAGATTCGGGTCCACCTCGCCCATCTCGGCCATCCGCTGATGGGCGACGACGTCTATGGGCCGCACTTCAAGACCAAGGCGAATCAGCTCGCACCAGCCGCGCGGGGCGCCCTGGCGGAGCTCGGGCGGCAGGCGCTGCATGCTTATTTGCTGACGCTGGAGCACCCGTCGACGGGCGCGGTGATGACCTGGGAATCAGCCCTGCCGGCCGATCTGGCCAGTCTTCAGGCTGCCCTGATCGCGACGGAATGACGCGGCGAAGTCAGAAAACGTAAATCATTTCACAGCGTTGTTGCGGCGTAACAACGACGTGACAAGACCGTAACTAAACTTGCGCGACTAACCTATTGTATATTGCAGGTGCGTTGGATGAGCCAACGCGGAACATCGCAGGCCGGTCGGCTTTGACACAGCGATCTGTCTGCCTGGCCGCCCGCTATCGGGGGCCTGAAACCCAATTGGAGGGCGCTGAATGGCCCGCGCTGCTACGCTCCCGATTCTCAACGGAGAATCCGGCCTTGCTCGTTACCTTGCGGAAATCCGCAAGTTTCCGATGCTCGAGCCTCAGCAAGAGTACATGCTCGCCAAGCGCTGGCGCGAACACGGTGATCGCGACGCGGCGCATCAACTCGTCACCAGCCACCTTCGCCTCGTCGCCAAGATCGCGATGGGCTACCGCGGCTATGGCCTGCCGATTTCCGAGGTCGTCTCGGAAGGCAACGTCGGCCTGATGCAGGCGGTGAAGCGGTTCGAGCCCGAGAAGGGCTTCCGCCTCGCCACCTACGCGATGTGGTGGATCAAGGCGTCGATTCAAGAGTACATTCTGCGTTCGTGGTCACTTGTGAAGATGGGTACCACCGCGAACCAGAAGAAGCTGTTCTTCAACCTGCGCAAGGCGAAGAGCAAGATCTCGGCGCTCGACGAGGGCGATCTGCATCCCGACCAGGTCAAGGTGATCGCGAGCCGCCTCGGCGTCACCGAACAGGACGTGGTCGACATGAACCGCCGCCTCGGCGGCGACGCTTCGCTCAACGCGCCGATCCGTGACGACGGCGAGCCGGGCGAATGGCAGGACTGGCTGGTCGATCAGTCGCCGAGCCAGGAAGCTGTGATGGCCGAGCACGAAGAGCTCGACCAACGCCGGGCCGCGCTCAACGGCGCGATCCAGGTGCTGAACCCGCGCGAACGGCGGATCTTCGAGGCCCGCCGCCTCGCCGACGAACCGATGACGCTGGAAGACCTCGCCGCTGAGTTCGGCGTGTCGCGCGAGCGCGTGCGCCAGATCGAGGTGCGGGCGTTCGAGAAGGTGCAGAGCGCCGTCAAGGGCACGATCGCCCGTCAGGAACAGGCGACTCTGGAAGCCGTGCACTAACCGCCCGGCGCACCGAGCTATCAACGACAAAACCCCGCCAGGTCTGGCGGGGTTTTTTGTGGCGTGAGGTGAGGCCCGCCAAAAGGCGGGCAACTCAGCTCCGCTTGGCGGTGCCTTGGAGTAGATTGACCTGGTTGGTGACCGGATCGGTGACCGCGGTGCGGATCGAGGCGCTGCCGTTGCTGCCGAGCGTGAACTTGGTGTCGCCGACGCGGAACGAGTTGTCTTTGATCAGAACGCTCTGATACTTGAGCGTGCCTTCGCTCTGATACTTCACCTGCGCACGAAACCCCTGGACGTTCGACACCGTGATGGCGAACTTCTTGGTGTTCGAATAGGTCCCGCTCCAGGTACCCTGATAGGCTTCGGGATCGACGTTCTTGTACGGCGTTCGCGACGGATTGAGCAGACCCGCCTGGGTGTAGCCGCTGGCGATTGCGCTGAGGATGTCGCCCATCGTGCTCTCCGTGCCATGGGAAATTCGACGCCCGGACTCCACACCGCTTCGGGTTAACGCAGCGTTAAGAATTGGCGGCCGCGGCACGGGCGCATTGCCGCAGAACCGACGAATGGCACCGACAGAGCTTCAATTCACGGCGGTTTCCGCGCCGGCGCGCGGGCGCACCGGCAGCAGCAGATAATGCACGCCGTTCTGCTCCGCTTTCGGAAAGCGGCCGGCGCGGATGTTGACCTGAATCGACGGCAGCAGCAGCGTCGGCGCCTTCAGGGTCGCATCCCGCTTGGTCCGCATCTCGACGAACTGGTCCTCGGTCACGCCGCCGCGCAGATGCACGTTGCCGTCGCGCTGCGCCTGGACGGTGGTCTCCCAGACATAGCTGTCGCGGCCGGGCGCCTTGTAGTCGTGGCACATGAACAGCCGTGTCTGAGGCGGCAGCGCCAGCAGTTTCTGAATCGAGCGATAGAGCTGATGAGCGTCGCCGCCCGGGAAGTCAGCTCGGGCGGTGCCGTAATCGGGCATGAACAGCGTGTCGCCGACGAACACGGCATCGGCGATTCGATAGGCGATGTCGGCCGGCGTGTGCCCCGGCGTGTGCATCACATCGACCTCGAGGCCGCCGATCGTGAACCGCTCGCCGTCCTTGAACAGGTGATCGAAATCGCTGCCGTCGGTGCGCAGATCGTCGGCGTTGAACAGCGGCCGGAAGATCTTCTGCACGTCCTTGATGTGCTCGCCGATCCCGATCTTGGCACCGGTTTTCGCCTTGATGTAGGGCGCGCCGGAGAGGTGGTCGGCATGAGCGTGGGTCTCGAGCACCCAGTCGATCGTCAGCCCGGCGTCGCGGGCGGCGGCCAAAATGGTCTCGACCGAGCGGATATCGACCGAACCGTCGCGGTGGTCGAAGTCCAGCACCGGATCGATCACCGCGGCATGGCCGCTCGCAGGATCGGACACCAGATAGCTGACCGTGTTGGTCGGCTCGTCGAAGAAGGCACGGATGGCCGGTGAGGAGCTGGTCACGGGCGATTGTCCTGATCCAGTAGAATGACTATTGCGCGCGAGTCACATTTATTAGCATATTCTATATGCGCAAGCGTCCATTCATAGAATTTCATGCTGCCGAATATCGTCACTTCTGACATCGTCACTGTCGCCTGCGGCGGTCTGGTCGGCTTCATCCTGGCGCTGATCGGCGGCGGCGGCTCGGTGCTGGCGGTGCCGCTGCTGGTCTATGTGGTCGGGGTGCGCTCGCCGCACATGGCGATCGGCACCTCGTCGATCGCGGTGGCGATCAGCGCGCTCGCCAACATGCTGTCGCATTGGGCGGCAGGCAATGTGCGCTGGGCCTGCGCGATCGTATTTTCGGCGGCGGGGGTCGGCGGCGCGTTTGCCGGCGCCACTATCGCCAAGCAGATCGACGGCCAGAAGCTGCTGATCCTGTTCGGGCTGCTGATGATCGTGATCGGAATGCTGATGTCGCGCAAGCGCAGCGGCGGCGGCGACCCGTTGGTGAGGCTGACGCTGGCCAACGCCAAGGCGATGCTGCCGCGGCTGATCGGCACCGGCTTCGGGGTCGGGCTGCTCGCCGGGTTCTTCGGCATCGGCGGCGGCTTCCTGATCGTGCCGGGTCTGATCCTCGCCACCGGGATGCCGCTGACCTCGGCGATCGGCACCTCGCTGGTCGCCGTGGTGGCGTTCGGCGCATCGACGGCGACGAGCTACGCACTGTCCGGATTGATCGACTGGCGGCTGGCCGGCGCCTTCATCGGCGGCGGCCTCCTCGGCGGCCTGATCGGGATCGGCACCGGCAAGCTGATCGGCGGCCACGACAAGGTGCTGCGCAGCGTGTTCTCCGTGGTGGTGGTCGCGGTCGGCCTGTACGTCTGCTATCGCGGCGCGATGTACTTCCTGGGATAGCGCTGGGCGGACGAGGCCGTCCAAGAGCACCGCGTCCTCATTTCGAGGAGCCCGACAGAGCTGTTCTATTTGCCGAACGCCCGCACAACTTCGGCACCGACATCAGCGATGATCTTGTTCTGCTGATCGCGCGACACCGTCGCGCCGGTCAGATACACGGTGACGATCAACGGCGCGCGCTGCGGTGGCCACAGCACCGCGATGTCGTTGGCGGTGCCGCGACCGCCGGTGCCGGTCTTGTCGCCGACGATCCAGCTCGGCGGCACGCCGGCGCGCAAGCGCGTGCCGCCCGTGGTGTTGGCTTTCAGCCAAATGATCAGTTGCGCGCGCGACGCGGGCGACAACGCATCGCCGAGTGTGAGCGCGCGCAGATCCTGCGCCATCGCCCGCGGCGAAGTAGTGTCGCGCGGATCGCCCGGCAGCGCTTCGTTGAGTTCAGTTTCGATCCGGTCGAGCCGCGCGGTCTCGTCGCCGAGCGAGCGCGCGAACGCGGTGAGCCCGGCCGGCCCACCGAAGCTCGCCAGCAGCAGATTGCCGGCTGTGTTATCACTCAGCGTGATCGCCGCCTCGCACAGCTCGGCGATCGTCATGCCATCCTCGACGTGCTTCTCGGTCGCCGGCGAATAGGTGACGAGGTCCGACTTGGCGTAGCTGACCCGGCGGTCGAGGCCTTCCTGCTTGCGGTCGACCCGCGCCAGCACCAGACCGGCGGCCAGCACCTTGAAGGTGCTGCACATCGGAAATCGCTCGTCGAGGCGATGACCGACGATGCGGCCGCTTGCGGTGTCGAGCACGCCGACGCCGAGCCGGCCACCGCTGCCGGCTTCGAGCCGCGCGCATCGATCGGCCAGCGCGTCGGCTGCCAGCGCGTCAGAACCGCCGAACAGACCTAATCCGGCGAGCCCCGCCGCCGCTTTCATCAACTCACGCCGATCGATCATTCATCACCTGCTAAGCGACATTCGCCGCTGTCTATCGAGAAGAAACAAGGCGGTGTTGCGGCCACCTCCTCGGCGTTCGCGGCGATCGGGCGCCCGCCGGCTTACGATCTGCGACAGTGCGCCTCAGTCCGCGGACGCCCGCCTGCAACAACACTGTCATGCTGCATCGGTAATTCGCAGTCGATGTCTCGTCATCGACCGCCCGATGCCGATCGAACGTCGCGCCCGATCCGGGCAGCGCCGGCGCGATCGCGTCGCCTCCGTTCAAATCCCGCGAAGGGCCCCCCCATGCGCAACACCCTGCTGACTTCGATTACTTCCGCGCTACTCGCCGTGGCGGTCTCCGCCGGCGTCGCCGCTGCCGCCGACGGCACGATCGACAACAGCGCGCTGTCGAAGTCCGAATTCCGCGATCACGCCCGCACCTTCGGCCTGGTCTACACCCTGCCCAAGAACGTCAACGACGTTCTCGACAGCACAATTCGCGGGCCGCTGAAGGAAAAGCTGCTGAACGCCAAGCTCGACACCGAAGCGCAGATGTTCAACATTCCGCACGTCACCGTCGTACACGTCCACAGCGCCGATCCGGCGACGCCGGAGAAGATGCTGGCGGCGATGCCGAAGCTGCCGCCGGTGCTCACCGTCAAGCTGAAGACGTTCTACACCACCGAAGCCGCCAAGGGCGCCGGCCGACCGTGGTGGTTCGACCTCGGCCTGGTCAAGGAAGGCAAGAGCTTCGACGACATGATGGCGTTCAACACCACCGCCACCGCGGCGCTGACGCCGCTGCGCGACGGTCCGCTGCCGCGCTGCACCGGCCCGGTCTATGCGGCGATGGGCGACGCCGCCAAGGATCTGGTCCGCACCGTCGGCGTCAGCGGCGTCAACGTCGTCAAGGACGGCAAGGAGCTGCGCTCGCACAATCCGCACACCACGCTGGTCTACAGCATGGCCAAGTTCACGCCGGAACTGCAGGCGCAGATGAATCAGGCCGCCAAGGAGTTCAACCAGATCCTGCCGGACGGCATCGACGCCACCTTCAAGACCGTGTCGATCGTCGAGCTCGGCTTCGCCGGCAACGTGCTGCGCGAGGTCTACCGGATCAGCCTCGAAGACGGCTCGGTGACGACCGTCGCCACCGGCAAGACGGCATCGCTGAAGTAATCGCCGCGTCGGCAGACGCGGCCAAGAAAAAGGGCGGCCTCGCGGGCCGCCCTTTGCGTTTCAACCGATCGCTGGCGCGCTTATTCGGCCGCCATCTTGACGTCCGGCGCGGCGGCGCGGACTTCGGCATCGACCTGCGCTTCGAACTTGGCGAAGTTCTTCTGGAACATGCCGACCAGCTTGCGGGCGGTGGTGTCGAACGCGGCCTTGTCGGCCCAGGTCTTCACCGGATCGAGGATCTCGCTCGGCACGCCCGGCAGCGCGGTCGGGACCGCGAAGCCGAAGTAGGGATCGGTACGGAATTCGACGTTACGCAGGCTGCCGTCGAGCGCCGCGGTCAAGAGCGCGCGGGTGACCTTGATCGGCATGCGGTGGCCGGTGCCGTAGATGCCGCCGGTCCAGCCGGTGTTGACCAGCCAGCAGTCGACATTGTGCTTGGCGATCAGCTCACGCAGCATGTTGCCGTACACCGACGGATCGCGCGGCAGGAACGGCGAACCGAAGCAGGTCGAGAATTCCGGGGTCGGCTCGGTGACGCCGCGCTCGGTGCCGGCGACCTTGGCGGTGTAGCCCGACAGGAAGTGATACATCGCCTGCGCCGGGGTCAGCTTGGCGATCGGCGGCATCACGCCGAAGGCGTCGGCGGCGAGCATCACCACGTTCTTCGGCTGGCCGGCGCGGCCGGTCAGCGAGGCGTTCGGGATCGACTCGAGCGGATAGGCCGAGCGGGTGTTCTCGGTCTTGGAGCCGTCGTCGAAGTCCGGCTTGCGATCGAGCTCACCGAGCACGACGTTCTCGAGCACGGCGCCGAAGCGTGTCGAGGCGGCGTAGATTTCCGGCTCGTTCTCGGACGACAGCTTGATGCACTTGGCGTAGCAGCCGCCTTCGAAGTTGAAGACGCCGTCCTTGCCCCAGCCGTGCTCGTCGTCACCGATCAGGGTGCGGTTCGGATCGGCCGACAGCGTGGTCTTGCCGGTGCCGGACAGGCCGAAGAAGATCGCGGTGTCGCCGTTCGGGCCGACGTTGGCCGAGCAGTGCATCGGCAACACGCCCTTCTCGGGCAGGTAGTAGTTCAGCGTGGTGAACACGCTCTTCTTCATTTCGCCGGCGTACTGAGTGCCGCCGATCAGCACGATCTTACGGGCAAAGTCGATCGCGACGACGTTTTCGGAGCGGCAGCCATGGCGCTTCGGATCGGCGCGGAAGCTCGGCAAATCGATCAGCGTCAGCTCGGGAACGAAGTTCTCCAGCTCGGCGCGCTCGGGACGGCGCAGCAGCGTGCGGATGAACAGCGAGTGCCAGGCGAGCTCGGTGTAAACGCGGGTCTTGATGCGGAAGGTCGGATCGGCGCCGCCGTACAGATCCTGCGCGAACAGGCTCATGCCTTCCGCGTGCTTGAGGAAGTCCTGGTACAGCGTCTCGAACTGCTCGGCAGTGATCGACTGATTACCACCCCACCACATGGTGTCTTCGGTGGTGGCGTCGCGGACCGTGAACTTGTCCTTCGGGCTGCGACCGGTGAACACGCCGGTGTCCGCGACCAGCGCGCCATCCGACGACAGCACCGCTTCGCCGTTCTTCAGCGCGTGCTCGTAGAGCTGAGGTGCACCGAAGTTCCAGTACACGCCTTTGAGATTTTTGAGGCCGAATTTGTCGGCGCCGTAGGCACCGTTATGCACGCCCGTCTCTTGCACGAATAGATCCTCCTGAGGAATCCGCGTTGTCTCGATCGCGCGATTGCCGCCAACGCGCATCACCGGCCGCGGTAAACATCATTATATACCTGCCGGATCCGGTGGGGCGACTGAATAGTGGCGAACGAGGGCTTTGCCAACCCGGCCGGCATTATTTCGTTTACCGCCATGCGACATTGCGCTGGCTCAAGTCATTCCGTTTTGCGGGCAATGTCAGCCATGCGTTTCAGCATGTCCCGCAATGCAACAGGGCTTTCGACGCGGTCCGGAAAATCGAGCCTCAGCGTCGCGCGGCCGCATTGCAGATCGAGCCCTTCGGGATCGATCCCGGTGCAGCGCCAGTCGGCTTCTGCGGCGCCGAGTAGCTGCGTGGCATAGAGATTCATTGTAGCTGGATGATCGGCATTGATGTGCGCGACCGCGGACGCCTCGGCCTCCAGCAGCGCGTCCGCACCGCGCAGGTCGGTCAAGTAACGCTCGGGCGCGAGGTCCAGAATTCGTCCAAACCCGGCCACCAGATGCAGCCCCGATGTCTCGATCTTGAACAGCGAGAAATCGGTGAAGTCGATGTAGCCCTGGGCGGCCGGATGCGCCGCGAGGTAGCGCCGCCGCCACAGCGCGAGCTGATCCGGCTGCGCCGGAACGGCGGTGCCGAGCAACATGATCCGCGCACCCTCCAGGGGGTCCCCCGCGGCGCGCTCGTCGAGCATCAGCGAAACCCGTGGATCGGCCAGAACGTTGCGGGTGTGGATCGCAAGCCGCGAGATCAGCAGCAGCGGCGAGCCGTCGGGGTGGCTCGCCAGGTTCACCAGCGAGCAATACGGCGCCCCGCCGGTCTCCATCAGCGTCGCCAGCGCCCCTTCCCGGCGGCGGCGGAGCAGCGATTTGGCGAGCTTGGGGGCGCTGAAATCAGGGGTCGGCTGCATCGAAGACCTGTCGATTGGGGTTCAGTTCCTGCCAAGGATTGGCATCCCGGGCCTTTGCAGCCCGAAAAAGCGGCATATATCAGGGCCGGCTTGGCCCGATCGCGCGAATTCGGAACCGGCCACATTTCAGCCCAGCTTGCGTTGCTCGTTGACTGTGCTTTCTGGGCCACCTCACACCGCGGATCGCCGAATCGTTTCGCTGTCTCGCCACGCCGTTTCGGAAAGAAGCTTCATGCCTACAATCGCTTTGGTCGACGACGACCGCAACATTCTGACTTCGGTCTCGATCGCGCTGGAAGCCGAAGGCTACCGGATCATGACCTACACCGACGGCGCCTCGGCGCTCGACGGCTTCCGGACCACGCCGCCCGACCTCGCCATCCTCGACATCAAGATGCCGCGGATGGACGGCATGGAAACGCTGCGTCGGCTGCGCCAGAAATCCGATCTGCCGGTGATCTTCCTCACCTCCAAGGACGAGGAGATCGACGAGCTGTTCGGCCTGAAGATGGGCGCCGACGACTTCATCCGCAAACCGTTCTCGCAGCGGCTGCTGGTGGAGCGCGTCAAAGCGGTGCTGCGGCGTTCGGCGCCGAAGGACCCGGCCGCCGCTCCGAAGGAAAACGACGCCAAGGCGCTCGACCGTGGTCCGCTGCGGATGGATCCGGAGCGCCACACCTGCACCTGGAAGAACGAGCCGGTGACCCTCACCGTCACCGAATTCCTGATCCTGCAGGCGCTGGCGACCCGGCCCGGCGTTGTGAAGAGCCGCAACGCGCTGATGGACGCCGCCTACGACGATCAGGTCTATGTCGACGACCGGACCATCGACAGCCACATCAAGCGGCTGCGTAAGAAGTTCAAGGCGGTCGACGACGAGTTCGAGATGATCGAGACGCTGTACGGCGTCGGCTATCGGTTCAAGGAAGTCTGATCCGGTCGGCTCGCCACCGGCGCTGCGGCTGACGATATCGCCGCATTGCGCTACACTCCGCGACGCGCGCCTTGCGCGTGTCGGCAACCATCGGGCTGATGGCCATTGCTAGATCGCACCTCGCCTGATTCAGATGTCCGCGACACCGAGGACGGATCCCCGGGGCGCGAGGAGGCTGCTGCGCGTGGCGGCCGCTGGCCGCGCCCGCTCGACTGGGTGCGTCGCACCGGCCAGTTCTTCTTCACGCTCAGCTTCTCGAGCCTGACGCGGCGAATCCTGTCGCTGAATCTCGCCGGCCTGCTCGCGCTGTCGACGAGCATTCTGTACCTGTCGCAATTCCGCGCCGGCCTGATCGACGCCCGCGCCCAGAGCCTGTTGGTGCAGGCCGAAATCATCGCCGGCGCCATCGCCGCCTCGGCGACGGTCGAAACCAACACCATCACCATCGATCCCGACCGGCTGCTCGACCTCAAGCCCGGCGAGAGCTACGGCCCGCCGGACGAATACGCGGTGCTGGATTTCCCGATCAATCCGGAGCGCGTCGCGCCGGTGCTGCGACGGCTGATCTCGCCGACCAAGACCCGCGCCCGGATCTACGACCGCGACGGCGTGCTGATCCTCGACAGCCGCAGCCTGTACGGCCGCGGCGACGTGATGCGGTTCGAGCTGCCGCCGCCCACCGCCGAGAAGCCCGGCATCGTCGAGCGGGCGATGATCGCGATCCGCACCTGGCTCAATCGCGGCGACCTGCCGCTGTATCGCGAGCTGGGGCCGGAGAACGGCAACGGCTATCAGGAAGTCGCGCAGTCGCTCAAAGGCCAGAAGAGCAGCATGGTGCGCATCAACGACCGCGGCGAGGTGATCGTCTCGGTGGCGGTGCCGGTGCAGCGGTTCCGGGCGATCTACGGCTCGCTGATGCTGTCGACGCAAGGCGACGACATCGACCAGATGGTGACTGCCGAGCGGCTGGCGATCCTGAAAATCTTCGGCCTCGCCGCCGTGGTGATGTTCGTGCTGTCGGTGCTGCTGGCCTCGACCATCGCCGGCCCGGTGCGCCGGCTCGCCGATGCCGCCGAGCGGGTCCGCCGCCGCATCCGCGCCCGTGTCGAGATCCCCGACTTCACCAAGCGCCGCGACGAGATCGGGCACCTGTCCGGCGCGCTGCGCGAGATGACGGATTCGCTCTACAACCGGATCGAGGCGATCGAACGCTTTGCCGCCGACGTCTCGCACGAATTGAAGAACCCGCTGACCTCGCTGCGCTCGGCGGTGGAGACGCTGCCGCTGGCGAAGACCGACAACAGCCGGGGACGCCTGCTCAGCGTGATCGAACACGACGTCAAACGGCTGGATCGGCTGATCTCGGACATTTCCGACGCCAGCAGGCTCGACGCCGAATTGCAGCGCCAGGATGCCGCGCAGGTCGATTTGCGCCGGCTGCTGACGACGCTGACGCTGGTCGCCAACGAGACCCGGCTCGGCCACAACGCGCTGGTCGAAGTCAAATTCGACGGCCCAGCGACCGATCAGTTCACGGTGCCCGGCCATGATTCCCGGCTCGGCCAGGTGATCTCCAATCTTCTGTCGAATGCGCAGTCGTTCTCGCGCGAAGGCGGCAAGGTCCGGATTCTGTGCCGCCGCCGCAAAACCGAGATCGAGATCATCGTCGAGGACGAGGGCCCGGGCATCCGCGACGACGCGCTCGAAAAGATCTTCGAGCGCTTCTACACCGACCGGCCGCACCAGGGTTTCGGCCAGAACTCGGGTCTCGGCCTGTCAATCTCTAAGCAGATCGTCGAAGCCCATGGCGGCAAGATCTGGGCTGAGAACCGCGCCGGTCCGCGCGGCGAGGATGGCGAACCCACCGTGGCCGGCGCCCGCTTCATCGTCCGGCTGCCGGCGACATGACCGAGCAGGCGCCGCGCACCGTCCATGCCACCGCCGTCAAGGTCGGCGACCGCGCGGTGGTGATTCGCGGCCCCTCCGGCTCCGGCAAATCCCGGCTCGCCTGGGCGCTGATCCTGGCCGGTCGCGCCGGCCAGATCCCGACAGCGGAACTGATCGGCGACGACCGTGTCTTTATGGAACCGGAGCAGGGACGGTTGGTGGTGCGGCAGGTGCCGGAGCTTGCAGGGATGATCGAAATTCGCGGTCTCGGACTGCGGCAAACGGCGTCGGCCGCTGCCGCAGAGGCCGGACTCGTGGTCGACCTCGGGGCCGCTGACGCGTCGCGCATGCCGGAAGCGGCCGCGTTACGGGTCGAAATTGGCGGCGTCCAATTGCCGCGGATTCCGGTTGGCGTCGGATACGATCCACTACCCTTGGTAGTAGCCACGCTGACAACAACCTGCGGCGCTGACGAGGAGACTTGATTAGGGGCTAGTTCGCAGCAATTTGGTAACTATATCAGCCACACAATCGTCACTGTACGGCCCCGCCGCAGCTCCTCAGCGCCTTGCCTTCGACGGAGAATCGCGAAGACCCCCTTGCATAGGGGCTCTGGATGGTCAAAGTGACCGGTTCGCGCGGTGCACCAAAGGCACCCGCGAGGAGTTTCCGATGATTGGTCTGGTACTTGTGACCCACGGGCGCCTCGCCGACGAGTTCAAGGCAGCGCTGGAACATGTGATGGGGCCACAACAACAAATCGAAGCCGTCACGATTGGCGCCGAAGACGACGCCGATCTGTGCCGCAGCGACATCATCGAGGCGGTCAACCGCGTCGATAGCGGAGAGGGCGTCGCGATCCTGACCGACATGTTCGGGGGAACGCCGTCCAATCTGGCGATTTCCTGCATGAGCCGGCCGAAAGTCGAAGTGCTCGCGGGCATTAATTTGCCCATGCTGGTGAAGCTCGCCAAGGTCCGCGAGGAGCGCTCGCTGCCCGAGGCAATTGCGCTGGCCCAGGAGGCCGGACGCAAATACGTCACCATCGCCAGTCGGGTATTGGCCGGTAAATGACCATCGACGCGCCTCAGCCCGGTTCCGGACCGGACCAAGCCTCCGGCGCTTCCGGCGATAAGATTTCCCGTGAGATTCCCGTCATCAATAAGCGCGGCCTGCATGCGCGGGCCTCGGCCAAGTTCGTGCAGATGGCCGAGCGCTTCAACGCCGAGGTCTGGGTCACCCGCAACGGCGAGACCGTCGGCGGCACCTCGATCATGGGCCTGATGATGCTGGCAGCCGGGATCGGCACCACCGTGACGGTCTCGGCCAGCGGCCCCGAGGCGCGCCAGGCGCTGGATGCGATCACCGAGCTGATGGGCTCGAAGTTCGGCGAAGAAGAATAGCCGGCGCCGCAACGCCGGCCGGCCGGGCCGCTGCACCGACGGCAACTCCCCGCTATTTCGCGCTCGCCCCCGAAGGCAACACCAGGAAGAACACGTCGCTGACCCGCCCGCCGGCCTGCCCGAACAGCGGCCGGCTGAGCCACACCTTGCCGCGCAGGATCTGCGGCTGGCCGGAGACGATCTGCTCGGCGGTCGCGATACAGCTTTTGTCCTCGGCCGGGCAGACCAGGGCCGCGCCGCGCGCCGCGGCCCGCTGTTTCAGCGCGGCGAGGTCCGCGGTTTCGAAGCCCAGCATATCGGTGCGCAGATAGAACGCCGTGTTCTCGGCCAGCACGGTTTCGCCGGCCACCAGCGGCACCGGCTCGTCGCTGTGCCGGCGCCATTCGCGGTCGACGTGGTCGGCAAGCAGCGACGCGTATTCGAACGGCCCCGGCGGATCGCTGAGATGAATCACCAGCGCCACCACCGGCGACAGCGCCAGCGCGCCGAGCGACACCGCGGACGCGACGATCAACCCCCGCCGCACCGCCTCGCGCCCCACCGCGATCAGCGGCGAGGCCAGCAGCACGATCGGGAGCAGCGTGTAGGCCGGCATCGCCCAGAGCGGCACGATCCGGATACCGGTCGCCAGCGCCACTGGCATCGGCGCCACGATCAGCAGCGCCTGGATCAGCATGATGGTGCGCCGCTGCGAATCGACAGGCCAGGCGATATCGGCGAGCGCGGCACGCGACGGCCTCAGCACCACCGTCGCGGTAATCAGCGCCACCGCCGCATAGGCGAGGCTGCCGGGCAGATAGGTCAGCGTATCCCGCAGGTTGTCGCCGATGCCGGCCGATTCGTGCGCTGCCGCGTAAGCAAAGGTCGGAAAATCGTGCGCGGCGAGCCACCACAGATGCGGCCCCAGCACCACCCCGCCGCACAGGATCATCAACCACGGCGCCGGTGAGGCGAACAACCGGCCGCGCCGCGGATCGATCAGCGCCGCCAGCCCCAGCGCGACGATGAGCACGATCGACCAGTATTTTCCCAGCATCGAGGCGCCGGCGAACGCCCCCGCAAGCGCCCCCCACAGCGCCGCACGACTTTCCAGCGCCCGCAGGAAGCAATGGATGGTCAGTGCCCACAGCGGCAGCAGCACCGCATTGGCGTTGTATTTCAGTGCGATGAAATTGAAGAACGGGATCAGCGTCAGAAGCGCCATTCCGAACAGCGACTTCTCGGCGTCCATGTAGCGCCGCATCGTCCGCCAGGCGATGTACAGCGTCAGCGCGATATTGGCGGTCGCCAGCAGATGGACCGACAGGTCCGACGGCGGAACCAGCGTGAACCAGACCCGCGCCACCCAGGCCGAGAACGGCGGATGCTTGTCGGTGCCGAGCGCCAGATGCCGTGACCAGCCGTACAGCTCGGTCTCGTCGGCGTGCAGATCGCGCGGCCAGGTGGCGATGATTCGGTACGCGGTCCAGATCGCCATATAGGCGAGCAGCGTCCAGACGACGGTAAGCTCCTGCCGCTTGGGATCGAGCAGGGCATCGAGCCAGCGCGTCAGCGGAGCGAACGGGCGGCGGGGGGTAGAAGGAGAGGACATCCGGGCCCTGGGCTTGAGGCGTCGCGCGGCGGACATCATCCGCTTCCGCCGGTCGCGTCAAGCGCGGCAAAACCAGCGGTTTTTCGGGAGCTTGCAGCTTCCGTTCGCCTTGCCGGGCCACAGGCGCGATGCTATCTGGCCGGCATGACCACCGCTCCCATCGACAACATCCGCAACTTTTCCATCGTCGCGCACATCGACCATGGCAAGTCGACGCTCGCCGACCGCCTGATCCAGATCACCGGCGGCATGTCCGACCGTGAAATGGCCGGCAAGGAGCAGGTGCTCGATTCGATGGACATCGAGCGCGAGCGCGGCATCACCATCAAGGCGCAGACCGTACGCCTGAAATACCACGCCAAGGACGGCAAGGACTACATCTTCAACCTGATGGACACCCCCGGCCACGTCGACTTCGCCTACGAAGTGTCGCGGTCGCTCGCCGCCTGCGAGGGCTCGCTGCTGGTGGTCGACGCCAGTCAGGGCGTCGAGGCGCAGACGCTCGCCAACGTCTATCACGCGCTCGATGCCGGCCACGAGATCGTGCCGGTGCTCAACAAGGTCGATTTGCCGGCTGCCGAGCCGGAGAAGATCAAGCAGCAGATCGAGGACGTGATCGGGCTGGACGCCTCCGACGCGGTGATGATTTCGGCCAAGACCGGCCTCGGCGTGCCCGACGTGCTGGAGGCGATCGTCACCCGCCTGCCGCCGCCGAAGGGCGACCGCGAAGCGACCCTGAAGGCGCTGCTGGTCGATAGCTGGTACGACGTCTATCTCGGCGTCGTGGTGCTGGTGCGCGTGGTCGACGGCGTGCTCAAGAAGGGCCAGCGCATCCGGATGATGGGCACCGGCGCCGCTTACGACGTCGAGCGGGTCGGCTTCTTCACGCCGAAGATGGTCAATGTCGACGAGCTTGGGCCCGGCGAGGTCGGCTTCATCACCGCGGCCATCAAGGAAGTCGCCGACACAAGGGTCGGCGATACCATCACCGACGACAAGAAGCCGATCACCGACATGCTGCCGGGCTTCAAGCCGGCGATTCCGGTGGTGTTCTGCGGCCTGTTCCCGGTCGACGCCGGCGACTTCGAAACGCTGCGCGCCGCGATGGGCAAGCTGCGGCTGAACGACGCCAGCTTCTCGTTCGAGATGGAAACCTCCGCGGCGCTCGGCTTCGGCTTCCGCTGCGGCTTCCTCGGCCTGTTGCATCTGGAGATCATCCAGGAGCGCTTGTCCCGCGAGTTCGATCTCGACCTGATCGCGACCGCGCCGAGCGTGATCTACAAGATGACGCTGACCGACGGCACCGAGCTCGAGATCCACAACCCGGTCGACATGCCGGACGTGGTGAAGATCGCCGAGATCCAGGAGCCGTGGATCGAAGCCACCATCATGACGCCGGACGAATATCTCGGCAGTGTGCTGAAGCTGTGCCAGGACCGCCGCGGCAATCAGAAGGAACTCACTTACGTCGGCGCCCGCGCGATGGTGAAGTACGACCTGCCGCTCAACGAAGTGGTGTTCGACTTCTACGACCGGCTCAAGAGCGTGTCGAAGGGCTACGCCTCGTTCGACTATCATCTCACCGACTACAAGCCGGCCGATCTCGTCAAGATGCAGATCCTGGTGAACGCCGAGCCGGTCGACGCGCTGTCGATGCTGGTGCATCGGACCCGCGCCGAAGGCCGCGGCCGCGCCATGGTCGAGAAGATGAAAGAGCTGATCCCGCCGCACATGTTCCAGATCCCGATCCAGGCGGCGATCGGCGGCAAGGTGATCGCCCGTGAAACCGTCCGCGCGCTGCGCAAGGACGTCACCGCCAAATGCTACGGCGGCGACATCACCCGCAAACGCAAGCTGCTTGAGAAGCAGAAAGAAGGCAAAAAGCGGATGCGCCAGTTCGGCAAGGTCGACATCCCGCAGGAAGCGTTCATCGCGGCGCTGAAGGTGGATGGGTGAGGGACCTATCTAAATTCGCGAGTTCGCCGGTCAATAGAGACTAGATCGTCCTTTTTCCGGGAGGCCCCCTTCCAACAGAGCGCTATTGCGTCGTCCGTGAAGTTTGCTGA
>NZ_JAMKBZ010000046.1:0-18010 GCF_053772255.1 Rhodopseudomonas parapalustris | reverse complement strand
AACGCCGTGGGATGATGCACAATCACCCCTCCGGCGATCCGACGCCATCGCAGGCCGACATCCAGATGACCAAGTCGATCATGGCGATCGCCGAGCCGCTCGGCATCGCGGTGCATGACCACATCATCGTCGGCAAGAACGGCCACGCCAGCCTCAAGGGGTTGAGGCTGATTTGAGGCAATCCACGACGCCTCCGCCGTCATTGCGAGAAGGCGAAGCCGACGAAGCAATGACGGAGGAGGGCCGCGGCGGTCTCAACTACTCGCCGGCCTGCTTGAACGCGCCGTGCCGGCCTTCGCCTTGCGCGAAGCGGGTCGCGCCGGACAGGGTCTCGCCGGACTGAATCACTTTCAGTCCGCCGCGCATCTCGTTCATGATCGCGTCTTCTTCCGGCAGATCCCATTGCTGCAGGGCCGAGAGGCGATCGGCGCGCAGGCAGGTTTGCGGGAATTGCGCGATCTGCTTGGCGAGTTCGATCGCCTGCGTTCGGGCTTCACCGCGCGGCACCAAGCGGTTGGCGAGCCCCATGCGCAGCGCCTCGGCGCCGCCGACCGGACGGCCGGTGAGGATCAGATCCATCGCCTGCGAATGCCCGATCAGGCGCGGCAGCCGGATGGTGCCGAGATCGATCAGCGGCACACCGAAACGTCGGCAGAACACGCCGAAAGTGGCGTCTTCGGCGACGACGCGCATATCGGCCCACAGCGCCAGCTCGAGCCCGCCGGCGACCGCAAAGCCTTCGACCGCTGCGATCACCGGTTTCGACAGCCGGAGCCGGCTCGGCCCCATCGGCGCCAGCGTGTTGTGGCCGGAGATCTCGCGCTTTTTCTCGGCATCGCCCGCAGCCACCGCCTTCAGATCGGCCCCGGCGCAGAACGTGCCGCCTGCACCGGTGAACACCGCCACCGAGGCAGCCTCGTCGGCGTCAAAGGCCAGGAAGGCGTCGTAGAGCTTCTTGGCGCTAGCGCCGTCGACGGCGTTGCGGCGCTCGGGGCGATTAATGGTGACAATGGTCACCGGACCGTCGCGTTCGATCAGCACGGTATTCTGGCCGGGCATGGGTTTCTCCCTTGTTGTCGTTCGCGTCCCTTCGCGGGATCGTTGTGACAGTATCGCTGTCACGAGCCGCCACGGCGATCAAGACCATCGCGGCAACAGGCTCAGATGCGCGAGATGCTGGCTCAGCTTGCGGGGCGACGGAGGCTCAGCGCTCCGCCACCAGATCACGATACAGCTTCGCGTAGTGCTGGGCGGGGTTCTTCCACGACACATCGGTGGTCATGCCGTTGATCTGCAGATTGCGCCAGGCCGCATGGTCGGCAAACAGCGCATGGGTCTTGGCCAGCGCCTTGATGAGCGCCTGCGCGGTCACCGGCGTGAACTGCACCCCGGTCGCCACCCCGGTGGCCGTGGCCATCTCATTGGCATCGACGACCGTATCCGCCAGCCCGCCGACCCGCGCCACCACCGGCACCGCGCCATAGCGTAGCGCGCAAAGCTGAGTCAGCCCGCAAGGTTCGAAACGCGACGGCACCAGCAGCGCGTCGGCGCCGGCCTGGACTTGGTGAGCCAGCGCCTCGTCGTAGCCGATCACCACACCGACCTGGCCCGGATATTTGCGCGCCGCCTCGCTGAACGCAGCCTCGAGCGGCGCGTCGCCGGCACCGAGCAGCGCGAGCTGATCACCGCTCCCGACCAGCGCGGGCAGCGCTTCGAGCAGCAGATCGAGCCCCTTCTGCCAGGACAGCCTGCTGATCACGCCGTACAGCACGCCACCGGTGTCGTGACTGAGGCCGAACCGTGCCTGCACCGCCTGCTTGTTGCGGGCGCGGGCACCGATGCTTTCAATGTCGTAGGTCGCAGCAATCAGCGCGTCGTTCGCCGGATTCCAGACGTCGGTATCGATGCCGTTGAGGATGCCGGACAACTTCGTCCCGCGCAGCCGCAACAGACCATCCAGCCCCATTCCGGCCTCCGGCCCCTGGATCTCCATCGCATAGCTCGGCGAGACCGTGGTGATGCGGTCCGAGAGCTGCAATCCGGCCTTGAGATAACCGATCGTGCCGTAATACTCGACGCCATCCATGGCGAAGGCGCGCTGCGGCAGCCCGAGCTTGCCGAGCAGGTCCGCCGGAAACTGGCCTTGATAGGCGAGGTTATGGATGGTGAAGATCGTCTTCGGTCCAGGCCGGCCGCTGTATTTCAGATAGGCCGGCACCAGACCGGCCTGCCAATCATGGGCATGCAGCACGTCCGGCGCATAGGTCGGCAGCAGCCCCTGGCCGATCGCCGCACCGACCTTCGCGAGCGCGGCGAAGCGCATCGCGTTGTCGGGCCAATCCTTGCCGTCGGCACCGACATAGGGATTGCCGGGGCGGGCATAGAGATGCGGCGCGTCGAGCACCAGCAGATCGAGGTCGTCGCAGCGCGCCGACAAGAGCCGGGCGGTGCCGCCGAACAGATCATCGAAGCCGTAGACGGGCTGCGGAGCCTCGATCCCGCCGAGCACCGCCGGATAGCCCGGTATCAGCGAGGTGACTGCGACATCATTGGCCTGCAACGCCGCCGGCAGGGCACCGGCGACATCGGCGAGCCCGCCGGTCTTGATCAGCGGAAAGATTTCCGACGCGATCGACAGCGCCGTGATGGATTTCATGGCTATTGCTCGAGTTTCTCGATCATCGCCCGGGTGATCAGGCAGATGCCGTTGTCGGTGCGCCTGAACCGCTTGGCGTCGAGTTCAGGGTCTTCGCCGACAACCAGACCGGGCGGCAGTTTGACTTCGGCGTCGACCACGACATTCGTCAGCCGGCACGACCGCGCGATATCCGCATAGGGCAGCACCACGGTGTTCTCGACGTGCGAATAGGAATGCACCCGGACGCCGGTGAACAGCAGCGAATGCCGCAGCGACGCACCCGAGATGATGCAGCCGCCGGACACCAGCGACGATACCGCTTCACCGCGGCGGCCTTCCTTGTCATGGACGAATTTCGCCGGCGGCGTGATCTCCCCATAGGTCCAGATCGGCCATTCCCGATCGTACAGATCGAGCTGCGGCACGATATCGGTCAGATCGATGTTCGCCGCCCAATAGGCATCGACCGTTCCGACGTCGCGCCAATAGCTGGTCGCCTCGGAATTCGAGCGCCGGCACGACTTGTTGAAGTGATGCGCCACCGCTTTGCCGTGCTTGACCAGATACGGAATGATGTCCTTGCCGAAATCGTGCGACGAATTCGGGTCGGCGTCGTCGCGGCGCAGTTCGTCGAGCAGAAACTTGGTCTCGAACACATAGATGCCCATGCTGACCAGCGCCTTGTCGGGCTTGCCGGGCATTGCCGGCGGATCGGCGGGCTTTTCCAGGAACGAGATGATGCGGTCGGTTTCATCGACATGCATCACACCGAAGGCGGTCGCCTCCGGGCGCTCGACTTCGAGGCAACCGACAGTGACGTCGGCGCCCTGCTCGACGTGCTGCTGCAGCATCTTCTCGTAGTCCATCTTGTAGACGTGGTCGCCGGCCAGCAGCACGATGAACTTCGGATCGTAGCTTTCGATGATGTCGATGTTCTGAAACACCGCATCGGCCGTGCCCCGATACCACATCTCCTCGGAGACGCGCTGGCTGGCGGGCAGAATGTCGAAGCTCTCGTTGCGTTCCGGGCGGAAGAAGTTCCAGCCGCGCTGCAGATGCCGAATCAGGCTGTGCGCCTTGTATTGCGTGGCCACTGCGATTCGGCGAATGCCCGAATTCAGCGCGTTCGACAATGCAAAATCGATGATGCGTGACTTGCCGCCGAAGTACACCGCAGGCTTGGCGCGCCAGTCGGTCAGCTCCATCAGCCGGCTGCCACGTCCCCCTGCCAGCACATAAGCCATTGCGTGACGGGCGAGCGGAGCGGTGACACCTTGACTCATGCGGCCTCTCATTCCAGCGGCCGGAAACCGGCCATTCCTACTTTGCAATCGCGTCTCACGCGTTTCGACGGCGATGTCGCAGCGCCACATAGTGGCTGACGCGTGCAGGCCTTGCAATGCCAGCCACCCGTGTGTCGATGCAACACGCATCGTTCGGTTGGAACCGGTGATCAGGGCAGCGGCGTCGCGCCGTGGCCGAGCATGCATTCTGTCGCGGATTAATCGAGCGGCGTGAACTGGCGATGACGTGGATCAAGCGTGGTGCGGTCAGGTTCGAATCCGCACCGGTACCGATTTCGCCGCAGGCGTCTTCGACGGACCGTCATGATGCCACAGCGGCATCAGCGGATTCATCTCCGGATAATAAGCGCCGAGGCAGCCATCCGGCAGCCTGAACGGCGTCACGCGGAGCGGACCGACTTCGCGATGGACCCCGTCGCCGGCATCGCCTTCGAGCCAGACTTCCTGGCCCTCCGTCAAGCCGGCGCGCGCGATCTCGTCCGGGTTGATCAACAGCACGTCGCGGCGGCCTTCGATGCCGCGCAGCCGGTCGCTCATGCCGTAGATCGTGGTGTTGAACTGGTCGTTCGATCGCATCGTGATCAGCCGATAGCGTCCGGGGGCGTCCGCGAAGCCGATCGAATTCAAGCGCTCAGGCGTGGTGAACTCCGCCTTGCCGCTCTCGGTCTTCCAGATCCGCTCGCGCGCCGCGTTACCCTTGTAGAACCCGCCCGGGGTGAACATCCGCGCATTGAAGTCGTGGAACATCTCCGGGTAGCTATCGGCGATCAGGTCACGCACCAGACCGTAGTCGCCGACCCAGTCGTCCCATCTCACCTTCGGATTGTCGGGCAGCGCGGCCTTGGCGATTCCGGCGATGATCGCCAGCTCCGACTTCAGATGCTCGCTCGCCGGCTGGCGCAGCCCGACCGAGCCTTGAATGCAGCTGAACGTATCTTCCATCGTCACCGCCTGCGGGCCGGTGGCCTGGATGTCCTGCTCGGTGCGCCCGAGGCAGGGCAGCAGATAGGCGGCCTTGCCGTTGACCAGATGGCTGCGATTCAGCTTGGTGGCGATCTGCACGGTGAGCTGCATCCGCGTCCAGGCGTCTTCCATGGCGTCACGCTCGGGAATTGCCCGAACGAAATTGCCGCCGAGCCCGATGAAGGCGTTGACGCTGCCCTCGATGATGCCGTGGCAGGCTTCCACGGTGTTCATGCCCTTGTCGCGCGGCGGGTCGAATCCGAACTGCTCGGCCATCTTGTCGAGCGGGACCAGCTCGGGCTTTTCGGAAATACCGACGGTGCGCTGGCCCTGCACGTTGGAATGCCCACGCACCGGCGAAATGCCGGTGCCATCGCGGCCGATATTGCCCTTGAGCAGCAACAGATCGACGAACATCGCCACGTTGAGAAAGCCGTGGGCATGCTGGGTCAGGCCCATGCCGTACACGCCGATGACGCGCTCGGCCTTCACATAGACGTCGCCGGCGGCTTCGATCGCGGCGCGTGTCAGGCCGGACTCGGCTTCGATCTCGTCCCACGAAGTCGCGCGAACCTTGGCTTCGAACGCGTCGAACCCATGCGTATGCGCCTTGATGAAATCGGCGTCGATCACGCGTTTGCCGTCGCGCCTAGCCTCGTCGTCACGCGCGAAGACATGCTTGCACAGGCCGGTCAGGACGGCGACGTCGCCGCCGACCTTGACCTGATGATACTGGCTGCTGATCCGGGTCTCGCGCCCGGTGAGCATCTCGGCCGGGTTCTGCGGATTGACGAAGCTCTCGAGCCCTTTCTCGCGCACCGGATTGAAGGTGACGATCTCGACGCCGCGCTTGGCGGCCTCCTGCAGCGGATGCAGGAAGCGGGGGCTGTTCGATCCGGTGTTCTGGCCGAAGAAGAACATCGCGTCGCATTTCGACAGGTCGTCGAACACGACGGTGCCGACGCCGACCCCGAGCAGCTTCTTCAGCGCCACCGAGGTGGTCTCGTGACACATGTTGGAGCTGTCGGGCAGATTGTTGTGGCCGTACAGCCGCGCGAACAGCGCGTAGAGATATGAGGTCTCCAGGCTGGCGCGGCCCGACGCATAGAAGATCACCGATTTCGGATCGAGCGATCGCAGATGCTTGCCGATCGCCTGAAACGCTTCGTCCCACGAACACGGCACATAATGATCGGTCGCGGCGTCGTAGCGCATCGGATGGGTGAGCCGGCCCTGCATCTCGAGATCGTAGTCGGACCAGCCCCGCAGCTCGGTGACGCTGTGCTCGGCGAAGAATTCCGGCGTGCAGCGCGCGCTGGTCAGCTCCCACAGCGTCGCCTTGGCGCCGTTCTCGCAGAATTCGAAGGTGTGGTGGTCGGCAGGCTTGGCCCATGAGCACGACACGCACATGAAGCCCTTGGGTTTGTTCTGCCGCATCAAGGTTTCGATCGCGGCCGGCGAGCTCCACTCCTTGCCGAAGATTCGGCTGATCCCCTGCAACGAGCCCCAGCCGCCAGCGGGGCCGTCATATGTGACAGTGCCATCGGCGCCTTCGGGAATTTCGGTGTCGTTCAGTCGGGATTCGTCTTGTGACATGCGAACTCCTGGCAAGGCGCCGCCAGCCAATGCGGCACGTCAACCAGGGGTTCCGCGAACAGTTCCTGCACGGCGCGGCAAAACCGCGCGATCGGGCGCAACGCGCCGAAGCCAGATTCGCTCAGATCGGCTCGATGATCACCTGCGCGTATAGCCGCTCGACCTCGGCGGGCCCGCATAGTTGCGTGCCGTGAACCGTCAGGGTCGCCGAGGCCGCCGCGAGGCCGAGCCGGAATGCGTCCGCGATCGAACCACCCTGCGCCAGCCGATGCGCGATCGCACCCAGGAAGCTGTCGCCAGCGCCGATGGTCGACACCGCCGTGACCGGGAGCGCCGGCGACCGCAGCGCCTCGTCCTTGGTGACCAGCAGC
Organism: Rhodopseudomonas parapalustris; assembly: GCF_053772255.1. Taxonomy (NCBI): domain Bacteria; kingdom Pseudomonadati; phylum Pseudomonadota; class Alphaproteobacteria; order Hyphomicrobiales; family Nitrobacteraceae; genus Rhodopseudomonas; species Rhodopseudomonas parapalustris. The sequence goes on along the minus strand of NZ_JAMKBZ010000046.1, from coordinate 11,138 downwards.
GCACCGAGATGGCCGAGCGACAAGGCCACGATCTCGACCTGGCCGGCGGCGATATGCGCCCGCGCCGCATCGACCCATTCCTTCTCGCAGCCGAGCGGCCGACCGGCGAGCTCCTGCATCTCGCGCAGGTTCGGCTTGATCAACGTCACACCCTGCGCCAGCGCTGCCGCCAGCGGCTTGCCGGAGGTGTCGAGGAAGAACTTGGCGCCGAGCTGCTTGGCCACCGCGGCCGCCCGCGCATAAAAATCGACCGGCACGCCCGGCGGCAGGCTGCCGCTGCCGATCACGATCTTAGGTGCCGGCGAGGTCGCCGCGAGGGTATCGAGCATGCCGCGCCATTCGTGTTCGGCGAGCGGCAGGCCGGGCAGCACGAAGCGGTATTGTTCGCCGGTCGCGTTCTCGCTGACCGAGAAGTCTTCGCGCGTCTCCGCCACGGCTTCGACGATCCGGCTCGGGACGTTCTCTTCGTCGAGCAGCAGCTTCAAGAGCTTGCCGGTGAAGCCGCCGGCTGGAAACACCGCCTCGACGTCGCCGCCGAACCTCTTCACCACCCGCGCCACATTGATCCCACCGCCGCCGGGATCGCGCTTCTGCGCAGCGCAACGCAGCTTGCGGCTCGGCACCAGACGCTCGACCGACGTCGACAGGTCGACCGCAGGATTGGGCGTGAGGGTGACGATGTCGACCATCGTGGGGCGGGCTCCGATTGATGCGTTTTGAAAGTGCCGAATGGCGGGCGGGAGGTGCAGTGTGGCGTGGCCGTGTGCCGGCGCCGTTGATCGGGGTCAAGATCGCGACCGCACGGTTGCGGTTCACTCCTCGAGCGCCGATGCCCGCAGCCGCGCTGCAACGCCCGCGCAGATGTGCCCGTCAAATGCTGACAATCGGCCTGCTGATGGAGACGAGCTGAGATGTCCAATACGACCAAGATCGTCTTCCTCGGCGCTTCCAGTGCGTCGTTCGGTCTCAGCATGTTTCGCGACCTGTTTGCGTCGCCGGTGCTGGCCGGCTCGACGCTGACGCTGGTCGGACGCAATCCGGAAACGCTCGGCCGAATGACCGAGCTGGCGAAGCTGATGAACGCGAGGTCCAGCGCCGGACTGATCATCGAACAGACCACCGACCGCCGCGCCGCACTCGACGGCGCCGGCTTCGTCATCAACGCCACCGCGATCGATCGCAACCGGCTGTGGAAGCAGGACTTCGAGGTGCCGAAGCAGCACGGCATCCGCCACACGCTCGGCGAGAACGGCGGCCCGGGCGGATTGTTCTTCACGCTGCGGACGCTGCCTCTGATATTCGACTTCATTCGCGACATCGAGGAGCTGTGTCCGAACGCGCTGTTCCTCAACTACTCCAATCCCGAGAGCCGGATCATTCTGGCGCTCGGCCGCTACACCAAGGTGCGCCACATCGGGCTGTGCCACGGCATCTTCATGGGCCGCGACGCGATCGCCTACATCATGCAGGTGCCGCGTGACGAAATCGAAGTGTGGGGCGCCGGGCTCAATCACTTCCAATGCCTCATGCAGATCCGTCACCGCGACACCGGCGAGGATCTGTATCCGCGGTTTCGCGCCGCCGAGCAGAGCTTCGATCCGGATGCCTGGCGGTTCACGCGGCGGCTGTATCGCGCGTTCGGCTACTGGCTGACCTGCAGCGACGACCATCTCGGCGAATACCTGCCCTATGGCTGGGAAGCCGGTGAGGAGGGCTACGATTTCGATCAGGACGAACGCTGGCGCGGCGAATTTCTGACGCAGCTCAATGGCGTGCTCGGCGGCACCATGCCGATCCCGCAATGGTGGACCGAACCGTCCGGCGAGCGCGGCGCGGCGGTGATCGCCGCGATGCTGCACAATCAGAAACGCTTCATCGAATCCGGCATCGTCCTCAATCGCGGCGTGATCCCCAACTTGCCCGCGGAGCTGGCGGTTGAAGTGCCGGTGACGGTGGATGCGGCCGGCGTGCATCCGGTGTCGCTCGGCCCGCTGCCGGACCCAATCGCCAAGCTGATGCTGATGCAGGCCAGCGTGCAGCAGCTCGCCGTCGAGGCTGCGGTTCACGCCTCGAAAGAGCTGGCGCTGCAAGCGCTGCTGATCGACCCGGTGGTCAACTCCGCCGTTGCGGCCGAGAAGATTCTCGACGAGCTGTGGGAGATCAACCGGCCGTATATTCGGACGTGTGTTTAGCGTTACTACGCCACGCACACTCGGTCATTGCGGGGCGCACTCGGAGCAATCGCAATGGTCATTCCGGGGCGCTTGCGTCAGCAAGCGAACCCGGAATCTCGACGTCGTGGAAAACGCCGGGTGCGCGACAATCTCGGGATTCCGGGTTCGCGCTGCGCGCGCCCCGGAATGACGGTGACTTGGGAATGATGGTGACCTGAAGGGTCTCTTCGCTGCGCTCGCAATGACGATCGCGAGTTCGGCCAGAGTGCCGAACGCCCGCCTCAGTGCGACATCAGCACCGGGACGGTCATCGACGTCAGCATCTCGCGGGTGACGCCGCCGAGCACGAATTCGCGCAGACGGGAGTGGCCATAGCCACCCATCACCAGCAGATCGGCAGACGAATCGGCGACGTGCGACAGAATGGTGGCGGCGACGCCGATATCCGGCGCCGTAATGGTCTTGATGTCGACCTTGACGTCGTAGCGCGCCAGATGGTTCGCCATCTCGATGCCGCGCAGCTCGCTCGGATCGCGCACCTTGTGGTCGCGCACGATCAGAAGCTCGACCTGGCCGGCGCGACGCAGGAAAGGCTTGGCGTCGTTGATGGCGCGGGTCGCGGCGCGGCTGCCGTCCCAGCAGCAGATCACCCGATCGAGCTTTGGTGCGGCCTTCTGGATGTAGGGCACGATCAGCAGCGGGCGACCGGAATCGAACAGCACCTGCTCGATCAGGATGTCGTTGTCGCCGTTCTCGGCGTCGGACTGCATGATCACCGACAGGTCGAACCGCCGCGCCATCTTCGGGAAGCGTCCCGAGGTGCCGTAGGCGGTCTCCAGCAGATGATGCTCGGCGGAAACACCTTCGCGCTTGCAGGCCGCCTCGAACTGCACGACTGCGGCGCGCGCCGCGTCCTCGCTCGCCGCCAACATCTTGCTCAGCACGTCGGACGGAAAGTCCGGCATCGTGAAGCTCGGCAGCGAATCATAGGCGAAGCAGCAACCCGCCACATGGGCGTTGAACATTTCGGCGACGCCGATCGCGATATCCACGATCTGCTGGCGCTCCTTGCTACGTTCGAGATTGACGATGAGATCCTTGATCATGTCGCGCTCCCCGGCTGCGTCTTGTTGGATTTGATTCGAACTGGTGATGAAGGGGGCCGTGACGATCGCCAGCGGCCAATCTTCGAACTTCTAGCACCGCCTTTATTCTAGACCGATGAAGATCGGGCAATGCTGATCTTCCGCAAGGTCGATCATCGCTCGTCGCGCGCCGATCTGTCGGCGGCCTCCGGCGATGGCCACCCCTCGGCGCCGATCAGCGGCACGAAGCGGACATGGCCGAGCCGGTCGCGCTGGTAGTCGGCCTCGCCCCGCCGCGTCAGGCACACCAGGTCCTGAGCCTCCAGGTCGGCACCGACCGGCATCACCAACCGGCCGCCGATCTTCAGTTGCGCCTTCAGCGTCTCGGGCACTTGCGGACCACCGGCCGCGACCGCGATCGCATCATAGGGCGCAGCCTGCGGCCAGCCTCGGGTGCCGTCGGCCAGACGGACGTCGACGTTGCCATAGCCGAGCTCGGCGAGCTTCGCCGTCGCCGTGTCCGCCAAGGTGGCGATGCGTTCGACCGTGGTGACGCGCCCGGCGATCTCGGCCAGCACCGCCGCGGCGTAGCCCGAGCCGGTGCCGATTTCGAGCACGTTATCGCCGCCCTGCAACCGCAGAGCTTCGGCCATCAGAGCGACGATGTAAGGCTGCGACATCGTCTGCCCGCCGGGAATCGGCACCGGCCCGTCTTCGTAGGCGAGATCGCGCCGCGCATCGGGTAGGAACGCATCGCGCGGCACCTTGCCCATCGCGGCGAGCACCCTGGCGTCGCCGACGCCGCGCGCCGCGATCTGACGTTCGACCATCAGCGCACGCTGCACCGCGAACGAGCGGCTGTCCGGCGGCCGAGGTTCTGGCGAAGTCATCACCACCTCCGACGCGTGTCATCGACCAAGGCCGTCCAGGCCAGGCCGCAGCCGGTCGCAGAGCGGCGACCGGCCCACCGTCCGATCGCGCGCGACGATGTTCGGCGCGACGCGAGCCCGCCGCAATAGGGTGCGAGCGTTGCGCAAGTCGCGGCTTCGGCGCGTGACGTAACGGGCCGTCGGCCGCCACGGTCTCGGCGAAGCGGCGGCACCAGCAGGGAGGGCACGCGTGCCTTACGCTTCCACGGACGATCTTCCGCCAGGGCTGCAGGTACGTCTGCCGCTACATGCGCAGGAGATCTACATCGCCGCATTCAACAACGCCTTCGCCGAATACCAGGACCGTGGCGCGGAGGAGCAAGAGGCCACCGCTCATCGCGTCGCCTGGGCGGCGGTGAAGAAACTGTACCGCAAGCAAGGCGAAAACTGGGTGGCGCGCGAGCGGAACTGATCCGCTCCGCTTTGATCGATCCGCGCGGCGCAATATAACCGAACGCATCCGATCTCCGCCCCAGGAGTCCCGCAATGGACGCGATGGTGCTGACCGCGCCCGGCACGCCGCTGCAATGGCAGGAGCGGGACACGCCGCATCCGGGTAACGGCGAGGTGCTGGTGACGGTGAGCGCCTGCGGCGTCTGCCGCACCGACCTGCACGTTCTCGACGGCGAACTGCCGAACATCCGCTATCCGATCATTCCCGGCCACGAGATCGTCGGCCGCGTCGCTGCGGTCGGCGCCGGCGTCACCACGCACCGGATCGGCGACCGCGTCGGCATTCCCTGGCTGGGCCACACCTGCGGGGTGTGCCGCTACTGCCGAAGCGGCATGGAGAACCTGTGCGATGCGCCGCTGTTCACCGGCTACACCCGCGACGGCGGCTTTGCGACCCACGCTATCGCCGACGCGCGCTACGCATTTCCGCTCGGCGAGGGCGGCGCCGACGTCGCGATTGCGCCGCTGCTGTGCGCCGGGCTGATCGGCTGGCGCTCGCTGGTGATCGCAGGCGAGGCGGAGCGGCTCGGCATCTACGGTTTCGGCGCCGCAGGCCACATCGTGGCGCAGGTCGCGCGCTGGCAGGGCCGGCAGGTTTACGCCTTCACCCGCGGCGGCGATGTCGCCGCGCAGGATTTCGCCCGCAGTTTGGGGGCAGTATGGGCGGGTGCGTCGGAAGATCTGCCGCCCGAGCCGCTCGACGCCGCCATCATCTACGCGCCGGTCGGCAGCTTGGTGCCGGCCGCGCTGAAGGCAGTGCGCAAAGGCGGCCGCGTGGTCTGCGCCGGCATCCATATGAGCGACATCCCGAGCTTTCCCTACGGCCTGCTGTGGGAAGAACGCCAGCTCGTCTCGGTCGCCAATCTGACCCGGCAGGACGGTGTCGATTTTCTCGATGTCGCGGCCCACGCCGGCATCCGGACCGAGACCCACGCGTTTCCGCTGCGCGAGGCTGGCGCCGTGCTCGGCCAGCTCCGCGCCGGCGAGCTGCTCGGCGCCGCCGTGCTGGTGCCATAGCTCCTTCCGTCATTGCGAACGCAGCGAAGCAATCCAGCGGCCTCGTGCACGGAGCCGCTGGATTGCTTCGTCGGCTTTCGCCTCCTCGCAATGACGAAGGGAGCGCCTAAATAATCGATCGAGGAGGCCCCGATCATGTCCGATCATCTGGTGGTGTGCACGCATTGCGGCGGCGTCAACCGGCTGCCGGAGCAGCGCCCGGCGCAGGACGGCAAATGCGGAAAATGCGGCACCAAGCTGTTCGAAGGCCATCCGGCCGACGTCGGCGGCGATCTGTTCGACAAGCAGGTCGCGCGCAGCAGCGTGCCGGTGCTGGTCGACGTCTGGGCGCCGTGGTGCGGTCCGTGCCGGGCGATGGCGCCGGCCTATGAGCAGGCGGCGCGCGAGCTGGAGCCGCAAGTTCGGCTGATCAAGCTGAACTCCGACAACGAACAGCAGATCGCCGCCCGGCTCGGCATCCAGGGCATCCCGACAATGATCCTGTTTAAGAACGGCCGCGAGCGCGCTCGCACCTCCGGCGCGATGCCGGCGGGCGAGATCGTGCGCTGGGTGCGGCAGCACCTGCCGGCGTGATCATGCCGCCGGCAGTGGCAGCGGTCCGCTGAGCTTGTAACTGCGCATCGCGAACGAGGTGCGGATGTCCCGCACCGTCGGCAGGGCGAGCAACCCGCGCAGCACCGTCGCCTCGTAGCTGGCGATATCCGGCACCACCACTTCGAGCAGGAAGTCGCTGTCGCCGGACACCAGATGGCAGGCGACTACCTCCGGCATGGTCTGCACCGCGGCGATGAAGCTCTCGGCATTGTCGCGGGAATGCCGCTCGACCCGGATGAAGGCGAACGCCGTCACCGCCAGCCCGACCGCGGCGCGGTCGACCAGCGCTCGGTAGCTCGCCAGCACGCCGGCCTGCTCCAGCAGCTTGACCCGCCGCGAGCACGGCGATGGCGACAACCCGACCTTCTCGGCCAGCACGATATTGGGAATCCGGGCGTCGGCCTGCAGCTCGGCGAGGATCCTGAGATCGATCGCATCCAGGGCAATCTTGGCAGGATTCGACATATGTTGCGCAGCATAATGACGAAGATTGCTAAATCGTATGCCTAACGTAGCATGATTGGCAAGTTCGACGGCGGGTTTCGGGCCATACTGCGCGCAAAGGAGCCCGCCATGACCGAACCCACGCGCCCGCCCGGCTTTGCCACCACCGCGATCCACCACGGCTACGACCCACTCGCCCATCATGGCGCACTCAACCCACCGCTGTTCCTGACCTCGACCTACGCCTTCGCCAGCGCCGCCGAGGGCGCGGCGCGGTTCGCCGGCGAGGCCGAGGGCTTCGTGTATTCGCGAGTCGGCAATCCGACGGTGGCGGTGCTGGAAAGCCGGCTCGCAGCACTGGAGGGCGGAGAGGCCGCGCTCGCCACCGCGTCGGGGGTCGGCGCCCTGACGGCGCTGATCTGGACGCTGCTGAAGACCGGCGACCACATCGTCGCCGACCAGATGCTGTACGGCTGCACCTTCGGGCTGTTCGAACATCATCTGCCGCGGTTCGGCATTCAGGTCACCTTCGCCGACCTCACCGACACGACCAATCTGCAGGCGGCGCTCACCGCCAATACCAGGCTGGTGTTCACCGAAACTCCGACCAATCCGAACATGCGGCTTGTCGATATCGCGGCGTGCGCGGACGTGTGCCGCCGCGCCGGCGTCCGCCTCGTCGTCGACAACACGTACTGCACGCCCTATCTGCAGCGCCCGCTCGATCTTGGCGCCGATCTCGTCACTCATTCGGCCACCAAGTACCTCGGCGGCCACGGCGATCTCTTAGCCGGCGCTGTAGTGGGGCCGAAGGAGATCATCGATCAGCTCCGCTTCACCGGCATCAAGGAGCTGAATGGCGCCTGTATCTCGGCGTTCGATGCCTTCCTGATCCTGCGCGGCCTGAAGACGCTGAATCTGCGGATGGACCGCCACAGCGCCACGGCTTCGAAGCTCGCCCACGACCTCGAAGCGCATCCCGCTGTCGCTGCGGTGTATTACCCCGGCCTCGACAGCCATCCGCAGCGCGCGTTGGCACAACGGCAGATGCGGCAGCCGGGCGGCATGATCGCGCTCGAACTCAAAGGCGGCTTAGCCGCCGGCCGCAGCTTCATGGATAACGTCAAACTCGCCACCCGCGCCGTCAGCCTCGGCGATGCCGAGACGCTGATCCAGCACCCGGCCAGCATGACCCACGCCACCTACGATCCGGCCGAGCGCGCGCGGCACGGATTTACCGACGGACTGATCCGGCTCTCGGTGGGGCTCGAGGACTACGAGGATCTGCGGGAGGATTTGCTGCGGGCGCTGTGAAGTAAGCGATCCTGACCGATCAGCAGAGGCGCTACGCGCGGACCTGGCGGAACTGACGGCGCGACTTCGACCTTGGCAGGACTGCGGCCCCGTCCGGTTCCCGCCCAGGTTCACGCAATTTATACCACGATAGTGAGCACTCTAATCGTATCGACACTTGCCGCTCTGCTACCCGGCCGCCTCATGTTACGACTGTATCATAGTGCGCGTTGGTCTTCGGTGGGGAAAGATGGCCGTTCGGGGAGCGTCATTGCGGCAGCGCTACCCACGAGAACCGCGGGGGTGGCATCAGGAGTGGTCGCTGCGCCGCGCGATGCGGATGGCGCGTATCGCGTACTGGGAGTCTTACAGCGCCACCGCGGCCGACTTCTGGATGTCGCCCGATTTTGCCGCCCTCTACGACTTCGAAACGCCGAATGGGTCGGCTCCGCTTGCGGCGCCCTGCGAGCGTGATCCGGTCAAAAACCACGATGGTTTGCAGGCCCATTACGCCGCATGCTGGGCGGAGGGGCGACCCTTCGCGGTGGAGACGAAACTCCTCAAGTCCGATGGCAGTCCGTTCGATTGCGTCGTGCACGGCGAGCCGGAGTTCGACGCGAACGGGCAGGTCCAGCGGGTGTTCGGCATTGTCCGGGACGTCACGCCGGAAACGTCTGCTCTCCGGCAACTCGCCGAGAGCGAGCAGCGGCTCGCGGACTTCGTCAGCACCGCGTCGGACTGGTGCTGGGAGAGCGGCCCCGACCATCGGCTGCTGCCCCATCCGGAATCAGTCGATGGCAATGCGGCCCTGCAAACCGTCGCGTCCGGCGGGAAAGCGCGCTGGGAGCTGTCCTGCGTGCCGGAAGATCAAGGCGCCATGACCCTGCACAGGGCCGACATGGAGGCCCATCGCGCTTTCCGCGACTTCGTCTACACCTCGATCGGGGATGATGGCTCGCGGGTCAGCATCCGCACGAGCGGCAAGCCGATCTTTGGCGATAACGGAACCTTCCTGGGCTATCGCGGCACGGCGAGTGACATCACCCAGCTCGAGGTCGCCCGCACCTTGCTCGACCAGCGCACGCGCGCTCTGGAAGAGGCTCACCAGCTCGGTAAGATCGGAACCTGGCATCATCGGCTCGACGTCGGCCGAACCGTATGGTCGCCCGAACTCTATCACCTGATTGGCCTGGAGCCGGACGCCTTCAAACCGACCTATGACAACACGACGTCGTATTTTCTGGGCGACGATGCTCAGCGTCTTCTGAAGCTGCAGGGCCGTGTCCTGCGCACCAGCAAGACCGAAGCCACAGACATCCGAATCCTGCACACCGACGGCGCGCCGCGCGATCTGGCGATCATCTGCAAGGCCGAGATTGCGAACGGACAGATCATCGGCCTCGTCGGCACCGCCCAAGACGTCACCGAGCGCAAGGAGGCCGAGCGCCGGCTCGAGCAGCTCGCCTATACCGATCCTCTGACGGGGCTCGCCAATCGGGCGCTGTTCAAGCGCAGGCTCGCCGATCTTTTCGAGGCGCGCATCTCGGAAGACGGACACACCGCGCTGTATCTGATCGACCTTGATCGCTTCAAGGAGGTCAACGATTCGCTGGGTCACTCAACCGGCGACAGCCTGCTGATTCATGTTGCTGGCGTGCTGAGGCAAGAGCTGGATCCGCAGGCCTTCATCGCCCGGATCGGCGGCGACGAATTCGCGGTGCTGATGAGCAGCTCCTGCACGTCCACCGAAGCGCCGATCGCCCTTGCTGAGCGATTGATCGCGAAACTGTCGGTCCCGGTCGAGCTTGCCGAGGGCGAGGCCTGCATCGGCGCCACCATCGGCATCGCGCTGCTGCCGGAGCATGGCGCAACCGCCGAGAAGGCTTCGCGCAACGCGGACCTTGCGCTCTACATGGCCAAAGAGGCCGGACGCGGCCGCGCGCAGCTTTTCGAGCCGGTCTACGCCGAGGCAGTCGATCAGAAGCTGGACCTAGGCCGGCGGCTGCGCCACGCCGTCGAAAGCGGCGACCTCCGGACCCATTACCAGCCGCAGATCGATCTGAAGACCGGCCGAGTGGTCGGCTTCGAGGCGCTGCTGCGGTGGAGCCATCCCGAGCGCGGACCGATTTCGCCATCGGAGTTCATTCCGATCGCGGAAAGCACCGGCCTGATCGTCGATCTCGGCCATTGGGTCCTGCGCGACGCCTGCAGGCAGATGCGCGGCTGGCTGGACGCCGGATTGCCGACCCGATCGATCTCGGTGAACGTGTCTCCGGCGCAGATCTGGAACGGCGATTTCGAGAAAGTCGTGTCCGCGGTGCTCGCAGAGACCGGCCTGCCTCCGGAGCTGCTCTGGCTGGAGCTGACCGAGAGTCTGTTCGTCGATCACACCAAGCAGAAGGTCAGCAGTACGCTTGCGGCGCTGTCGAAGCTGGGCATCGGGCTCGCGCTCGACGATTTCGGCTCCGGCTATTCGTCGCTCGGCTATCTGACGCGTCTTCCATTCAATTGCCTGAAGATCGACCGGTCATTCGTGAGCGGCATCGCCACTGTGCCCGAGAAACGCAAACTACTCGGCGGCATCATCGCGCTGTCGCACGGGCTCGGCATGAGCGTGGTGGCGGAAGGCGCCGAATTGCAGGCTGAAGTGGACCTGCTCGCCGCGTTCGACTGCGACTTCGTCCAGGGCTACGCGTTCTCGAAGCCGGTCGCGGCGGATCAGGCAGTAGCGGTGGCTGCGGAGATCGAACGGGAAGCCGAACAGAGCCGTGATACGCAGGAATCGGCGTAGCGAGGGCAAGTGCTCGGATATTTGAACGAGACTGGCGCTCCCTAGGGGAATCGAACCCCTGTTTCAGCCTTGAGAGGGCCGCGTCCTAACCGCTAGACGAAGGGAGCGTGAGGGCCGCACCAATAGCCGCGAAACCGCGCCGCCGCAAGATCGCGGGCGGGCAATTTCTGGCGTCATGCCCGGCCTTGTGCCGGGCATCCACGCCTTCGGGCCGTGCGGGTGGGCGTGGATGGCCGGGTCAAGCCCGGCCATGACGGAGTTCTTAGGACAGGCGCAGCGGTCAACGGGGCTGGTTCGCTCTGCCCCCATCCGCCGCCTACGGCTCGGTGGCGAAGGTCAGGCGGCCGGTCGGGTTGTG
>NZ_JAMKBZ010000045.1:0-21301 GCF_053772255.1 Rhodopseudomonas parapalustris | reverse complement strand
CAAACGAGAATCCCAAAACGCAAGAAAACCACGGTCACCCCGCGGCTTTCCTGCAAAATCGAATACTTGCCAACAATCGATCAGCCAACAAAATCAACCGCTTCCAAATTGTTCACGGACGACTCAGTGCGCATCGCATCAGCGCGGTCATCACCAGATCCGTGAGGATATCAAACGGCGTCGTGGAACCCTGCTCGTTGATCGCAAGCTTGACCGCCAGGATTACATCGCCATGCAGCGCTGCCCGGAGGTCCGGATCGGTAGAACTCAGTCGATCGAGAGCGACGGCAATCACGCGCGCCATCGGCACGGTCTGTTCCGCAGTATACACCCGCCACCAAGTGTACGGTCCACATTCGAGGTTCGCCGCGTCGCTTCTCGCTTCGACCAACGAGAAGTGCTGCGGCATATCGGTCGCGCAAGTCTGATTGCGACAGCTGTGACAGTTTGCCTTGGGAGTACACATAGAACTCTCCCGATCGCGCCGAAGGCACGTTGGTTAGATCTCGTTGCGGAGAATGGGCCGGGTGGGCGATTGTCGGTCGAACGACGATCAACACGTCCGCTTAGTGATGCGACGTCGGAGCCCCACGCTTCGCGGCGTCCACCGAGAAGGTCGGACCGTTCGTACGCCGCGCGCCCGGTCCCACCGGTCGGGCTCGCAGCAGCCGCGTAATATCGTTTTGAGGCGAGAGGCTTGCTTCGCTCGCGGAGGTGGGGAGGTCGGCGGCGGTGCCCCGCTTGCGCTCGACGCGCGCCAGATAAGGACCGAACAGATGCGGCAATTCGGTCTCCAGGGCATCTCGCAGCGCCGCCGTCATCGCATCGACGGTTTCTACGACCGGGACCTGAAAATACTCGTCGAGTTGCTCGCGCGTGAGGGTGAGATCCGGGCTGAAGCCACCTCCACCATAATAGTCGATCACGGCGGACGTGACCGTCTCGATCCGGCTGTAGCCGAGCTTTTCCAAGAACGAGCGAAGCACCAATCGGCTGCCCACGAGGGCTTGTTCGATCGGCTGCCGCTTCCGCGTTTCAGTCGCTCCGTTGCCGCGCTTGATTTCGAACGTCCCTGCCCAACCGGCCTCCGGGTCGACAACGGCAAGATCGAGCGTCACCATGCGGTCCGTATCCGAATCAGCGGGCAGACGGATGCGCTCGAGGTCTTTGCACGCGTTCTTCGCTCCGAGCAGATCGCGAGCCGCCATCGTGATCGGGAGGGTGACATCGGTCCAGACGACGAAACGCCCACTCGCCGCAAGAGCCCTCGCCAGGGTCGTCTGGAGCAGCAGTCCGTGCCGCTTGACCACAGAGCTGACCTTCGAGATGCCTTGAGACAGTTCGGGATCGATCAGCGGGTCGGAGGGAAATTGTCCGGCCAAAGCGGTCGCGACGAGATCGCGTGCGATCAGGGAGAGTGCCGCGGGCGAAGTGTCGGTGGGGAAAATCTCTTTCATTAGTCCAGGGCTCCTTCGACCCTCATTTCCGTGTCGCAAAGGAGCAAAACACATTAAGAGCAACTCTGCACCAAAGAAGCAGACTTATGGTTAACAAAGAACAAGTCCGCGCGGCGCGGGCCTGGCTGAATCTGTCGCAGCAAGAGCTTGCGGAGCAGGCTCGGGTCAGCAAGCGAACGCTCGCGTCGTTCGAGCAAGGCGCGTCGATCCCCTACGATCGAACGCTGCGCGATGTCCAAGCGGCGCTAGAGCAACTCGGAATTGAGTTTCTGTTTGATGGCGATATCGGAGTTGGCATTCGAGCTCTCGCCAAATCGGACTAGGGCCGATCCGACGGTGGAATCGGGCGAAAGGCTTCTAAAGGTGCGAGTTACGCCACCGCGCTCTCATTCAGCATCTCGATTTTCGAAAACAGCTTTGTCACCCGGTCGTCGCCGAACAGGTCGTCCGGTCCGGTCGGCGCGACGTCGGTGAACGGCGGCTCGTAGAGCAGCGCCGGGTCCATGATGCCCTGGTCGGTCAGGTGCTCGACCACCATGTTGATGAATTCGATCTGCGCCGCGGATGCGGTGCCGCTGTCAAGGAAATCGCCAAAGGCTTCGGTGACGGCGGCGCGGTCGAGGCCGACCAGCGAGCGGACGAAGCGGCCGAAGCCTTGGCTGACGTCGCGGGCGCGCGCGATGTCACCGGCTTCGCCGATCCCGGCGTCGAGCAGCATCTTCTCCAGCTCGGTCAGGTCGGTTGCGGTCAGCGGACGGCCATGGCGCAATCTATGAAGCGCGAGATGGTCCTCGTGGGCCTTGAGGAAGTGCCGCGCCTTGCGCTTGAACCGGGCGAAGTCGACCTCCCCGACTTGCGGCAGCTCGTGCTCGACGCCGTCGCCAATCTCGTCGGCAAAGTTGGAATACACCACCGCCTTTTTCGACCGCTCGATGTGCGGCACCAGATCGCGCAGCCGCAGCCGCACCAGTTCGAGCAGCGGGACGGTGACGCCTTCCCACCAATGATCGGTCTGGATTTCCTCGATCAGCGCGGCGCGCTGGGCGACCGCCGGGATGCCGGTCTGCTCTTCCAGGGCTGACGCGATCTCGATCAGTTGGGTCTTCAACGCGGCGAAGCGTTTGGAGGTCTTCAGCAGCGCCAGCTCGAGTCCGAACATCAGCAGGTCGAAGCGCTTGGCTTCTTCAACGCCGAGGTCCTGCGCCGAGGGTAGCGGCGCGATTTCGTCGATCAGTTCGGTGCGGGTGTGGTCGTCGAGCGTCGCCCAGCTCTCCGGCCTTGCGTATTTCTCGACCGTGCGGCGGTGCTGTCGGACGATAAAGTTGTCCGGATTTAGCCCGGTGACCGCTTCCTGCAGCACATGCAGCGCGTCGGCTCGGATCTCGGCCTCGCTCGGCGGCGCATCGTCGCCGGCCTGATAGGGCGTCTGCGGCGCTTCGGCGAGTTCGCCGGCTTTCGCGTGTTTACTGTCGAGCGCCCCAATCAAATCGAGCCGGGCGGCGAACAGCCGCTCCGACAGCGATTTCGCCGCGCTGGCTTCCTTCAGCTCCGGGTTGGCGCCGAAGAATTCCAGGTTCTGGCAGTAGTCGAAGACGCGGAAGAATTCCTTGTCCTGGCCGGGGCCGAACAGGTCCGGGCACAGCCGGGTGCCACGCCCCATCATCTGCCAGAATTTGGTCTTGGAGCGCACCTGCTTGAAGAACACCAGATTGACTACTTCGGGCACGTCGATGCCGGTGTCGAGCATGTCGACCGAGATTGCGATGTGTGGATCGGCGGCCTTCTTGGAAAAATCGTCGATCAGCGTCTGCGCATAGGGGCCGCTGTCATAAGTGATGACGCGGGCGAAATGCCCGGCCAGATACGGATAGGCCGCGTTGAAGCGCTGCTCGATGAACAGCGCGTGTGCCTGGTTCTTGGCGAAGACGATTGTCTTGCCGAGCCGGTCGCCGCCCTCGACCTTGACGCCGTTCTGCATCAGATGGGCGATCACCTTGTCGACGGTGTCCTGGTTGAACAGCCATTTGTTGACCTCGGCGGCCTCGACGCTGTCGGGGATGTCCTCCTCGCCCCATTCGAGGCTGTCCCACTGATCCTTCTCGTCGTCGCTGAGATCGTCGTAGCGCAGGCCGTCGCGGACGATTTTCAGCGGCACCGAGATCGCCACCGGCGGCACCAGCACGCCCTCTTCGATCGCCTCGTCGAGCGAATAGGCGTCGGTCGGCACGCCGTCTTCGAGGTCGAATAGCGAATAGGTGTTCTTGTCGATCTCGTCCTTCGGCGTCGCCGTCAGCCCGACCAGGAACGAGTCGAAATACTCGAAGATCGCGCGGTAGCGCTGATACACCGAGCGGTGCGCCTCGTCGATCACGATCAGGTCGAAATGGCCGGGACCGAACTTGACCTTGCCGTCCTGCTTGCCGCCGATCAGGTTCATCATCGTCGGATAGGTCGACAGAAACACCCGGCCGTCGCTGGTGCGCTCGGTGACGAGGTTGACCGGCGCCGAGTCCGGCAGATGCGCCTTGAAGGCGCCGGTCGCCTGGTTCACCAGCGCGATGCGGTCGGCGAGAAACAGCACGCGCTTGACCCAGCCGGCGCGCATCAACAGGTCGACCAGCGCTATCACCGTCCGCGTCTTGCCGGAGCCGGTCGCCATCACCAGCAGCGCCTTGCGCTCGCCGTCCTGCTCGAAATGCTTGGCGATGGCGCGGATCGCGCGCTGCTGATACGGCCGCTTGTGGCCGGCGATGGCGAGGTTGATCTTGGTCTCGGCGAGCTTGGCGCGGCCGCTGCGGCGCTGGATCAATAGCTCCAGCTCGTCCCGCTTGTAGAAGCCGCCGATCTGCCGCGGCGGGTAGCCGGTGTCGTCCCAGATCCAGTGCTCGTAGCCGTTGGAATAGAAGATTACCGGGCGCTGGCCGAAGCGCGCCTCCAGGCAGTCGGCATAGAGTTTGGCCTGCTGCTGACCCTGTCGGGCGTCCTTGCGGGTGCGCTTGGCCTCGACCAGGCCGAGCGGCTTGCCGTCGGCGCCCCACAGCACGTAGTCGACGAAGCCGATGCCTTCCGCGTTCGGCATGCCCTCGACGCGGAATTCCAGATCGTCCTCCTGGTCGAGCCCCCAGCCGGCCTCGCGCAGATAGTAATCAATGAAGCGATCGCGGGTTTCGGCTTCACCATAGTCGTGCGCGTCCGGCGTCGCCTCGGCCTGCTTGCGGGCGGCGGCGACTTCCGCGCGCACCTCCTTCAATTTGGCGTCGAGATTTTGGTTGTCGGCAAGCAGCTTGGTGAGTTCGCCGTTCTTGGCGTCGAGTGCGGCCTGCTGCGCCTTGATGGCGCTGAACGCCTTCTTCAGCGCCTCGTCGCGCCGCGTCAGCACCGCGGCGTCGAAGACGAGCTTCGGGTCGGGCTTGGCCTGTCGCGCATAGGTGCGGGCGAGCCAGAAGCAAACTTGAAACAGCTCCTTCACGGCGCCGGCGGCGTCGCCGGGCTTGATCGCCTTCTCCTCGTGCACCGCGCGGTTGCGTAGCGAGTTGATGTATTTGGCCTTGGCGAACACCGCCTCGCCGGCGGCCCTCTTGAAGCTCGGCTCGTGCAGCAGCGCCGCGATGTTGTCCTGATACGGCAGCTTCAGCGCGGGGTCGCTGCGAAACGCCCACTTCACCGCGACCTCGACCGCCTTGCCGGCGAAGAACGCCGCCGCGGTTGGATCGGATGCCGCATGCCGCTCCGCCGCCACCGCCGCCTCGTGCACGGTGGGGAATTCGGCGGAGAGGAAGGCGAAATTGGACATCAAAATCGAGAGCCAAATCTGATTAGCTCATCTTGCCATTCTGATTGGAGCAAAGCCAATTGAGAGTTCAGTGCGTTAATCTCGCGACGCTTCGCATCAAGGTCTTTCAATGCCTTCTCCTGCGCATGCCGATCACCGGGCAGCGGAATCCTCAAATTGCGAATTCTTTCCAAGCTCAGACTCACATTTGCGGCGCCCCTCATCTGAGGCACCAGAACCTGTTCTTTGTGAGTGAGAAGATAAAAATATACATAGAGAACACAGACTTCGTTGGACTTGTCTGCCCTCGGCGTGAGAACGGCCGTAATAGTCGCTGCAGAGAATTTGCCGTTCACATAGTGGATATTCTTTATCGATGCGTGTCCGTGTCCGGTTGATGAGACGGTTGGAATTATTATGGCCTCATTGTCCCAAGCGAAAGTGTGGTGACGCTTTAGTTCTGCGGCCGTTGTCGCAAAGACGTAATCCCCGCCTCCGCTCTCGGCGGCAGGAGCATTTCCTTTGTTTACATCGAAAAGATCGCCAAGGCGGCTTGTTCGCAAATTCGCAGGCAAATGGTAGCCACTCAAATAAACCGCAGGCGCCAAGTCGTAGCAGTTATCAATGATCAATTGCCTTGGGACCACCTCAATCTTCCCGGGGACGGCTTCAATAGAGCCAGCTCTATGCTTCTTTATCGTGGAAGCAATTGATTGTAATTCGCTTCCGGCTTGGGGTTTTCTGTCGGCGCCAGAACCAAATCCGTCATTCTCCAGTTTGTAGTAGAGCACTCCAGACGTATTTCCCGCTTTGCGGAAAAGTAGAATGGAGGTGGCGACGCTAGCGTATGGCTTGAAAACGTAATGCGGTAACGAGACAATCGCTTCCAATTGGCAATCGTCAACGAGCTTTCGCCTGATCACGTCGTAGGCGCCACCATCGTTCTCAAGAACGCCATTGGGAACGATCACTGCAGCTCGCCCCCCGGGCTTTAACAACTTCAGGAATAGCGCCATAAATAGAAGTTCGGTCTTCTTCGTTTTGACCTCAGCAATGAGATCCTTCGCGGTTGTTTCGTAGTCAAGCGAGCCAGTGAACGGCGGGTTAGCGAGCACCAACGAGTAACGCTCGGCGTCGCCTCCGTGCTCCTGGCTGAGCGAATCCTTGTAGCGGATGTCGGGGTCTTCGACGCCGTGCAGCGTCATGTTCATCGAGCCGATCCGCAGCATGGTGCTGTCGAAATCGAAGCCGTGGAACATTTCCTGATTGAAGTGGTCGCGCGTCTCGGCGTCGTGGAACAGCTTGGGGTGATTGTCGCGCAAGAATTCGCCGGCCGCGACCAGGAAGCCGCAGGTGCCGCAGGCCGGATCGACGATCACGTCCTTCGGCGTCGGCGCGGTCATCTCGACCATCAGCGCGATGATGTGGCGCGGGGTGCGGAATTGGCCGTTCTGGCCGGCGGTGGCGATCTTCGCCAGCATGTATTCGTAGAGGTCGCCCTTGGTGTCGCGATCCTCCATCGGGATGTCGGCGAGCAGGTCGACCACTTTTGCCAACAGCGCCGGCGTCGGAATGGTGAAGCGCGCCCCCTTCATGTGGGTGGCGTGCGCGGTGCCTTCCTCGGCCATGGTCCGCAGGAACGGGAAGACGTGTTCGGAGACGAGTTCGAACATCGTCGCCGGATCGCGGTTCTTCAGCCGCGACCAGCGCAGGTCCTCGTAAGCCACGCCGCCCTTTTTGCCGATGCCGTCCTTGCCTTCGGGGAAGATCCGCCGCGCCATCGGCTTCTTCAGCCGGTTGGCCTTGTTCTCCTCGCGGGTGTGCGCCTCGTCGAGCCCGCGGATGAACAACAGATAGGTGATCTGCTCGATCACCTCGATCGGGTTGGCAATCCCGCCAGCCCAAAACGCATCCCAAACCCTATCGATTTTCGACCGCAACTCGCCCGTCAGCATTCCAATCCCCCGAGTCAGGGGAGGAATTTAGAGGGCGGCGCGAAGGGAGGAAAGCCGGAGGTTGTGGCTGCGATGCGTGGCGGGAGCTCGGCTACGGGTCCTAAATTATCGTAATTTACGCCGACGTTACCTTGGCAGTGCTTTGGGTGTGGGGCAACGGCACGTAAAATCAATAACTTATCTGATCATACTTGGCGGTTTCGGCCGACGCGCCAGGATGCCATTCCGATCAGCCGAAGGCTGGAGCACTCAGCTTCAGAGCGGGGGAGAAGGGTCGAGCATTGTCCCTGACCTGTTCGAGGCGTTTTTTGTCGAAGCGCAACATCTTCTTGGCTCTCCGAATGCCGCTGCGCTTCTTTCCATATCGCTCCGTCGCGGTCCGGCTTGCCGCATGATTGACGATCACCGCGATTTCGGCCGGCGAAAAGCCGCTCGCCTTCATGCAGGCAATCGCGAAATGACGCAGCGTGTAGGCCGAGATCGGGTTGACGCCGAGGCTCTTGCACGCGGTTTCGATGCGCCTGTTCATACGCGACAGCACGCGGCCGATGCAGCTTACATCGACCAGCGCGCGCGTCTGCACGATCCATTTGTCTAGGTCGCGGATGATTTTGGTCGGATACGAACTGATATCGATTTCACAGGTAGGGAAAAGGCCCCGACCGTTCGAATGCTTTTCCGCCGGGGCTCGGAGAAATTGATCGTTACGAGAAATCAGAAAAAGCTCACCCGGTCGCCACCCGATACGCGAAGCAATTAGAATATACCCAGTGATCCATTTTGAAAATTCGTCATCTCTAATTTTGAAATACGCGATCAGTCGACGCAAATCGCTCGGCTTAATCGACTTCGCATAGCCCTTCTTTGCTCTCTTTTGGGCCGGCGACGGCCTTTGATGTTCAAGCGCAAAGAGCAGCCGGTCTCCCGTCCTTTGGTCGAAATAGTCCATCGCAATCAGCAGTTCAACGCGTTGCCGCAGGGCCGCCGCGGTCCGGCGGATGTGGGCTTTCGACCAACGCCCATTGCTACTCGAAAACCATTCGACCGCGTCGCTCAAGCGAACTTCGTACGGGAGGTCGGCGAAGTCGGCTGCCGGCGCCTCGCGGCAAGCCTGGGCGACGAACGCAATTGCATCGACGTTGTATCGAGCGATGGTGCTGTTGCTGATTTCGGCTGCCTCAGACACGCTTCTCTCCGCGTTGGTCCACATCTACGCTCGGGCACAAACCGGAAAAGTGCAAGCAGCCGGTTGCAAGTTGCAGGAAAGATGGGACCATGTGGGAGGGGCGAAGTGCCCCGCGCCATGAAAGGAGGATCCAATGGCGAACTACCAAGAGGCGGTTACCGCCTTGCAACAGCAGCTCGAGAACGCCAAACAGGCGCTGTCGCGCGACGTTGCGGCGGCGGTGGCAAGTCGGGACTGGAGCGCGATGCTGCGGGACCGGCACGACGTGGAGGCTCTCGTCGAGCACCTGGACCAGGAGCTCAAGGACGAGGGCCTGATCAAACGGCTGCAGGCCAACGCAGATAAGGACCGCCAGCAGCAGCGCCAGCGCGGCAGGCCCCGCAAGGAAGCCCGGGCTGCGTCCGAGCAAGCCGCGTCGACCACGCCGCCGCTGAGCTTCGGGATGAGCAAGGCGACGACCAAGAGCGCTGCCACGGTGGTTGCTACGGCCAGCTAGGCCTATCGTTCTTCCGCACGTTGCGGACGAACCTACGCTGATGTATTAATGATACATCCCTCTGGCGCAGTATAGACCGGCCGAGGTCTGCAATTTCAAGAACTTACTGGGAATGTGGTAGCGGGAGAGGGACTTGAACCCCCGACCCCAGGATTATGATTCCCGTGCTCTAACCAGCTGAGCTACCCCGCCACGGTGGTCCACCGTCGGCCTTGCGAACAAAGGCGATGCGAACGCGCGGCATATAAGGAGGCACGGGTTGCCGTGTCAAGCAATGCCGAACCGGGCGGGAAAACTATGGGCTTCGGCTATTTTGGGCGCACCGTCGGATCGCCGCCCGGAGTGCCCGGCGGAGGAATCACCCGCATGGTGCCGACATCCGGGGCGTCCGCGCGGATTTCCGGATCGATCCCGGTCGGCGGGCAAAGCACGCCGTCGGTTTTCGCCAGTTTCTCACCGAGCGGCTGAGTCTGCCCGGTGGTCGCGCCCGGCGCAGCCGTGCCGGGCGGATTGGCGGTTCCCGGATGCGGGGCACATGCGGTGGCGGCCGGCGGGGCGGTGGTCGTCGACTTGGGCGGCGCCTGAGCGACCGCCGGTGCGGACGCCAAAACCAAACACCCGGCAGCAGCGATGGTGATTCTCGACATCATACCCGGACAACGTGCCGGCCCGCGCCGCGTTCCGGCGGCGAGAGGTCACAGTTTGCGATAGCGGATCAGGGAGAAATGGCCCATCGGCGGCATCGGCCGACGCTCGGCCAGTTCCACCCCGCCATGACGCGCCGCCCAGTTCACCAGACGCGCCCACGGGAACTCCGGCCGCCAGCCGAGCCGGCGCGCGATCGGCGAGAACGCCAGTTCGAACAGTTTGCGCGGGCCGCTCTCGGCGCCGATGTGGTTGACCAGGATCAGCTCCCCGCCCGGCTTCAGCACGCGGACGAAATCGTCGAGCGTGGCTTCAGGGTCCGGCACCGCGGTGATGACGTATTGCGCCACGACAGCGTCGAAGTGGTTTTCCGGGAACGCCAGGTTCTTGGCGTCCATCACGGCCAGCACGTCGACGTTGCTGAGGTTCAGCGTGCGGACGCGCTCGTGGGCCTTGCGCAGCATCGGCTCGGAAATATCGACGCCGCACAGCCGCGTGGTCTTCGAATAATCCGACAGCGACAGCCCGGTGCCGACGCCGACGTCGAGCACCCGCCCGCCGATCGCATCTGCCACCGCAATGGTCGATTGCCGGCCGCTGTCGAATACCTTGCCGAAAACCAGATCGTAAATCGGCGCCCAGCGCGCATAGGCCTTCGCCACGCCCGCGCGATCGATGTCGTTCGCCATATCTTGCCCCGAAATGTCCTTAGCCGCGCACGGCGGCCAGCGCCGGCGCCTCGATTTGCTCGCGCCCGCCTTCGAACCGGCGCGGCGCAGCGCTCTTGATGAAGCCGCCGCCGAGCACGCGCGCCTGGCCCTCGGCCGCGTCATAGAACACGCAGGCTTGCCCCGGCGACACGCCCTCCTCGCCGACCACGAGTTCGACCTCGTAGCCGCCGTTCGCGGCGCGCAGCCAGGCCGGCTGCGGCGCCCGCGTCGAGCGCACACGGACGAACAGCTCGAGACCGTCGCCGATCACGTCGTCGAGCGCGCCGTCGCCGATCCAGTTGATGTCGCGCAGCACGATGCGGTCCATCAGCAGTGCCTCGCGCGGCCCGACCACGATCTGCCGCCGCGCCGCATCGAGCCGCAGCACGTACAGCGGCGAGCGCGACGCGATGCCGAGACCGCGACGCTGGCCGACGGTGAAGTGCACGATGCCGGGATGCTGGCCGAGCACGCGGCCGTCGACATCGACGATGTCGCCCGGCTCCATCGCATTCGGCTTCAGCCGCTCGACCACGTCGGTATAGCGCCCGGTCGGGACGAAGCAGATGTCCTGGCTGTCGTGCTTGTCGGCGACCGACAGGCCGAACTGCCGCGCCAGCTCGCGGGTCTGCGGCTTGGTCATGTCCCCGAGCGGAAAACGGAGGAATTGAAGCTGCTCGCGGGTGGTGGCGAACAGGAAGTAGCTCTGATCGCGGTCGCGATCGGCGGCGCACACCAGCGCGCGCGAACCGTCAGCAAGCCGCCGCGACGACACGTAGTGACCGGTCGCCAGCGCCGAGGCGCCGAGCTCGCGGGCGGTGGCGAGCAGATCGCGAAACTTGACCGAGCGATTGCACTCGATGCACGGCACCGGCGTCTCGCCGGAGGCGTAGCTGTCGGCAAAGCTGTCGATCACCGACTCGCGAAACCGGCTCTCGTAGTCGAGCACGTAGTGAGGAATCCCAATCCGCTCGGCGACGGCGCGGGCGTCGTGAATGTCCTGGCCGGCGCAGCAGGCGCCCTTGCGATGGGTCGCGGCGCCGTGATCGTAGAGCTGCAGCGTGATGCCGACGACGTCGTAGCCCTGCGCCTTGAGCAGCGCAGCGGTCGCCGAGGAATCCACGCCACCGGACATCGCGACCACGACGCGGGTATCCTGCGGCCGGCCTTCGAGATCCAGACTGTTGAGCATTGGTTCAGTCATGAGCTGCGACCGGCGGTGCCGCACGGTCATCCTTCCGCATTGTCCGGAAGCGGCAGTGCCAATTCCGCGAACCTCGGTGAGGCCTGCTTTTAATATAGGCCGCATCCCGGGGGCGCAATCACAGCCGACTGGTTTTGCGGGCCGGGCTCGCGGCAAATTCTGCCGCTGCGGCAAGAATCGCGCGGCCACGGCCGGTTCCAGTCGTCTCGGGCGCAAACTAGTTGATTGAATTTCCTAACCTTTTTATTTGGCCCGGTCCTTGCTGAAGGAGATTTCGACTGAAGAGTGAGAGATTGCCGTGGTCAACGCATCGCCAGACGTCGCAGCCAGCCAGCCCGCCCCGCCGCCCCGCGCGTCGGCGCGACCGGAACGGTCGCCACATACGGATAATTTCGCCGCGCTCGTGGACAGCAATACCGCGGCCTATGACAGGGCCAGCTCCTCACCGGCGAAATCGGACCCCCGACCCTCGCGCGGTGCTGCGGACAATCGCAGCTCCCACAGTGACGCAGCCGACCGTCCTCGCGCCCGCGACGCCAGCGACAATTCCCGCCGCGCCGATAACGCCGCGCCCACCGATCAGGCCGCGGCCAAACCGGATGCCAAGGCCGACGATGCAGGCGGCACCGACCAGTCGAACGCCACGAGCGGCAAGACCGACGACAGCAAACCGTCCAAGGATGGAAAATCTGCGGATGCCGCGACGGACGGCGATACGAAGAACAGTGCTGACCAGACGGATAGCAAGGATGCCAGTGCCACACCGGAGGTGACGATCACCGCCGACGCCGCCGCGCTGATCGCGGCCAAGATCGACACCACGACCACCACGCCGACCGCCGAGACCGATGTGGCCGGCGGGTCGAGCGGCACGCCGCTGGCGATCGCCGCAGCAGCAGCGCTGAAGGCCAAGGCCACCGGCGAGACCGGCACGACGGCCACGCAAACCGGCACCGCCGATCAGTCCGCGACCGCCGAGACGACCCAGACCGGCATGGCGGCCGATCCCAAGCTCGCGGCTCTCGCGGCGCAGGCCAGCGGCGGCAAGGCCACGGCGAAGACCGACGCGACCGCGAAGACCGACGGCAAGGGCGAGACCAAGCCCGCCGCGACGACCACGCCAGAGGCATCGGCTCAGGCGGCGACCGGGAACGCCACCACGGGGACGCCGCTGCCGTCGCCCTCCGGCCAGACGACGCCCGATGGGCGTCCGGCCGGCGAAGCGAAGCTCGCTCAAGCGCTCGCCGCGGCCGGCGACGAGACCGCGTCGAAGGCCGGCACCGCGCAGCAGAAGCCGGACGCCACGCTACCGCAGCCCCAGGCGCAGGCCGATGCCAGCACTCTGCTGCCGCAGACGCCGATCGCCGTGCCTCAGCATCTGCAACCGGCAGCCAACGGCGGCATCAACGCCGCAGCGGCGTCGCAGCTCACCGCAACGAACGCCGCCAACACGCCGGTGCCGGTCGAAGGTCTCGCGGTCGAAATCGCCACCCGGGCGAAAGGCGGAGCGACCCGGTTCGACATCCGGCTCGATCCGGCCGAGCTCGGCCGCATCGACGTGCGGATCGATGTCGACCGCCACGGCCGGGTAACCTCGCATCTGACGGTGGAGAAGCCCGAGACGCTGCAGATGTTGCGGCAGGACCAGACCCAGTTGCAGCGCGCGCTCGACGACGCCGGCCTGAAAACCGGAAATGGCGGCCTTCAGTTCAGCCTGCGCGACCAGTCCTCGTCCGGGCAGCAGGGCCAGCACCAGGAGAGCGGCCGACAGCCGCAGCGGCTGGTGATCAGCCAGGACGAACTTCCGCCCGCGGCGAGCCCGGGCCGTGGCTATGGCCGCATGCTCGGTGCGAGCAGCGGCGTCGATATTCGGATCTGAGGAGCAACGCGCATGTCCGTGGATTACTCGACTGCGACTACACCGTACTCGGCCCCGAACCCGAACTATTCGGCCGACAGCGCGAAGTCGAAGACCAGCACGACGTCGGGGATCGCCGACAATTTCCAGACCTTCCTGACGCTGCTGACGACGCAGCTCAAGAACCAGAACCCGATGGACCCGCTGGACACCAACCAGTTCACGCAACAGCTCGTCCAGTTCGCCGGCATCGAACAGCAGCTCAAGTCCAACGAGGCGCTGAGCTCTCTGGTGCAGTTGCAGACCTCCGCGCAGGCCACGCAGGCGATGAGCCTGGTCGGCGCCAACGCGGTTGTCGACGGCAGCAAGACGCAGTTGACCGGCGGTAAGGCGACGTGGTCGCTGTCGACCGACAAGCCGGTCAGCGCGCAGGTGTCGATCGAGAGCGATACCGGCCAGACCGTGTACTCCGGCAAGTTCACGATCAATGCCGGCAAGGATCAGGCGTTCGCGTGGGACGGCCGCGGCAACGACGGCACCCAATGGCCGGACGGCAACTACAAGCTGTCGATCGTCGCCACCGACTCATCGGGCAAGACCGCCACCGTCTCAATGCAGATCCAGGGCACGATCGACGCCGTCGACCTCACCCAGACCCCGCCGAAACTGTCGATCGGCAGCCAGACCTTCACGCTCGATCAGATCAACAGACTGGTCCGGGCGAACGGCAGCGCCACCGCGATGTGACGAGACCGAGCGCCCGGGCCGGCCGGGCGCTCACTGCGAGATCAGCTTGTCGGCGAAGTAAGCGATCGTCTTGCGATACACCAGCGCGCGGTTCCACTCGCGCATCGCCTCGAAATTCGCCGTCCCCTCTTCGTAGGAGCCGCCGGCCTTCCAGCCCGCGGTCTTGAGCAGATTGGCGGTCGAGGCCAGCACGTCCGGCACGCTGTGGCGCAGGTCGACGTGGCCGTTACCGTCGTAGTCGACGCCGTACTTGATGTAGGACGACGGCAGGAACTGGGTCTGGCCGATCTCGCCCGCATAGGCGCCGACCATGTCGCGCAGCGTCAGGTCGCCGCGTTGCACGATCTGCAGCGCGGCCGAAAGCTCGCCCTGGAACAGGTCGGTGCGGCGGCAATCGTGCGCCAGCGTCGCCAGCACTCGGAATACCGGCAGCTTGCCCATATCGCCCTTGCCGTAATCGGTCTCGAGCCCCCAGATTGCGACCAGGATCTGTGGCGGCACGCCGAACTGGCGCTCGATCCGCGACAGCAGCGAGGCATGGCGCATCAGCATCGCGCGGCCGGCCTTGATGCGGCCGGCGCCGACCCGGGTGGAGACGTACTGCTCGAAGCTCTTGTTGAAGGTGCCGCGCTGGCGGCGATCGAACGCCAGCACCGCGGCATCCTCGGTGACGCCGCCGAGCGCCTGCGAGATCACGCTCTGGGAGATGCCGGACTGCGCCGCCTCGGCGGAGAAGCTGGCGATAAAGCTGTTGAAGTCGCCGCCGCAGCGGGCGGCTTCCGCCGGCGCGGTGGCGAGTAACGCGCCGCCGAGGGCGCAGGTGACGAGAGCAAGGCGCAGCTTCAACATCTGAATTTCATCTCCAAGCAAAGCAGAACGGGGGGCAGGACGGAGCGAGGACCGGCACGGAATGCGTATTGATGCGTATTGCTATGACAATCCCGCGAATCTAACATTTCATGCTTGCGGTTGCGAGGCGGGACCAACAGCGCCATATCTTGTCTTGAGAATTCATCTTGAGAATTCATCGCCCCCGCATCCGGCCGCTGGCACCACGCCGACGGGACCTTGCCAATGAAGGGATCAACGCAATGCCGCGCCGAGGCATCCTCAAGGGCCACCCACTGTTTCGCCTTCTGGCGATCAATCTGGCGATCGGCGTGATGATCGCGGCGCTGCTGCTCGGCGGGCTTCTGTATCTCAATCCTGGCCATCTGCGCGACCTGATCTTTGCCGACGACTCGCCGGGCACCGCGCTCGGCCTGCTTCTGTTCGGCTTCGTGATCACCTTCGGCTCGGCGGCGATGGGCTCGGCGATCATGGCGATGGGGACCGATCTGCGCGGCGGCGGCAACGGTGGCCGGAAGCTGACGCTGCCGATCGATCTGATCCCCGGCGCCAAGGCGATCCCGGTGCGTGCCGAGCACGGCGCCCGCTCGATGCGGCGCGACCACCTGCGCTGAACCTGCCGCGCGGCGCATTCCGGCACCGCCTCCCCGCCTATTCCGATCCGCACGGCTCGCGCCATCGCGGCTCCTCTCGCATCAAAACCGCGCCGGTGAACCACCGGCGCGGTTGTTTGTTCGGTGACCGGAACTGTCGCGGATCACCGTGGCGAAACAGCGGCTGAACGCCGTCGTCACATCCCGCGGATCACGCCGCGCGGCGCTGGTGCTTACCCTCGCGCATCTCCTCGATGATCTTGGCCGAGAATGCCTCGAGGTCGCCCGGGTTGCGCGAGGTGATGACGCCGTTGTCGGTGACAACCGCGGAGTCCTCCCATTTGGCGCCGGCGTTGATCACGTCCTGTTTGATCGAGTTGTAGGACGTCATCTTGCGGCCCTTGGCGATGCCGGTGTCGATCAGCAGCCACGGCGCATGGCATACCGCCGCCACGGTCTTACCGGCGTCGAAGAACGACTTGATCAATTTCAGCGCATCCTGATTGACGCGCAGCAGGTCCGGATTGATCTGGCCGCCGGGCAGCACGATCGCGTCGTAATCGTCGGCCTTCACCGCCGAGAGCTGCTTGTCGACCTTCACCGGCCGGCCCCAATCCTTGCCGCTCCAACCTTTGATCTCGCCCTGTTCCGGCGACACGATATCGACCTGCGCGCCGGCCGCCTTCAGCCGATCGCGCGGCACTTCGAGTTCCGACTGTTCGAAACCGTTGGTGGCGAGAATAGCGACGCGCTTGCCATCGATTTGGCCTGCCATGATTGCTCTCCATGCTGTTCTTGAACGCCCCGCTGAGTAATCGCATGCAAGAGCGATCGTTCCGCAGGGAACAACACACGACAGGGAACACCCCACGAAGGTCACCCGTCGCCGGGTTCCCTCGGCGACCCATCACGCGATCGATGCCGACGATTGGTTGGTAGCTCGCTATCGGCGACGCAAGCGCCGAGCATCATCGGGCGCGTGAGTTATTTCACCGCCGCCGGCCAGAACACCGTCAGCCACACCGTCGCCTGATCGGCCGCTGTGGCTTCGACGCGGTGGCGGGAGTGCGCCGGGATGTCGATCCAGGTGCCGGGGGTGAGGTCGAGCGTGCGGTCGCCGTCTTCGAACCGCAGCACGGCGGCGCCGGCGAGCAGCACGACAAACTCGTCCTCGTCCTGATCGTACCAGAACCCGTCCGGGCTCGACTGGCCGAACGAAATGATGCGCTCGATGCGGACGCCGCCGCGGGCCAGCAGGGTGTCCAGTACTTCGTCGGGGCCGGCAGGCGGCAGCGCGCGCAGCAGGTGTCCGCTGTTTAGGTCCATGATTTTCATCCTCACTGCGGAATTTGGCGCGGATCGGCGGCCGCCGCCATCGGTCTTGCGTTCCGCGCTTGTGTTTCGCCGCGCGGCGTTTCATACCGCTTTTGCCCGCGCCGGCCGAGATGCCCGCGCGCCCCGCCCGCCGGCCGCCGCTCCCGACCAACGGACGATGCGACCGAGTTCCGCCTTTTGTCCGACGTCAAAGCCGACGCGGACGAAACGGCGTCGGATACCGGTAGGGCGCGGCGGATCGCTTGGCCGGCGGTCCTCACTCAGCCACTGAGCCTGGAGCTTTCCGTGCGCCCTGCCGTCATTGCCGCGACCGGCCTCTACACCCCGCCCGACAGCGTCTCCAATGCCGAGCTGGTGGAGGCGTTCAACAGCTATGTGGCCAACTTCAACGCGGCCAACAAGGCGCGGATCGAGGCCGGCGAGATCGAGCCGCTGGCGCCGTCGTCCTCGGAATTCATCGAGAAGGCCTCGGGTATCAAGTCCCGCTACGTGGTGGCGAAGCCGGGGATCATCGATCCGGAGGTGATGCGGCCGATCATTCCGGAGCGCTCCAACGACGAATTGTCGATCCTCGCCGAGATGGCGGTGACCGCGGCCGAACAGGCAATCGAACGCTGGGGCAAGCCGCGCGAGCGGATCGGCGCGGTGCTGTGCGCCTGCTCCAACATGCAGCGCGCGTATCCGGCGATGGCGATCGAGGTGCAGAACGCGCTGGGCCTCGGCGGCTTCGCGTTCGACATGAACGTCGCCTGCTCGTCGGCGACCTTCGGGCTAAAGACCGCGGCGGATTTCGTCGGCGGCGGCTCGGTCGATGCGGTGCTGATGGTCAATCCGGAGATCTGCTCCGGCCATCTCAACTTCCGCGACCGCGACAGTCACTTCATCTTCGGCGACGTCGCCACCGCGGCGATCGTCGAGCGCGCCGACGATGCGCAAGGTGGCTGGTCGATCCTCGGCACCAAGCTGAAGACGCAGTTCTCCAACAACATCCGCAACAACGCCGGCTTCCTCAACCGCGCCTGGCCCGAGGGGCGCGACAATGTCGACAAGCTGTTCGTGCAGCAGGGCCGCAAGGTGTTCAAGGAAGTGGTGCCGCTGGTGTCAGAGATGATCATCGAGCACGCCCGCGAGATCGGCATCGATCCGCACGGGCTGAAGCGGATGTGGCTGCACCAGGCCAACATCAACATGAACGAGATCATCGGTCGCAAGGTGCTGGGCCGCGATCCGACTCGCGACGAGAACGTCATCATCCTCGACGATTACGCCAACACCTCGTCGGCCGGCTCGATCATCGCCTTCCACAAGCATCAGGACGACATGGCGCAAGGCGACCTCGGCCTGATCTGCTCGTTCGGCGCCGGCTACTCGGCCGGCACGGTGTTCGTGCAGAAGCGGTAACAAGCTCACCGCGCCATCTCCCCGTCATCGGGAGGCGCGCAGCGACGAAGCAAGCCAGAAGACAGGTGTACGGCGCCGCTGGATTGCTTCGCTGCGCTCGCAATGACGATCAAAGCCCGCACGTCCCGCCGACTTGCGTCCGCCGCCGTTGCGCCTATCTCCCGGGCATCGCCATTCGCCTCGAGGAGACCACCATGTCGCATCCCGCCATCGCTCGCGACCAGGTCGCCGTCGTCACCGGCGGCGCTTCGGGGATCGGATTCGCCGCCGCCAAGCGGTTCCTGCAGGCCGGGATGAAGGTGGCGATCGCGGATCTGAACGCCGATCATCTCGCCCGCGCCGCCGAGCTGCTGGCGCAGGTCGCCGGCAGCTCCGATGACGTGCTGTCCAAGGAAACCGACGTTTCCGACCCCGACCAGCTCGAAGCGCTGCGCGCCGCGGTGACGGCGCGGTTCGGCGGCGTCGACGTGCTGATGAACAATGCCGGCATCGAGCCGCCGAGCACCGCGCTCGGCCCGCGCGCGGCCTACGAGCGCATCCTCAGCGTCAATCTGTGGGGCGTGATCCACGGTTCGCAGATCTTCGCGCCCGCGATCATCGCCCGCGGCCGGGCGGGAATGATCATCAACACCGGCTCCAAGCAGGGCATCACCACGCCGCCGGGCAACCCGGCCTACAACGTCTCCAAGGCCGGCGTGAAGGCCTATACCGAAGCGCTGGCGCACGAGCTGCGCAACACCGAAGGCTGTGCGGTGACCGCGCATCTCTTGATCCCCGGCTTCGTCTTCACGGCGCTGACCGCGCGCGGCCGCACCGAGAAGCCCGCCGGCGCGTGGACCGCCGAACAGACCGTCGACTTCATGTTGGAGCGGCTAGCGGCGCGCGACTTCTACATCCTGTGCCCGGACAACGACGTGCCCCGCAGCCTCGACGAACGCCGCATCGCCTGGGCCGCCGGCGACATCATCGAGAACAGGCCCGCGCTGTCGCGCTGGCATCCGGCCTGGGCGGATGCCTTCACGGCGTTCGTCGAGGGGAAGTAACAAGCCACGGCGCCAGCGTCGTCCTGAGGCGCATGCCGGCTCAAGCCTGCGCCGTCACCACCGCGCCAACCGCCGAGCCGGCGCCGGAGTCGAACAGCACGAACCGGTTGCGGCCGGCGCGCTTGGCGGCGTAGAGCGCCGCATCGGCCTCCGCAAAGGCGGCGTCGATCGAGCTGCCCGATGCCACCCGGCAGGCGCCGATCGAAACCGTCAGCGCGATGTCCTGCCCGTCGTCGGAGCGGATCGGCGCGGCGTTCATCGCGGCGACCATGCGCGCGCACAGCGCCCGCAGGCCGTCCGCATCGCGATCCTCGACCAGCACGACGAACTCGTCGCCGCCCCAGCGGGCGCAGGTGTCCCGCTCGGTGAGCAGCGGCGCGAGCCGCCGCGCGGTTTCGCACAGCAGCCGATCGCCGGCCAGATGGCCGAACACGTCGTTGACGTCCTTGAAGTTGTCGAGATCGATCAGCAGCAGCCCGCCCGATCGCGGCGCCAATGGCGACTGCGCCAGCCACTGCTCCAACACCTGGGTGAAACCCCGACGGTTGGGAATCTCGGTCAAGAGATCGATATTGGCGAGACGCCGCAGCTTCTCGGTCCGCTCGTCGACCAGATCCTCGAGCACGCGGGTGTGGTCGCGCACGGCGTGCGCCATGCCCGACAAGGTGCGCGATAGCCGGCCGATCTCGTCGCTGCCCTGGTCGACGACGATATGGTCGAAGTCGCCGTCTTCGACCCGCCGCGCCGCCGCCTCGACGGTGGCGAGCCGATCGAGCACAACCCGGCGGAACAGAATGGTGACGAGCGCGACCGCCGCCGTCATCATCACGATCAGCAACAACGCGATCGGGGTGAACAAGCGGCGATCAATGATGGCGTCGATGTCCATCAGCGTCACGTTGAACCAGCCGAGCTGATCGAGATAGCCGACACCGACCAGGAACTCGCGCCCCCCGATGTTCATGAAGCGCGATTCGACCGCCGCAGGGCCGGCGGAGACGCGGCGCATCATCGCGGCAAGTTCGGCGGCATCGGCGGGACTGTCGACCTGTTGGAAGATCGTCTTCTTGGTCTTGGTGTCCTTGGTGAGACTGTGGAAATCGACCATCCCCGGATCGCGATGGGCCTGGATGGCGCCGGAATGATCGACGAACATGCTGGTGACGCCGGTCTGCGGCAGCGCCACCACCTCGCGGATGAATTCGGTGAGGTCGACGCCGGTGCCGATCACGCCGAGAATCCGGCCCTGCTCTGCAATGACGCAGTTGATCCAGACTTTGGTGACGGCGAGATTGTCGTCGCGGTCGACATTGAGCTGGCAGGGCTGTCCGGCCGCGATCGTCTTGAAATACCAGCCGTCGCGCGGATTGTCGCGCTTGACCTGATAGCGAAGCTGGTTGCCGTAATAGTCGTTCTTGGCGTCGTTGAAGTAGTAATTGCCGGACTGGTCGACGACGAAGAAATAGCTCTTGTCGTGAAACGACAGTCGGTAGTGCTCGAGCTCGGCCAGCCCGCGCTTGGCCTTGTCGGGGTCGGCCTCGTCGCGGGCCCAGTCGCGCACCGCCGGTGAGCGGGCGACCGTCTCGGCCAGCGACACCTCCCGGATCAGCGCCTCGAGGCCGCGGTAGCGGTCGAACAACACCTGCTTCTCGGCGAACAAAGTGCCGAGCGCGACCACGGTCTTACGGGTCAGGAATTCGAACGCGACATAGGCCGGCACAGCGACTAGCCCGAACACGCAGACGGTGACGACCAGAAACCGCGTCTTGAGGCTGGTGGCAATCTGATTCCAGAGACCGCGCATCAGGCTTCGTGTCATCTCCCGCCGAAACAAGCCGCCGTTCCGAGCGACCGCCCAACGCGGCTGCGCCGAATAAACCACATACAATTCAGATCTGAATGCTTCACTAATGGTTCACCTTGTGGTGCCGATCGTGTCGATCATCGATCGCCGCTGGATCAACCGGAGATGTCCACTGACCTGCCCCTGAATTTTTCCTCCAGTTGGAGTTAGAGTCCGGCCCTTATGAGGACGGACTGATGAAGCGAG
>NZ_JAMKBZ010000044.1:0-27112 GCF_053772255.1 Rhodopseudomonas parapalustris | reverse complement strand
TTAATTCATAAAGCAATTCACAGTGCAGTTTATTGTTGGTGTAGGGTAATTACTTATGGAATTTTTCTTTATACTAAAAAGCATTTTAATCATACCTCCTTAGTTCAAGGTTTGAAAATGTGAATACGCCTGTTTGGTCATTGCTACATATTACGTTAATATTATTAGTTGTACTTCCAGTCGTAAATGTAGCTGTACCATTAACCGTATAAATTTTAACCGATTGTCCTTTAGTCCTGATATTATTATAGTTTTCATTTACATATACACCTAAGGTATTTACATTTCCCGCTACCGATGCACTAAGTATATATTTATTGTTTGGAAGTACCGGTATTGTAACACTACTGTATTGATATAAAGCGTTAGCATTTAATATAAGTGTTTTACCGTCTGAACTTACACTTGCATTAGCGTGTTTATTCCATCTACTATCATTAAATAATGGTATAAGGTTAGAATTTTTATATCGCTCTGCCAATGTGTTTAAATTATCATCTGCGGTATTTATATCATTTCTACCTGTAAGGATTACTTGTGCTTCTTGGTCTGTAAAGCCTAATGGTTTGTTAAGCTTCTCTAAGTCTATCAAGCTAACTGAGTCTGTATATGTATCTGATTGATAATTTCCAGTATAAAAATTACTCAGATAAAGAGAACACTCCCCTGATATTAACGATATGTTTGTATTGGTAACCTTATTGACACTACCGTTATTAGTTAGCTGATACATAACCATTCCGCTTTGTGTTTGAGCAACAAGTATTGAAGATGCTTGATATTTGTTAAATGCTAAATTTAAAACACTGCCTATTAATGCTCCTCTATACTTTTTATAGAATCCAAAGGGTTTAGAGCTTATATATTCGACATTGAACCAATTGTTTATATCACTGTATATAGTGCAGTAAACTCTTTCTTTTGTTTCATTGCTATCCCAAGCAGGACTAATTCCTTTAATAATCATAGCCCAATATTTCGGCAAAGTTATCGGTATAGGCTTTATTACATCCGGCACTCTGGCAAATTGCAATGTTAATTTTAAATAGTCTATATTGACAGCGCTTGTTATAGTTCCATTTGAAGCATATTGGGCATTAATTAAAATGTATGCTTTATTAGCACTGCTAATATATAAATTTGATGTTTTTGAACCGGTTATTTTAGTAGTACTTGAAGATGTGCTGTTATTCCAAACAGTCCATGAACCCCACCAACCTTGTACTTGTACTCCATATGTTAAAACACCGGCATTGCTGCCACTACCACTGCCCCATACATCTGCCTGTAAATTTTTAAAAGCAGCTATTAAAGTTGCATTATTCCCACCGAAAAATGCATTGCATAGCCGTGTTAAATCAAGTTCGACCAATACTGCTCCATACTTTCCATTAGTCCCAGTGCTCAAAGATGTCACAATAGCATCTTGATTTTTTATGTTGTCAAATTCTGATTGAGTTGTTCGTTCGAACCAAATCGCAGTATTTACAGTTCCGTCAGCCTTTAATGGACTTGGGATAGCACTATCAACGCTAGAAAAAAACAACCGCATAGGACACTCAGCAACACTTCCAGCAACCTTAATCCCAAAGTCAAATTCATAAGTGGAAGTATCTCCACCTACAAAGCCTATATTATCTATTTTTAGCAATACTCCCACCTCCTACAACCATGTTGAATTGCACTGTATTTCTATTCTTTCAACATTGCCCGACCATGCAATATAATTATCACTAGGATTTAATTCAGGGAATAGTCCTGACATTGAGTTAGTCTGTAAAAGAGTACCTTTGTATGCATCCTGCATAACTGAGTCTATAGTTACATATTCACTTAAACCAGATATGGCAAATGTAGTACTATTGAGAGATATTACTATATCCCCACTACCGTAAATCACTATAACAGGTTTACTTTTCTTGGTTCCCGGATTATTAAATGTTACAGGGCCGTTTAAATTACTTTTAACAGCTTGGTTATTAACATAAACTGTGCCGCTAGTAAAATTGTATCTCTGCAATGGATCACTGCTTAAGCCTGCTCTTGTAACTGTGTTACCTAGTATGATTTCCTTTTTATCATCTATGGCATATAAAAAAGGCTCACATACAAATGTTGCTGTGAACCTTCCTAGAACTCTGACCGTGTTTTCTATGTCACCTATGCTGCAGGATTTAACTTTATAGAAGTAGTTTGGATCATCGCTGAATATTAGCTTATTATCTGTGAGATCGCCTATGAGCCATGCTTTTATTTGTCTTAAACTTTGTTTTAGATTAGCCATATCTACCAAAGTAAAACTAACAGGGATAGATATATCCTTATATGTGCCTAAATCTTCTGTTAAGCTTCCGTTTCTGCCTTCTATTTCAGTAAATATAATGTTTCTTTGAGATGTAGGCACGATAGGAGTACCTTCGATGATTAAGTTTTTATCATAATAACTATTGGCATTATTAAAGTTTATACTTAGTATTACAGCCATTCAAATTCCTCCTATCTATCAGCAAGTGCACTTAATTCATCTAATATTGCTGGTCCTGCTGCTCTGGCTAACTCCCTGTCATTGACTTTAAAAACAGATTCGTGATTTTGGATTGAGTATGCCAAGTTATTAATTGCATCAAGCAAAGTTGAATTATCAACAGCGGAATTATTAACTGTATTATTTGTTCCTGTACCACTTCCTAAGACAGCTCCAGCTTTTAGGCTCATTCCAACCTTTATACCACCGCTTAAATTTTTAATTGCATTAGTAACTATGCTTTTACTTTGCTCAATTCCTTTAGCAAGTCCAGACATAAAGTCCGGCATCCATGTTTCATAATCAGTAAGCGGGCCTTCATCCGGCACCGAAAAATGAAGATAGGAACGTATTTTATCTCCAACGCCTTTTACTGCATCTACTACAGCACCCATTTTATTCTTAATTCCATTTATAAGTCCATCAATAAAATCTTCGCCCCATCGCAACGCTTGACCAGGAAGTGATACTAAAAAATTTACAGCCGCTTGTATTCCGTTTACTATTGTATCTGCCACACTAGAAATGGTATTAACAACGCCGTTTCTCATGTAAGTAAAGATATTTACAGCAAGATTATATAAAGTGCCAGGTAAATCAGATAGCCAATTCACGATAGCATTAAACACGTTAACAATTGTATCTTT
This sequence comes from Rhodopseudomonas parapalustris, assembly GCF_053772255.1. NCBI lineage: Bacteria > Pseudomonadati > Pseudomonadota > Alphaproteobacteria > Hyphomicrobiales > Nitrobacteraceae > Rhodopseudomonas > Rhodopseudomonas parapalustris. The sequence goes on along the minus strand of NZ_JAMKBZ010000044.1, from coordinate 23,941 downwards.
AACTTCTTCAAAGTGCGTTGCTATATAAGCTATTACACCGCCTATAGGTCCTAAAATAAGCGTTGCAATTACTGGCAATATTATTCCTAAATTATCTTTAATAAAATTAAACGCTGTAATAACGACATTTTTAATTGTTTCTACCGCATTTTGAAAAAAGTCTTTTATACCATTCCATATATTAATTACAGCATTTCTAAATCCTTCATTGGTATCCCACAACTTTTTTATGCCTATTACAAGAAGCACTATTGCTGCCACTATAGCTGCTATCAGTAATACTATAGGATTCGCCATTAAAAATTCAAGTGCAATGGCTAAACCTTTTACAACAACCGTTATTTCTTGTATTAACTTAGCTATAGGAGAAATAGCGGCTATTACAGCTAATATAGTAAGAATAATTTTCTTAGTTCCATCGTCAAGTCCAATAAAGCTTTTCGCTAAATTTGCAACATACTGCATTGCTTTTGCAACTATTGGCGCAAGCAATACACCTAAACTGGATGAAGCTTCTTTTATACTCTCCGATGCATTTCTTGTACTGTTAGCTGCGCCGTCAGCAGTCCTTGCAAAGTCACCTTCTGCATTTTTAGTGGCTTCCATAACATAGTTATATCGTAATTGAACCTGTTCAGCTTGCGACATATCCTGTATTTTAGTTTTTATACCTTGGCTATATGCATATTGTTGCAAATTAGCCTGTGTCATAACAACACCCAATGTCTTTAAGCTTTCAGTCTCACCCGTGAATATGCCATTTAGTGCGGTCTTGGCAACATCTATACTTATATTTTTAAAAGAACTTAAATCGGCTGCTCTGCCTACAATTTGTTGCCCCATTTCCGCGGCACTTTTTGTAGTTAAACCCATACTGGTTGCCATATCTCCATACGTAGCCGCCATATCAAGAGCGGTTCCGGATGCTATTCCATATTTATCAAGTGTAGTTTTGGACCAATCTTCAATTACTTTTGCATTTTCTTTAAAGGCTACTTCGACCTTATTTGTACTTTCGATTAAGTCAGAACCCATTTTTGTGGATGCTGCTCCAACACCTAATATAATCGCAGTTGCTGGTGCCATTGTACTGCTAACTTTTCCGGCAGCATCGCCAACATTGTCGGCTGCGTTTTTTATTTTATTTAAAGCAACACTACTCTTCGATGCTTGGTTTTCTAAAGTTTTTAATTGTTGTTCAGTCTTAGTAATTTCCCTTTGTAAAGCTCTATACTGTTCTTCACTTACTTTCCCTTGCTCAAACTGCACTTGAACCTGTTTCTCTGCATCCTTAAGCTTTAAAAGCTTGTCATTTGTATTCGTTATGCTTTCAGCTAAAAGTTTCTGCTTTTGCTCTAATAAGGTAGTATTTGTAGGATCTAATTTTAACTGCCTATTAACTTCTTTAAGCTCACTTTGTAAATCTCTACTTGTCTTATTTACACCTTTAAGGGCTTTATCCAACGGACTGGTATCTCCACCTATTTCAATAGTTATACCTTTTATGTTATTAGCCATCGTTTACCTCCTTTCTCATTTTCTCTCTTAAGGTTTTTCTATCCGGCTCAGTTTGTTCAATTCTCCAACAGTTATCAAGATATTTTCTGCCCTCTTCAGATTGCATGCAATTATATATAACTGCATCTCTTAGAAGCAGCCAGTATTCAAATACTTCTAGTTCTTCCATTCTGTCAAAGCTATAACCGGTATACTCAGAGACAATTTTTTCTTCCAAAGTATTTACAGAATAATGTCCCTTATCTTCCGTTTCATCTGGATAATAAGGGACTTTTAGTTTGGGGAGTTTCTTGTACTGGATAACCAGTCAAAATATGCATTTAATATACCGTTCATTTCGTCAAAATCTAGTTCATCTATTAGTTCATCAGCTACTTTAAAGCCTGTTCTATTCTTGCTTAATATCATTTTTATTGCATCGGATAAATTATCCATTGCATCTTCATTACGAGATTTTGACAAAGACATAATTTTCTTTAAAGCTTTAATCTTTGGCGGTTCCACTTCAAGCTCAATATTATTTATTTTTATAGCAAAATATCTTTTATTTATAGTGCTTACATCAAACACGTTTATTCCTCCTAAAAGGCGGCAATGTGCCGCCATAAATTATGGTGTTGTAGGTATTTCTTCTTCATATATGATTTTGGTACCTTCATTATCCATAGGTGCTGCTTTGAATTCTGCATCAATTACAGTTTCTTTATCCTTAGTAAACGCCATACTGAAGCCGGCTTGATTATTGCCGACTATTGTTGCTCTTATATCTCCATCGGCAGCATCTTCATGAAGAAATCTAATAACGTATTTTTTCCCGTCATTATTACTTATACCGCCTATCTTTACAGTTCTTTTGCCGCTAGCCTCTGTCACTCTGGCTGTAGCACAAAGTTTCTTTAATGTGTTTCCATTCCAAGTCATAATTCCACTTTTAAAAGTTACTTCTTCAGTGGTAATTACAGTTTTTTGTACTAATTCTAAATCATCTTTTGCATCGTAAAAAGTAGGCTTATATTCTACAGTAGCACCACCTTGAATAAGTCCTAACAAGTTAGCATCTACTTCTAATGTGGTGTTAGTCGGTATTGTTCCAGTAAATTCACTTATATATAATTTACCGCTTCCAAGCACGATCTTTTCTTTTCCATCAATCGCCATTTCGTGACCTCCTTAAAATTTTTCTGTAAAACTAAAGCCGTACAAGGTTTGACAGAGCTTTTCACTGTCTATTCGTGTACGGCTTTTATCAAAGTTAAAATTTTTCTCATTTAGTAATTCTTCCACTTTTGCCTCTGAAACCTTATCAATTCTTTCGGAATATAATTCGATAGATACATTATGTTGAACTATACAATTCTTATCATCTGCTCCAGTCGTATTAATATCATCAATGAATACTAGATATGGAAGTTTTGGAGGAGCAATAAACTCTAACTCAGCTACTTTCATGCCTGTACTTTCTAGCCATGTTTTAACGTCCAGCATCTTTTATTGCCTCCTTCGCTATCTCTTCCATTCTTTTTTGTGCAAGCTCTTCTCCGTATATAATGTGTGGAAATTTCCTGCTTCTCTTTCCGTTGCGTAATGCATGCCCATTTTCAAGTAAGTGACTTAGCCTATAATATGGAGAAGCAACATACCATGTTTTTCTTTTATTAAACCTATCCTCATATGAGGTCTTTATTCTAAATGATTTTACATAATCACCCGTGGGTTGCTTGAAGGTTACATGTTCTTTTATAGTCTGATTAGTTTCTTTTGCAACTGTATCAATGCCTTTTTTAACTCCATCAGTTACTTTTTGCGTATACTCTTCAAGCTCACTTGCAATTGCTTTGGCTAAGTCGTTAATGTCAAACTTCATGTCTTCCCACCGCCTTGATTTTCAAAAATTGATTTTGAAACATGTAATTATCAACGTCTGAAATATCATAAATCGCACCTTGAAACTTAATACGGTATGATTGAGTGTTTAGATATATGTTTTTCAAAGCATTGCAATATCTTACAGTGAAAATAACTGCATTTGTTGATTGTTCAGCGCCGCTGCTAAAATATTCTTTGCCTCCTGCGGCATTAACTTTAGCATAGCAACTATAATATTCACTCCATATTTCTGTATCAATATCAACAAATTCAAACTTAATTTTATGTCTTAATTCTCCCGGATTCATTATGAACCACCTTCTACTATTGGATAACAGTATTTAAGCTGAGTTACTATTGATTGCAAAGAATATTCCATAGATTTTGATATGCTCCCGATTAATACGGAGTCTCTATTTTCATACCAATGTACAACTAACATTTTAATGGCAAGTTTTGCAACTTCATCCCCGATATTTAAAACGCATCCAGCATTTTTCAAATAACCTTCAGCAGCACTTATTAATGCCGTAATATCCGTGTCCTCGTCCGTATAGCTTAATTCGATTCTTAGATACTGCTTAGCTTCTGCAAGACTTAATATCATGCTGTCACCGCCTAAACGTATAGGTAAATGTCGACCTGATTACCATTCAAATTACTGTTTAAATCCACTGTATTGCTTTCTATGGCTGTAGCACTTGTGGTTACTGTAGGTGCCGTTCCTTCTCTTACATTATTTAAACAAGCCATTTGCACTGTATTATGTGGGAGTTTATAAGGTAATCCAAGCTTTTCCCCAAAACCTATTGCCGTTGTGGCACCGGTACCGTCATGAGGTGGCAAAGTAATTTTAGTTACTGTTTTAAATGCCTTATTACCTTGTACTGTGCCGGCGGTATCTACTGTAAAAGCCGGAAGGGTTTCGGTTATAACTTCATCATTGTAGTTTGTTCCTTCTACAATGACCTGTATAGCCTTTATATCCGTTGCCGTGCCTCCTGCTGTTGCAGTTATATTTCTTGGTACATCTGGGTTACTTATGCCTGTTGTTACAACCTGTTGGCTAGCAGTGCTTGTTATAGCTGCATGAACTCCGGTTGTAGATGATGCCGCAGGACTTGAAAATAATCTTGCTAAAAATACTCTATCTGCAATTTTGTCTTTTACATCTGTTTGAATTGTCTGTCCCATTTTATGATTAAATGCGTACATATTACCGCTTCCTTTCTATATTAAATAAAAGAAAATAGAAGGGTCTAACCCCTTCTATTAAGCACCTTTCTTAACGATTATAAAGCCGTTAGCATCCAGTACCTTACCATCAGCAATAAGAATAGCCTTATCGACATATTCATTAGTGTCATGATCAAGGTATCTGAACATAGTTAGTGTCATGTTGCTGTTAATTGCATAGTTGCCCAAATTACCATATATAGCTACTACGTCACCTGTTGAAGCATCATCATAGTTTGCAATAACATCGTCCTCAACTTCAACAACAGGCTTACCGCCAAAGCTTTCCTGAGGTCCATTGGTTATACCGTAGTTAATTCTTCCTATTGGCTGACCATTTGCATCTGTCATACCATCAATATAGCCCTCAAATGTTCCAGAAGCCATCAATATTGAAGCACCCGCCTTATAAGATAAAGGCATTTTTGCAAATACTTTCTTCTTCCACCCTTCCCAAGAAACAAAGTCTGTAGAAGATAAAGTAATTATGTGGTTGCTTGGTATACGAGAATCATTCACTATTCCAAGTGGGCTTGCACTGCCAGCACCTTTAACTATAGCTATATCAAGAGCTTTGGTCATTGCTTCGCCTATAAGGTCTATTAATATGCTTTCGAACTGATCTAATGTTACAGTGTCAGCTATTATTGATGTAGCAATTTTGCACTCAAGTCCATAATAGGTAAATGATACGCTATTGCTTAAATCAACCTTTTGTTTTTCTCCAGAAGTATTTTCTCCTATCCATGTTGCTACTGGTTTTAAAGCCGATATAGGAACTTTTACACCGCCTTTAAGCCCTGTTTTTCTAACCATTGCAAATATTTGTCCGTAGCTTTCAACCTTTTTAATTACTTCCTGTAGTATGGTTGAAGGAATTATTGCTCCAACATCACTTGTTGAACTGGATTGATCCGCAGCTTTAAATTCAAGTATGTTTGAAGCTTTGCCGCTCTTTACATAGTCCATAAATGCTTGCCTGTATTCTGTGGATGCATATTTATTTACTGTCTGTGTTCCTGGCTTTTGTGCTGCATTTGATACTTCAACGCCGTTTTCATCAAAGTTCTTTCCAGCATCAAGTGTCTTTTGCATATTGATTTTAGCGTTAATTTGGTCAATTTCTTTGTTGACTGCATTGATTTCATCAATTGTTGCAGCATCATTTGCCATTAAGTTCTGAGCCTTATCCTGTGCCTGTCTTAATTTGTTGTATAATTCCCTTAATTCTTTACTCATTTTATTTCCTCCTCAAATTTTGAATATAAAAAAAGCTCTAAAGTTTTAACTTTAAAGCTAATTTTGCTTTTGCTATTTTTACTTTTTCCAAGGCCTCATTCTTTTGGTTGAGATCTTCTTCTGATGTTTTTGCGTTTGCCTGTTCTATTCCATCCAATCTATTTTCTAAAGATTTAATTGCTTTAAGTACCTCAGATAAATCGTCCGTATTATTTCCATTGCCTTTTGCATTTTTTACAAGGCTTTCCGGAACGTGTTTATAACAGCCAAAGTATTCACTTCCTGCATATGCTGCTACCGGTGCTGATTTATCAAGTTGTATGTTAAAATATTCTGCTGCTTGATCTCCGGTGAACCAACTTTCATCGTCCATTAGCTGTTTTATTTTTTCTTCTGTAACTCCATCCTTTGCATTATCCATGTAGATATTAATTAATGATTGAGAAATTTGGTCTAAGGTATCAGCCATCTTTCTAAAATCATTGGCATTGCCCATTGCAACAGTCCATGGATTATGTATCATCAATTGAGCACTATTTGGCACTATCACGGTATCACTTGCAAAAGCTATTATGCTTGCAGAGCTTGCTGCTAACCCCTCAACATATGTTGTCTTTTTAGCTGAGTTATTTTTTAAGATGTTATAAATTGCTATACCGGCAAATACATCACCGCCACCGGAGTTAATGTGAATATTTACATCTGTTTTCCCATCAAGAGAATTTAAGAAGTCAGCAACGTCCTTTGGTGCTTTATCCTCCGGGTCTCCCCAGCTCCACCAATCATCCGGATTATAAGCTATACTGACAATATCGCCGAAGAAATACAAATCAGCGGAATTATCTGTTTCATTTTTAATTTCCATTCTACCGGCATTTTTGACTTTGCCTGTTTTATCTTTCTTAGTAAATTGATATATCTTAGGCATTACCTCCACTTCCTTTCTTATATTGTTCGCCAACCATTGTAAGCGGTATATAGTTTCCGTTTACTATTAATTGGTCTCCGCCCTCTTTTGGTTCATCCTCCTCCAATGCCCTACATTCATTTACAGATTTCATACCGTTTTGAATAGCTGTGGCATAAGCATCAAATCTTGTTTTCAAGTCTCCTCTCATGATTACATCTGCATTAAACTTTGCATAAAAGCCATTTTGAATTTCACTATCCAAAAAGCATTTATAGACTATCTCTTGCTCATACATAGTAAGGATAGCCATTAATGTATCTGTGTAAAATTCTCTGTTTGCTTCACTTGTTGATGAATATGAGGACTTAACAAGCTCATTTATTTGATGAAGCTTTACTCCATATGCCGCCGCTAATTGCTGTGCAGTAAACTTTGTGTTTTCAAGAAATTGAGCATCGGTTAGTTTTAAAGATAAAGGCTGATATTGATAACCTATAGGTAACAAGCTTATTCTATTTGCATTTTTTAAGCCGCTAGACATCTGTTCAAACTTATCTTTAAAGGTTTGTTCTGCCGCGGGGCTCAAATCTCCTACATAATTTATTATTCCGGAACTCTGCATACCGTTTTTAAAGCTGTTATTAAGAAATTTTTCTGCTGCTTTTGCGTTTTCGATACTGTTTTTAAGGGTTTCAATAGGGCTTAATCCCACTATACCGTCAGTAGTTAACCCCTTAAAATGCAATATATCTGTACTTTGTAGCTTATGTTGCTCCCCGGAACCATCTGTATATAGGTACCAAATAGTGTTTTTACTGCTTAATAAGCCCACATTATCTACCCATATCTGCATTTTCTCAGGGTCTAAAGGGTAAAACCCTTGTATTTTACCGGCGTTTCTGCCTGTGGTAACATAATCAATCCACACATATGAATTTCCGTGGATATTTCTCAGCGTTTCAACACACTTCCAAAAGTCAAATGCCGACATATAAGGATTAGGCCTTAACTTAAACAACGGATACAGGTAATGATTACTTGCTTTCTTTATTCCTGAGTTATCCTGGTATATTTTCAATGGAAGTTTACCCAATGTTTCACTAAGTATTTTTATGCAGATATAAATAACAATTTCATTAAGTGCATATTTACCTTTAATCTTTAGATCATCCGATGTAAGGCCAAGATAACCAAGTAATGTGCTATACTCTGCCGGTGTCCATGTTCCTCCATTTCCGCTAATATATTGGCTTCTTATTTTTGGTATAGAGTTTCTGAAAAACATTTATTTCTTCACCTCCTCTCAGGAGGATTCTTGGCAAAATACACTCCCAACCCTAATAAAACAGCCGATAAAGTGTACAATCCGGCTATTTTGGACAATAAAAAAGTGGTTTTAACCGCTACGATTAAACCACATATCATTAAAATATCCTCTATATAATTAGTTAAAAACTTCAGTATATGAAGCTTTTTGAAGCTAGTTTTTAGTTTTTCTAAGGCTTTCTTCATGGCATTACCCCCATAACTTACTTAAAAATTCATCTGTTGCATATTTATTGACATCTAATTTTTCCCCTCTATTAAGAATAATGACCTTGTGGGCATCTATTGCTGCCGCTATAGTATCTATTCTCTCTGAGCCATCATGTTCTTTATCAATTTTTATCTCACCATACGCATTAGATGTAATTATTGCATATGCTCCTGTCCACCTCATTAAACCATCATTCTTATCATATCGAACTTGATCACTATTTACAGAGTTTCTAAAATCATCGGTTGGTGTATTAAGATATTTAGGTGTTTGGAATATTTCTATACAATCGACTCCAAACTCTGCTAAATCACTCAAAAATGTATCAGCATTATGAGGGTCATAAGCAATTACCTTAAGTTTTAAATCGTACTTTTTTATTATGTCTTTGTAATATTGCAAGATATATTTATAATCTGTTTTCCATCCTCCAAGAGTTTTTGTAAGCGTAATAAGCTTTTGATTAACCCATACATCATACGGTGCTGTATCGCTCTTAATATGCGCCGCCAATTTCTTCTCAGGTAAAAAACTATGTTGTTCAAAGAAATACATAGGAACTATTTCTTCTTTTCCATCTATTTCGCGTATCTCTGAATACTCAAACTCTAAAACTCCACTTGTTAAATCTCCACCTTTTGATAAGTCAAGTGCAAGTATACATTCTTTTCCTCTGAAATCTTCTAACGTTAAATCGCAACCGCAGTCTCTCCATTTAACAACATCTAAATATCCATTATCCGTGTATTCATACCAAATATTTAATGATTTTGTAATAAAATTACGTAGATCTTCTCCGCCTTTATCTTTTGCTTCTTTAGCAAACCTCTTTAAATTTTCAAATCTATCCGGGAACTTTGATACTAATGGGTTAGCCTTAGGCCAATTATTGGGGTCCCATATATCGTCTTCTTTGTCCATCTGGGCAATAAAAATAAAGTATTGTTCAGCATCATTTATGCCTTCCAATACTTTACAACAATATTCGTATTCAGTATAACAGGGAGCGTTTAAATCAAAACCTGCGGTGGTTATAATACTTATTAAAGAATTAGTCTGCATTACCGAACCATCTTCAAGTAATTTAACCATCTGATTAGTTTTATGACTATGGTATTCATCTATAATGCCGCCATGTGGGTCAAATCCATCTATGGTGCCTGTATCTCTACCAAGTGCCATTATCTTTCCACCATTAAGCAAAGATTCAATAATAGCATCGTGGTCTTTTATTTTAAATAATTCTCTTAAATCCGGTTCTATATTTATAAATTTGTTAGCCTGTTCCCATACAATTCTAGCCTGTTTCATCTTTGTAGCTGTACAATAAACCTGTGCATTAGGATAATTATCAAAAGCCGCAAGTTTTATGGCAGTACCACTTTCAATTAAAGACTTAGCATTTTTTCTTGCTAATTGAATATAGCTTTTTCTAAACCTTCGATACTTAGTTCCTTTTATAAGCCATCCAAACTGACTGCCAACTATAAAGTCCTGGAAACCAAATAATTTAACAGTCTGCCCGGCAATTTCACCATCCGTAAAGCGTAAGCTTTCAAAAAAATCAATGGTTTCTTGCGCTAGTTGTTCATCAAATTCATATCTATATGGTGCTAATTTAGACTTTTCTATATCATTTAAGTGCCTTTGACATGCTAATTTCACATATCTTCCGGCTATTTCTCGGCCTTCAAGTACATCTAATGCATATTGCGTTACTCTGTTCATAAGGTCACCTTACATGAACTTTGTAAATTTATTCGGTTTTTTATCCTCTTGTTTCTTAGGAATCACCAGCTTGCATCTGCTAGAGATAGTTAATCCCAAATCTCCCGCTGCAGCTCTACACATTCGGAACAATTTTTCTTGCACTTGAAGTAATTGAAAGTACTTAGGGCCTATTGTTTTTGATTTTAGTATTTTTTCTGTAACTTTTTCATATTGACTTTCTGAGACAATAAACCTAGCAAGTGCTTCACAATCTAGATTGCTCATGATTCCTATATTAACAAGTTCTTGAGATAAATAATTGAATTTTGCTTTTAGATCATCCGGCAAATATGAAGGTGGCTGAATATTATCAGATGGTGCCTTTATTTCGTTCGCTTTTCTCTCTTCTATTTCAGCTTTTGTTAAATGTGATGAATTATTATTTCCAAGAATTACTTCTAAAGGTTTCTTTGCTGGCACCTTTCACACCTCCTTAAAATTTTCTATTCCGAAAAAACGCGGAAGAAAACTCCCACTGGCGACTCCCGTCGCCTTACCTTAAACTTTTTTATACCCCCTCGGGGTCTGCTTTCTTTTGCCCTAGCACATTATCATTGAAATATTCAACACTATAAAACATTAAATCAGTATTGATTCCGACACCAATGATAAAGTTATATCCCTTGCTTATCTTGTCCCATAGGTTAATAATGTTGTCGACTATATTGCTATCTTGTTCACAAGCTTTTAAGGCTGATAGGTTATATCTTACATAATCATCCTTAGTGAATATCTTATACTCTGTCATGCATGGTTTAACTTCCGGCATTGGTATTTGTCTTGGTGGTGCCGGTGGTGCTGGATACTTAGCAGGAGGACACGTACCACTATTGCGTAATATATCAAGGTTACTATTGTCTTTGCATCCGACTCTTAATGACTTAAACATTATATATCTCCTTTTGCTTCAATAACATTTCTTTAGCTATTTCCTTGCCCTTATTTGTTAGCCATCCAAGGTCTACCGAAACTCCGTAATCATACCATTCTTTATTACACCATTTTTCTAATAGATACCACGCTCTTTTGTGGTGCATATAAAAATCAGATTGATTTATTAATTCTCTAGGGCTTATGTCCCTATTGTATAACTCTGTCAAAAATCTTATTTCATCTTATTTCATTAATCTCTCTCCACCTTATTAATAGTCCTCTTAACATAATCTGCGTCTCTTCTTTCTTGTTAGTTTTATATATTTCAGTAATGTTTCTATGTACCATGTAACTTAATGGTATTATGTTATAAACATCAAGCCGCTTACTCCAGTTATCTTTAATAGGTTCTATATGATGGTATTCAGCAGCAGGAACTATTATATTGTCCACCAGATAAGAATACAGACACAACCCTTTATATTTAACTTTTAAGTATTCTCTCAGCTTCAACCATTCCTTAGACTTATAAAACTTTTGCTCATTTTTATCGCTTCTGTTGGCTTTATATTCTCTATGCCTGTTCTTTAAACTTTGGTCTACTTGCTTTTGATGTTCTTCGCAGTATTGCTGATCTATATCTATTATCTTATTGCATCTTGGGCAAAGCTTTTTCAGTGCCATATTATCAACCTCATATGAATAATTTAAAATCGATTATTGCATTTTATCTTCCTATACATCTTTCCGAATCAACGTCCGACTTCTCTTCCATTATTTCCTTTATGCTCATTGTGCTGTCTGCCTTAAACTCCTTAAGCTTTTTAGCATAACTATAACTGTCTGTTATTCTTATAAGGCTATCAGTTAGCCTGTAGTTCTTAGGCAGCTTTTCTTTAATCGCTAGGTCAATAAGTAACCTACCAAGCTTTATGCTCTTAACGTGCGTATGTGCTTCTTTAAATGGCTTATGGGTGTTAATAACTATAAATTCATTGCATACTGTAATAACTATGAATTCGTCTTTTTTATATATTTGCATCATACTCACCTCACTTAATTTTTTATATGAAAAAAGAGCCCTGTTAGGAGCTCTTTATTTTTCGTTATTTAATTTTGTTACATCATCGAAACTAAGTACAATTCCATATAAATGTATCTCTTTAATGTCTTCACCCTTCTTCATTTTAACTGTGCTATTTCCGTCATTAGGAATGTAGCTTATGTTTTCTGTAATTTTGTACCCTTCTCTCAATAATGCTTCTACCTGTTCTAAACCCTTCATATGTTCACCTCCCTTCCCAACATAATACTTCTATGTTAAAAGGAGGATTCCTGCATATTAAGATAATTCTTTTTCTCTCTTAGTTGGCTTTATCTTATCGCAATTATGTCTGCATAAATTCTTCTGTCTCTTACTTGTTTTATCTCCTGTGAAGTGCCTGCATATTCTATTTTTAACTCCTATAGGCTTATAATAATCACATATTTCTTTTTCCACGCTTAACCACCTTGATTGATGTTAATAAATTGTGCCAACATGGCATTGTTTTCTTTTGTCTCAACCTGTTCGGCAATAAGCCTAAATGCGTTATATATCTTGTTTGTATATGCTGTTATATCTGCACTATTTGAAACATTAATACCTGCTGCAATGCCTGCAACAATGTAGTTGTTTTCTTTACCTTCCATTTTTACATCCATCCTTTTCCTCGACTTCTACCAGTTCACCTTTTATGCAAACATACTTATCGCTATCTATTTTCTCGGCATATCCCGGGTTATTACATTGATGTCCGTTGCAATTCCATTTACATTCAGCTTTGTTACATTGCATATAAACAACTCCTATATAAAATACGCCCATTATTTTTACTGACCTCCTAAGTAGGAACTTAGGGCTTCAATTTAACAGGCGTATTATTTTTAAACAAATGGAAAAGCACCCCGGGAACCAATCGGGATGCTCTGACTAAAGGGGGACATTATTTACCGTTACTTTAGCAAGTTGTAGTCCCTGCTGATGTAACTCTACACTGTTAGTATATAATAATTTTTAAGGCTTTTGTTCTCAATATTTTCTCAATTTCTTCTCACGTTTTTCTATGTATTATGAAATAGGGCTTTCGTTTTCCATCCATTGAATAAACTCATTGATTTTATCATTCATAGTTTCAAAGCTTTCTCCATCACCAAAATAGCATTCTAGTATTGAGTTTAATTCGCCTTTTGCTCTTTGCCATGCCATTCTTCTCATTGCAATTAATAAATTTTCGTCCATTTTTATACCTCCATTTAACTTTTAGATTCAACTGTGCTAACACTTTCATTCCAGTTCTTTTGTGCTCCGTCAACCATTTCTGAGTAATCTGCTGTTTTAGAACATTCCGGACATTCGTATGCATATGCTCTCTTATATTGTTCGATTAGTATATCATCGCTATAAATCCGCCGTGGTTTATTACCGCATTTATTACACGGCTTTAATGCTTCCATGCTTATTACCTCTTGCTGTATAGATTCTTTTAACACATAATGGTTATATATACCGTATCTACAACCTTCGGAAACAAACGCTTTAAAATCTACACTGCCATTTTCTAAGATTTCTTCTATAACAAGAGTATAAAAGCCATCCTCATTTTTGCCGAAATATCTTCGGCCAATTACTATATCTTTCTTTTCCATCGGTCTTAAATCTTCTTGTTTAATGTTCTCGCAAAGTTCTTCGCTTAATTCACATACGACATTTTCATATTTTTCTATTGCTTCCTTTGCTTTTCTAATTTCCAAATTTGCTTCTTCAATCTTTAGTAATATATTTTTATTAATCATTTTGGCTCACTCCTCTATATTAATAATTATATCGCAATATTGAACATTTGTGTTCATTACTCTCTTGGGCCATTATAAATTTCAATCTCAATGACATTTGTGTTATCTTCAGGAAATGAGCATACAATCTCTTGATTATACTTATACACGCTTGCTTGCTTTGCTAAATCTAACATCAATGTAGGAAGTTCACCTTCAGATATTTCTACTCTTTTTAATACTTTATTATCTGGAATCCCTTTTTCATCATATGTTCTAGTGACTATAACTTTAATCAATTTTTAGCTCCTTCCTTTTATTCTTGAATTGTGCATTACCTTATGATTTCCCATTCGCTTTCAGGTGCATAGAATTTCCTACCATCGAAAGTATTTACCATAATGTAATATTCATATGAACCAGTAGGCTTATACCTTTTATGAAACGTACCAGTAACCCCTGAAATATGTTTATAAACTTCCATTTCATTCCTCCTAAATTCGTCATTTTCTCATATTCTCACTTAACTATATTGCACCACTGAGCAATATTCTCTACTAACTCACTTCTTTTCCTATATGCTGTAGCTGATGCCATATTCATCTTTTCGGCTATCTCATTCGGATTAAGCTTTTCATCGTATTTGTACTCTAAAAATCTTTTGTTTTCTTCACTCAACATATTTATGTTTTCCTGCATGTCTTGATTATTTTCGGTCAGTTCTCTTATTTTTGCCCTTATCTTAAGCATTTTTTTCTTTTTATTCTTAGCTTCTATTTCCAAGCTTTCTATAGAGTGCATAATTTGAGATTCTGCAAAGCTTATACCGCTACTGGAAGTTTGTACCCTTTCGCCTAAAACTACTCCCGGTTGTATGTAATCTATTTTGACATTGGTGTCTTTCATATCCTGCTGTATTTCTAATATTTGCTGATATAATAGCACTGATCTACTCTTTAACTTTTTTATTATTCTAAGCTGCTTATAATATCTATAGAGCCGTCCTTCTGTCTTTCTGAATAGTTCTTCATCCAATCACCACACCTCCATCAATATCCTAATCATCTGTAAAGCAATAACGCAGTAAATTAAGCAGTTAGTTGACTTATGATAATTCTTTTCCTGTTTCTCTGCCTTATGAGCTTGTAATATCATAGCTATGCAGAATATATCTGCTGCAAGTATTATTATGTATCTGTACATTTAATCAGCTCCTTATTTATCATATAAGCTGTCCAATAATTCTAGATAGTCCTTTAATTCTTCATCATTCATTTGATGTATTGGTGCATGAATTATATTAAATTCTTTTTCAGTTTCTATGATATACTCATAATATGTCTGAGTGTTTTCCGCTCCTTCTTCAACGTCACAGATTCTTTTATCAAGGTTTTCTTGGCTAATCAATGTTATCCTCCTCCGCATCCTTTCTTCAATCCTAGAGCATATAGAGCTCATTTTAAGCAATGCGTAAATACTAAGTAGCGTGAATAATATAATGATTATAAGCAGCGCTATCAATACCATTTTAAGCATCGTTTAAGCCTCCTTAAAGCTGTCTATATACTTCTTTGCCATAGCTGCCACTTGAACAGCTTCACACGATAAGAATACTGCTCTTTTATAAATTGAATCAGCTTTTATTATTGCTAGCATATTGTTATCATTTTTAATGTCTGTCCAAAAGCGTTCAAAATGTTCCTCAACTAAGTTCATTTCGACTCTGGCTTCTTCTATCTCTTCTCTTATTACTCCTTCCGCTTGGTGTCCATCTATAAACAAGCCTTTTACTCTCGTACGATCATTACATTCTTCCATGACCAGCTTTTCTATTTCCGGCTGTATTTTATCTAACACTTTAAATTTCCTCCAGTTCCTTATTATAAATTCTAAGGTTATTAAACATTTCTATTGTTTTAAGGAATTTATTTTTGTCATAATCAACGGTTTTAATAATTCTTATGTATATTTCATATTCTGTTTCATAGGTCAATGAGTCGTTCTTCTCATGCTCAAGCTGTTTTGTTTCAAATGACTTTAACACCAATTCATTTGAATTGCTAATAAACGCTGTGGTCAGTCTTGGAAGTATGTCTGTATTTGGAAAACTTATATTCCGTAGAACACTATAAAGTGCTGCTTTTAAATCTTTATCAGCTCCCGATATATTATTAATCTCATATTTCTCTTTAATTTTGTCATCGCAGTAAGCTTCATCGAACCAATAGCTTTCATCTAGAGATTTCTTTTCATATTCAGTCATATAAGCATATTTCTTGATGCTATAATGGTATAGTGTTTCTTCTTGTACTTTATGTTCATTAGCAATATCTTCTAGAATTAATTCCAAGCTTAAATCATTCATTTATATTTACCTCCGCATCCTTAAATTTTACATTCCAATCCTTTTAAAAAGCCCACAGGTTGCGTACACAATATATTGTGAGTTAGCTTATCCCTCCTCACATTTGTTGTCCTGTGGGCAAAATAAGCTATTTATTCATATTCTTCTGAATCACATTCATCCTCTGATTGTGGAACAAAGTCTAATACCTTTATATTGTCATGTTCATCAATCCAATTTTGGATTTCATCAGAATCCGGCATTTCAAACAATTTTGCTTGTGGTCCTTCGAGTCTATCTGTATGTATATAAATCAACCAATAATTCATTTCTCATGCTCCTTTACTTATTTTTATTGGATATACCTTATATCTCTCTTGAAATTCTTTAAGTCCTCTTACCTTTGCTTCGTCATAGTGTATATTACACAGTGATATATAGTTATTATCTTTAAACTTGTACAAATGCCCTTCTTTACCGCAGCAGCAGCATTTCTTATGTTTTATACACCCATACAGGTAAGAGTTAATATCATCTGTCCTTTCCGTTCCTACACCTGTAAGTGGAATATCGTTCTCCATAACGTAGTTAAGTATGTAATTTATAAGCTCTCTGGCTGTCTCTAAACTGCACTCTGAAAGGCTGAAAAACTCTATTCCTGTTTCTTCGGCATATTTGGAGATTAAATCATATCTGATAAGCTCTCGGGGTTCTCCTATGTAATCCGCAATGTCTTGACATGTAGCAAAGATTTTCTTACGCTGCTCCGGTGTTATCCTACGGCTGTCCCATAGTTTTATAACTCCAAATATGCCTTGTGATGTGGCATACTTCTTTATGTCTGATTCACTTAGTGAGGAGGTGGCAACCGCTAAGAATGTTTGATTGCCGCTTTCTTTTACTTTTATTATCTGTACCGGCTGCCATAGGCTACGCATGTTTTCACTTCCTTAATTCGTTTTATCTTTGTACTATGTAACATTTGTTATATATCTACACCTTCAAGGAACTTGTCTGTTTTAACTCCTAGTGTCTTGCATATAGCCACAAAGCTCTTTAAATCCGGTACCCTTTTACCGCTTTCATATTGGCATACAGCAGGAGAAGTAAGCCCACTTTTCTTGGCAAGTTCCCTTTGGCTTATACCTAATACATCTCTGTAAAATGCTATTCTTTGTCCTATATTCATTTCTCACCCCTCCTTAAACACTTGTTATTTTTTAATTACTATTATTTCTTAGTACTGATTAGATTTGCATTATGAATTAACAGTATTTATTTTCAAACTCTGTGCACTCATCTAAAACGCAGTTTAATGTGTTAGGAGATTTGTCTACATCAATTTCATCAAGTCTTTCAACATTTCTTTTTTGCTTTTCCAATTCATATCTTGTAGGTATATAATCACCTTGTACTGCCACTAAAACAGTAATTATATCTTTTGTTTCTTTTTTCGTTAGCACTTCTCCTCGTATTAATTTATCAGTTGTATTTAGCACCATTTCATAATCAACATTTACTTTCATTTATTAAATTATCCCCTTTCAGTAATTCGTTATATTCTCAGATTTCGTCGCAGTCTTCGTCCTCAAGCGGTTCCAAATCACATCTCCCACATGGTCCTGTTTCTTCCATGTATACTTCACTTTCCGTATCCACGCATAGCCATATATAATCATTATTGCTATTAGTAATCAGTTCACACCACTTGCAATCACTACATTCTCTCATGGTTGACTCCTTTCATATTATCTGTTTAAATATGCTCTCAAAGATTGTTACCGGTATTGAATTACCAGCCTGCCTATATAAGGTTCTTCTTGAATTAACTTTAGCAGCAGCAAAGAAATCATCATCAGAATAACCCTGCAGCCTCCAACACTCTAATTCCGTAAGATATCTATATTTGCCATTTCCTAGATCAATAACACCGCTGTTTGGCGCTCTATCCTGTCTTTCGGTTATGGTATAGCAGAAGTCTTTTATAATTGGTACTCTTTTTAATACTCCGGTTTTACCAATAGCTGCTATCATGCTTGGAGCTTTAACGGTATAACTATCATCAACCTCACTATTGGGCTGTAAAAACTCTTTTATATGCGGTGCTTTCTTCCTTGCAACAATTTTAAAATTAAATAGGGGGCCATCTTGTACAGATATAGTTATTACCCTTTCTCTCTTATGAGGCAACCCAAAGTCCATTGCATTAAGTATTTCAAAACTGCTGTTATATCCCATTCTCTGCATTTCTTCCAGGTACCGGCTGAAATTATGGACCATATGTTTTGATAAAACATTTTTTACGTTTTCCCAAATTACTACTTTTGGTTTCCATTCTCCCATTTGCTTAATTATGTTAAGAGTTTCCCACATAAGACTTGATCTTGTTTCGCTTCCCGGGTCTGCACCTTTTTGATGCCCGGCTATGCTGAAATCTTGACAAGGGCTGCCATGAATCAAAATATCCGGTTTAAGGTTGTACCCAACTACTGATTGAGTTTTATACTCTAAATCCTTGCTGAATATTGCATTGTAGCTTCTTACTGCCTTTTCATCTATCTCAACATAATCTATAGCCTTTACCGGTATTCCTAAGTTAATTAAGGCTTTCCGGGGGCTTCCTATGCCCCCAAACAATTCTAGTATTTGTATCATTAGCATCACTCCTTAGTAGCTAGCCACTTTTAATTGACTTTCACCGGGCTTGAACACAATTAATGCACTCGGAAATGGTGCAGCGTTCTTACTATCACCAAACTTTAACCGTCCCTTTATAAAGCGAATTTCGGCAGCATCCATGCAGTAGCTATGCCAGTACTTTGTATCAGTTCTAGCCGGTATTAAGCACACTACAGTAGCGTTGTTCCATAATGCCTCACGCCATGCTTTTTCAATCCAATCATCAATATGCCTGCCATAAGGTGGATTAAGCCAAACTATTTCATCATCCCAATTCTGCTCAAGTCCGTTTTCATCTATAGTAAAATGTCTTGTACATTTTGCATTTTCATGAGTGCTTGCAGCATCTAATGTAAAGTGAAATTCATCATTAAGCTTATTAAATAGATCCTGTGACGTTTCCCATTCATTTGACTTACTGCTAAACATTAAATCAGTGTCCAAATCTATACCTCCTTAGTTCGTAATAATTAGTCTTTACGAATTATTCAACTGTATAAAAATTCTCACAGCAGGATGCACTTTTCTTTCCTGCTGAGCATATCCCTTTGTAGTTGTATCCGCAGTTTGTTTTACTGCATCCGCTTTCTTTTTTATCGTTTGAAGCTGATTGTTTATTCTCCATTTTGTACCTCCAACTATTCCCGAATCATAGTAAACTAGGATCTATGATAATCCAGTAAGGTTCGCTATCTTTCGTATAGAGTTCAAATTCCTCCATGGCTTCCGCTTTTTCATCTTCATTGCAAATGTTCAATAGCTTTTTTAAAGCTTCATCCCTTGTTATTTCCTCCGGTTCTCCATCCTCTTCCTCAATATTCGCAACATTTTCCTCATAATATTTAATTGCTTCCTCTTTTGTATCTGCTCCGATTAAAGAGTAATATTCAAATTGTTTAAACTCATAAAATTTCATTTTACTTCCTCCTATAAAAGCTTCTTTCCAAGCTCTTTGTAATATTCAAACATTCCTATCTTCTTAAGATAATACTTCTTATTAAGCACCGTTGATTCTGTCCGTCCTAGTGCCATTGCTATGTCAGCTTTCTTCATTCCTTCCCACATACTGCAAATATAGATTAGTTCGCTAGTTGTCCACGGTTTACTATGGTTTGTGTGGAATTCCGGATTATAGCACATTCTATGGTTAGCTGCTGAATATTCATAGCCGTTCTTTATGTATGTTTTACACATCTTTAGTCGCTCCGTTTTTTAAATATAAGTCATGATAAGTTACTCCTACCGCATATGCTTGCCATATATCTTTTTTAAAGCCGTAAAACCATCCAGGAGCCTTTTTAGTACCTTTACCTCTGTTAGGTAGTTCACTTGCAAAACGGTCTATTAGAGCCTGTGTAATGTTACTGTCGTTCGCTTTCATGTTTCCACATAGATTCAGTTTTTCTTCTTTACGGTAAATATCTTTTGGTACAAATCCGCTTTGTTTTCTAATTGCTTCACTAAATCTGCCTATCCATACACAAGTTTCAAAAACCTCTTTTCCTACAGCCATACCATAACTAGCAACCATTTCTATTGCAGCATCAGTTATTGAATATTGCTCAAAGTCAGTTTTATATATCAGCGCAAGAAGTTTACAATTAATTACTTTCATTGCATGCACTGGTTTTAAATTATCATCAAGTACTACATAAGCAGATTCTATATTCCCGGGGTCAATCGCAAGTATCATCTAAATACCACCGCCCTACAAAATTTATTATTTTTTCTTTTGACCATCCAATATCTATCAGATTCTGAGTTGCTTTAATTTTAAGTTTCAAATCAAGCTCACGGTTGAAATGTACTCCTTCCGGTCCTTCGTGGCACGCCCAACATAAATCAAATACCGTTTCTACCATTTCGCACTTTTTACGTCTGCCATTGCCGCCAAAGATATGATGTTCTTGTGTGTATGGAGCTCCGCAGTTTTCACATTGTCCTCCGCTTCTTTCTTTTACAGCGTTATAAACTTTTTTATTCATAGTCCTGTATGTACCATTTACCAAATAGAATTTCTTTTGCCGTTATAGTGCCGCCGTTGTTATCAATCAAAGTTTGTTCTATAGGATCATAAACACATGTCAAAGAATTATATTCACAGTATATAACTTTTCCATCATCAAAAGCCTTAACAGCTTCCTCAAACTTTACTGGCTGTTGCTGAACTAAACGCCATTTATCTCCAAGTTCAAAGAAAAAACTGCTTATATAATCTTTATCTTTTCTTATTTTTACAAATCTTTTATTATCCAAAAACTTTAAAGTATGTGTATCATTTTCGAATATAAGTTCCGGATTCTTTTCCAACATTGCCATAACCTCAGAGTTGCTATAGAGCTTTTCTTCCGGTTCTTCTATCCATTCGTAAAAACTTCTACCTACTATGCCACTATAACCATATGTAAATAATAGATTGTCATTTTTACAGTTTTTTATATCATCTTTTATTTTGTATGCTAACGTTTCAAACGTCCTACCTTTATACCAAATCTTGGTACCGTCTTTTAAAGCCTTAACTTCTTCTATGCTCAACTCTCTACCTTTCACACTATCCTTCCTTTCATCAATTTATTTATATATAACAATAATTCGATATTAACTTTGCTTTAACGCTTAAACTAAGCTCTCTTATTATCCTTTATACTTTAAATGCGTTGCTATACCGCCTCTTATATGTCTCTCAGCCTTATTACTATCCAAGACAGCCTTTGCATCTTTAGCCACTAAAGGATTTAACTTGGGTAGTCTTACAACAATGTCCTTATGCACTGTGCTCTTACTTACTCCGAATGTCTTAGCCGCTTTTCTTACCGTGCATCCACTATCTATTATGTATTGCCCTATTTCTCTACATCTGGCTTCTACTATTGCGTTCAATTAAACAACCTCCTTATAGTACCTTTCCCACTGTGCAAGAGCTTCCATTTCTTCTATTACGACGTCACTGCTTATAGCTCCGGAAAGCGATTCTCTTTCAACACCTGATTCATTGAAGATGTATTTTCCATATATTCCTTGCATCACTAAAGGTTTAAGCCTTGGAAGAGTTCTCTTTGGAAGCTCGACTGATTTTTCTTCCGGTATATATGCTGAAGTCGGCTGCTGTTCATGATCTTTTATTTCGCATCCTATTCCGCTATCGCATACTTTGTCGTTATCTTTGATTTCTACCAATACATCTAATTTAGTATCCGGTTTCCATGCTGCCGTTGATGGCTTCATGAAATCCTTTTTCCATGCATAGAAATATGTTGCTGCCGTACTTTGAGTAAATCCGAATTTCTCCATCGCCATACTTATTATCTTTTTATTCTCATACTTGCTGTTTTCAGTAAAAAAGTTATATACAACACTTTTATCTATCTTTGAATTCATTACATTACTTCCTTTCATTTATTAATAATTAATTAACTCCCTGTTTGCGGTGTTCCTCTTATTTCGTGGAGCATATCGTTTATATCTCCTGCAGCTTCAATATCACTAGTTGATTTTTCTAAAAGCTTCTTTTCAATGTTGTCAAGATTATTTACTTTCATATAATTTTCATTTCCCTCAGTGTTGCTATATCTGTCTTTTCCGGATTTACTTTTAATCGGATTCTTCATTTGAAGAAATAATGTCTCATATTGCTTTCGTAGCTTATCTGGAGACAAAATGTTTTTAAACCAAAAACTATCTGTCTGAGAGAATTTAATTACTTGTTTAATTTCTTCAACGTCTCTCTTATCCACTCTGAGCATATAGTCAAATGTCTTAGCCCATTTCTCATAATTAGGCTCCTTTGCATTTGGGTTGTTAGATTTTATATACCGGTAAAGATAAGATGCTAGTCTGAATTCATTTGATTCAGACGAAAATATATTATTATCATTCTTTACATTCTTATCATTCTTGTTTATATTGTTGGGTTGTCGTTGCTCTCTTGTTGCTCTCGTAGCTTTTTCGTCGTTGCTTTCGTCGTTGCTCTCGTAGTTTTTGGACTCTTGATAAAAGCAGTAGTTGTCTATGGTTACGAGGATATGTTGCGTTGCTTTCGTCGTTGTTATCATCGTTGCTTTCGTTCCGGCTTCGTTGACCCCTTCGTCACCTTTTCGTAACCAGTTTAAAATTTGATATATTTGGTCCTTAGATGGCTTAACTTTGCGGTATCCAACGTAATGGGAGCAAGCATCTTGTATCTCCGGAATGTTTGTAATTAGTTGTCCTTTATTTAATTTTTTATATTCTTTGTGTTGAGCCCTAGAGAGTAAATATATCCATACCTTAAGATAAAGAGGAGGCTTCTGAAATATTTCACTCTCTATGAGCCTCCTAGAAAGAAGAATGTAACCTCCTTTAATCTTAGGCTCTTGCATCGTCTATCACTCCAATTCCAGTTCCATGTCTTTATCTGCAATATATACCGGCTTTCCTGTAATCCCTTCTATATCCCTTTTAAATCGTTCAGAATCGCTGTTGCCATCCGATAGATGTAAGAGAACTATTTCCCTTGTTGTGCTTAAATCTAAGCCACTGAGATACTTTTTCACGTTGTTTAATTCAAAATGGGACTTTATAATTCTCCGCTTTAAACTAACCGGTAGTTGTTTGCTTTCCAGAATGTCCATGGCGTAATTACATTCGATGAAGATATGGTCCACATCTTTGAATACATATTCAATGTAGTAGGTATCTGTGGCGAATAGCATGCTCCCCATTTCTGAATGGAAGATATAAAACCCAAGTGGCTCAGCTGCATCGTGCTTAGTCTTAAAAGGTATTACAACAAACTCCCCTATCTTTTGCACTGTCTCACTGAATAGATAATTGATTCTGTGGTTTTCATATTTATCAATTCCAAGTGCTTCAAATGTCCCGGGGCTTCCGTAGACATCTATACCTTTACGCATTAAAGAGTTTATATATTTGCTGTGATCATTGTGTTCATGGGAAATTATACATCCGGCTATATTGCTTATATCAAACTTCATTTTCTTTAAAACAAATTGCAAATCCACACCACATTCAATTATTAATGTTTGGTTTTTGCCTTGGAGCAGATAGCAATTACCGCTGCTACTGCTCCCTAAAATTTGAACTTTCATTTAGAATCCCGGGCCATTCATTTGTTGCTGCTGAACTGGCTCCGTTTCAACATCAATTACTTTGCTTT
>NZ_JAMKBZ010000043.1:0-33501 GCF_053772255.1 Rhodopseudomonas parapalustris | reverse complement strand
ATGATGCTGTCACTCCGACTCGAAGCCGCCCGACACCCCTAAATCAATCCAGTTCAGCAAACTTCACGGACGACTCTTGCGCGCCTCGAAGGAAGCGGACACGAGGATGGGTTTGCGTGCCGAGGGCTTTTACCGCCGTCCGCCCGAGAACATCGGCGACTCGCCCGGCAGCAGGTTGGAGCGAATGTCGCTGTCGGTGGTGCCGTTGTACTGGGTGTAGCCGGCCGAGAACGACAGGCTGACATTGGAGGTCGGCTTGATCTCGATGCCGGCATTGACCGTGCTGGCCGTGGTGTTGCTGCTGGCGAAGCCCGGCGAAGTCAGCGCGGTGAACACGTCCGGCTTGTATTTCAGGCTGTCGACGCCGCCGAACAGCGTCACCGGCATGTCGCCGACACCCTTGAAGCGGTAGCCGTATTGCGAGCCCTCGACGGCGAGCGAACCGAAATTGCCGAATGCGCCGGCGCCGCCCGGCGTGCTCCAACCGAGGCCGCCGGCCAGCGGGCTCACCGGAGCACTGTAGCTGCGGGCGACGAAGCCGCTGCGCAGCTCGCCATTCTCATCGGTTTCGGCGGTGAAGCCCGGCACGTCGCTCCAATTCATCGAGCGCCAGTTCTCGACTGTTCCGCCGCCGAACCCGAACGGACCGCCAGGGACCCAATAACGGATCGGTGCCACCTGCGCCTCTGCCGTGGCTCCGGCGAGGAACATCGCAGCCAGAACGAGGCCGCAGCGGGCGACGACAGGGGAGATGCGGATCTGCTTCATCGGGCTAATTATACGTTCGGGGACGGGCCGAGGCCAGCCGGTGCTGCGGATCGCCGCAGCGCCGTGGTTCCAGCGTCATGATCCACGGGATGACGGCGGCAGCGTGGCGGCCGGCTCATTCCGGCAGATCGGAGAACCGCGTCAGCCAGATCACCGGCGGAATGCTGGCTGCGATGATGATAAGGGCGGCCAGCGCGCCGTCTTCGAAGCTGCCGCGGCTGGCGTATTGATAGATCGAGGTCGACAGCGTCTCGACGTTCAGCGGCCGCAGCAACAGCGTCGCCGGCAGCTCTTTCAGGCAATCGACGAACACCAGGATCGCGGCGCCGACCAGCGCCGGGCGCAGCAGTGGCAGATCGATCTTCCATAGCGTGACCAGGCGGCCGGCGCCGGCGGCACGGGCCGAGTCGTCGTAGTCCCGCGGGATGCGGTCGAACCCGGCTTTGAGGAGGCCTGTCGGCACCGCCAGGAAGCGGATCACATAGGCGGCCACCACCGCGCCTCCGGTGCTCATCAGGATCAGGCCGGGCGATGGATAGCCGAAGGCGCGGAACAGATTGGCCACCGTGCCGTCGATCACCAGCACCGGCGTCAGCAGCCCGAGCGCCAGCACCAAGCCGGGCAGTGCATAGCCGAGCTGAGTGACGGTGACGGCGGCCCCGGTCACGCGGTCGCTGCGCCAGCGCGCAGCGAGCACCACGATCAGCCCGAGCACCAGTGCGATCCCGGTCGCCGAGGTCGCGAGCGTTATGGTGTGCAGCGCATCGCGCCACAGCGCCGGATCGATCCCGATCGACAGGCTGCGGCGCAGGCTCTCACCGAGCAGATAAGCGGCTGGCAGCACGAAACCGAACAGCGGCGGCAGCAGGCAGACTGTGGTTGCGAGGCCGCTCTTGAGGCCGCGCAGCTGCGTCCGCGATCGTAGTCGCGGGCTTTCTGCCGACAGTTCGACGCTGGCGCTGCGGCGGCCGATCCGCTCGATCGCGATCAAGAGCGCGGCGAAGCCGAGCAACACCAGCGAGAGCTGTGCTGCACCGGCCAGGCTGCCGCGATTGAGCCAGGTGTTGAACACCGAGACGGTGAGGGTGCGGACGCCGAGATACTCGGAGGCGCCGATGTCGTTCAGCGTCTCCAGCGCGGCCAGCGCGACGCCGACCGCGAGCGCTGGCCGCGCCATCGGCAGCACCACCCGGCGCAGGATGGTGAAGCGGCTGGCGCCGAGCGTGCGCGCGGCTTCGATCGCGTCGGTGCCCTGTGCCTGGAATACCGCGCGGGCCGACAGATACACGTAAGGATACAGCACCAATGCGAGCAGCAGCATCGCGCCGGGCAGCGATCGCATCTGTGGCAGCCACTGCACCGCCTGCGAGGTCGGCATCAGCAGACCGAGCGTGCGGTGCACCAGCCCGAGCGGCTCGAACAGATCGACATACACATAGGCCGACAGATAGGTCGGCACCGCCAGCGGCAGCGGGAGCAGCCAGATCAGCGCGGTGCGGCCGGGAAAATCGTGCGACGACACCCGCCAGGCAGTGCCGGTGCCGATCAGCAGCGTCAGCGTGCCGACGCCAGCGATCAACAGCGCAGTGTCGCCGACCGCGCGCGGCAGCACATAGGCGATCAGATGCGACCACACCTCCGATGCCGGCTGCAGCGCGATCAGCATCAGGCTGATCACCGGCGCGGCGACGAGGAGGGCGGTGAGGAGGGCGAGACCGAGAACTGTCTGGTCGGAGGGAGGCGACGTCCTCATCGCAGAGGTCGCTCTGTCTTGCAATCGGGTGGCAAGACGTCGCCTTCCTGAAGGTCGTCATGCCCGGGCTTGTCCCGGGCATCCACGCCTTCAGGCTCCGCTTCGCGCGTGGCCGTGGATGGCCGGGTCAAGCCCGGCCATGACGGAAAGTCAGTCCCGTGTGTCAGTTGTCGAATCCGACCTTGTCGACCAGCGTCGCGGCAGCCTTGCGGTTGGCGGCGATCTTGGCGATCGGCAGCGGGTCCGGCTTCAGTTTGCCATAGCCGGCGATGATCGGGTTGAGCGGCACGCCGGCGCGGATCGGGTACTCGTAGTTGGCGTCGGCGTAGATGTGCTGCGCCTTCTCGCCGGCGAGCCATTCGATCAGCTTGATCCCATTGGCCTTGTTCGGTGCGTTCTTGGTCAGCAGCACGCCGGACAGGTTGACGTGGGTGCCGCCGCCTTCGAAGGTCGGCAGGATCACCTTCGTGGCATCCGCCCAGCTCTTTTTGTCCGGATCCTTCAACATCAGCGCCCAGTAATAGGTGTTGCCGATGCCGAGGTCGCATTTGCCCGCTGCGACGTCGCGCGCGGTCTCGCGGTCGCCACCCGACGGCTTCTGCGCCAGGTTAGCCTTCAGGCCGCGCAGCCATTCCTCGGCCTTCGCCTCGCCGTGCTTGGCCACATAGGCGGCGAACAGCGCGTTGTTGTAGATGTGCTGGCCGGAACGGATGCAGATCTTGCCCTTCCACTTCGGGTCGGCCAGTTCCTCGTAGGTGATAGCCTCCTGCTTGACGCGATCCTTCGAGGCGTAGATCACCCGCGCCCGCATCGAGATGCCGGCCCAATGGCCGTTCGGATCGCGGAACTGCGCCGGCACGATCTCGTCGAGCACCGCCGAATTGATCGGCTGGCTGATGCCGGCCGCGACCGCGTCGTCGATCCGGCCGATGTCGACCGTCAGCAGCACGTCGGCCGGGCTATTGGCGCCTTCCGCCTTGATGCGCTGCTCGAGGCCGGAACTCGCCGAGATCACATTGACCGCGATCCCGGTGTCCTTGGTGAAGGCGTCGAACAGCGGCTGCACCAGCTTGGTTTCGCGGTAGGTGTAGACGTTCACCTGCTCGGCGGCCCCTGCGGCGAACGGCACGAAAACGGCGGCAAGTGCGAGGGCAGCGGCACGTAGGCGACTCATACGGCGGGCTCCTGGAGAGACTGCGATACCGCTGTCACTAGCCCAACAGGTGTACGCAATGCAGCGGCGCAATGTCGCGATTAGAGCGATTCCAAATCGCTCTGGCCTGGCGATTCGGGGCCGGGGATGCGCCAGAATGGTGCAGGCGCCGCCTGTTGGTCAGATCAGATGATGGCCGGCGCCGTCCTGGCAGGCCGGGCATTTGCAACTGTGGAAATTCACCTCGGCAGCCACGTATTCGGTGCCGCAATGGATGCAGGCGATCTTCAATTGCGGCCGGCGGTCGGCACTGCAACTGGCCGTCCGGGCGATCAGATATTGACCGAGCGAATTCTGATCGCCTTCGGCGACATGATAGTTCGCACTCACGAGCGTCCCCCGGGAATGTGCATCTGCGAGATAGTCTAACACACAGTCCGGCGGGGAATGCAATTCGAATAGCTGCAACCGAATCGCGGCTGCCGAGGGCGTGGCGGTGTTGTAATGCCAGCGTGAATCAAACCTTGCACCAATGGTAATCAATCCAGCAGATCGACGATGGCGCGGCGGCTATCGCCGCGCCGCATGAGTGCCATTGCCATTACCATTGCCGTTCTCGTCGATCGCGCGGCGCAGGCGGCGAATGATCACGCTGCGCGCGCGCTCGTCGGCCGCGGCTTCGAGGTTGGCGTTGATATCGAGCAACAGCTTCGACATCTCGTTGTGCCAGTCGAGTTTGACCACGGCTTCCGGCTCCAGCCGTCGGCGATGTTTGCCGTCGAGCACGGTCGGAACCGGTGCGGCGAGTTCGTACACGTCGTCGAGTACGGGCTGGAAGATCTTCGATGCCGGCAGCACGCCGCCGCCGAGCCGCTCGGCCAATGCGGCGATCGCAGCTTCCTCGCCGTGCGCGAGAAACAGCCCGCGATCGATCGGCCGCCGCTCGGTGATCCAGCGCGTCAGCTCTCCGGCATCGGCATGGCCGGAGTAATCATCGATGCGGCGGATCTTGGCCTTGACGCGGACTTCCTCCCCCATGATCCGCACCGCCTTGGCGCCTTCTTCGAGGAAGCGGCCGAGCGTGCCGTTGGCCTGATAGCCGACCAGCAGCACGGTGCCGGTGGAGCGGCACAGCCAGCGCTTGAGATGATGGCGGATGCGGCCGGCATCGCACATGCCGCTGGCGGCGATGATGATGTGAAAGCCGTTCAGCTTGGCGATCCCCTTGCTCTCTTCCACCGTCTCGGTGAAGCGCAGATGCGGCGAGGCCAGCAGCCGTTCGACGTCGACGTCTTCGTCGAGGTCGGCGGCGTGGCGGCGGAATACTTCGGTGGCGCGGATCGCCAGCGGGGAATCCAGGAAGATCGGCGCGCTCGGGATCGTGCCCTTTTCCATCAGGTCGATCAGGTCTACGATCAGCTCCTGGGTGCGCTCGACCGCGAATGCCGGAATCACCAGTGCGCCGCGGGCCGCCGCGGCGGCGTTGACTTCGGCAGCCAGGCGCTCGTGGCGGAGCTTCGGCGAGGTCGGCTCGCGCATCCGGTTGCCGTAGGTCGACTCGCAGATCACGTAGTCGAAATGCGCCGGCGCTTCCGGATCGGGTTGCAGCAGCTTGCCGTCGGGGCCGATGTCGCCGGAGGCGAGCAGGCGCAGCGCCGATGACGAGCGGCCTTCGCCGTCGATCTCGAGTTCGATCGAAGCCGATCCGAGCAGATGGCCGGCGTTCCAGAACCTTGCGCGCACGCCGGGAAGCACGTTGACCCAGCTCTGGTAATCGACCGGATAGAACGACGACAGCGTCGCGATCGCGTCGGCCTGGGTGTAGATCGGACTGACCTCCGGCTTGCCGCGCGCGGCGTTGCGACGGTTCAGCATCATCACTTCGGACTCCTGGATGCTGCCTGCGTCGGGCAGCATGTAGGAGCACAAATCAATGGTGCCCCGCGTCGCCAGGATTCGTCCCTTGAAGCCCTCGCGCACCAGCTTCGGCAACAGGCCGCAATGATCGATATGCGCGTGCGTCAGCAGCACCGCGTCGATCTCGGAAGGGCGGAATGGAAATGCGCCGTAGTTCAGTTCCTTCAGCGTCTTGTGGCCCTGGAACAGGCCGCAATCGACCAGGAAGCGCTTGCCCTTGGTCTCGAACAGATAGCATGAGCCGGTGACGGTGCGCGCAGCGCCGCAGAATCGGATGGTGACGCTCATGCGCGGGTCTCCTTGAAGGTCGTGCCGATCTCGCCCCGCAACGCCTCGACGAACAGATCGTCGAGTGTGATCGCGTTCGTCGGGTGCGGCACAGTGTGGGTGGAGCGGATGCTGCGGATGCCGGCGGCGGCGAAGTCGCGCAGCATCGCAGGCGGGAAAAGTGCGTGAGTGATCACCGCGTCGACTGATGTTGCGCCGGTGCCGAGCAGCGCGCGGGTGCAGGCGATCAGCGTGCCGCCGGAGGAAACGATATCGTCGACCAGCAACGCCGGCCGTCCCGCGATCGCGCTCGCATCGCCGAACGCGATTTCGACCGACCGATCGCCATGGCGGATCTTCTGCGCCACCGCCGATCGCGTGCCGATCAGTTTGGCCAGCGCATCGACCCATTGCTGGGATTCAGAGTCGGGCCCGACCACCACGGTGTCAGGATCGAGCG
Organism: Rhodopseudomonas parapalustris; assembly: GCF_053772255.1. NCBI lineage: Bacteria > Pseudomonadati > Pseudomonadota > Alphaproteobacteria > Hyphomicrobiales > Nitrobacteraceae > Rhodopseudomonas > Rhodopseudomonas parapalustris. The sequence continues at coordinate 27,183 of NZ_JAMKBZ010000043.1, read as the reverse complement.
TGCAGCGCAGCGCCGCGGCGATCGCCGGCATCGCCGACAGCTCATCCGCCGCGATACCTGGGAACACATCGCCGAGCCGTGGCGTGCGATGCAGATGCGGATCGACCGTAATGACGCGGTCGACCAGCCCCGCGAGCAACTGGCCCATCGCCTTCTGGCTGATCGCGTCGCCGGGATGGAATGCCACATCCTGGCGCATGTAGCAGAGATACGGCGCCAGCAGTACCAACCGGTTGCAGCCTTCGCGGCGCAGCGCTTCGGCGGCGAACAGGATGGTCACCAGCTTGTCGTTGGGCTGGTCGAGCGGCAGATACAGGATCGTGGTCGCCGCTACCGGGCCGGCATTGACGGCGATCTCGCCGTCCGGAAAGCGGTGCTGCGTGATGAGATGCGCCGGCACGCCGAGCCGGGCCGCGAGCCGATTGGCATCGTCCGCCGCCGAATCCAGATAGCGCAGGGCGACACTCACGACACCAGATCCACGTCGGCGGGCGTGTGATGATTGATCGCGAAGCCGGACTCAGCCTGTGCGGCTGCCAGCGCCAGATCGAATTCGGAGCGGTCGGACGCATAGACCCGATACAGCGGTTCGCCCTTTTCGACGCGGTCGCCGATTTTCTTGAACAGATCGATGCCGGCGCCCTTGGCGACGGGCGCGCCGGCGCTGCGGGCGAGGCGGTTGATGCGCAGGCAGTCGATGCCGTTGACCACACCGTCCGCGGTCGCCAGCACATCAGCCGCGTAGCTGCCGAGTTCGGCCGGGCAGGGTGAGGGACCTTGCGCATCGATGATCTGTTGCATCTTCTTCAGCGCCGCGCCGCTGTCGAGCAGCTCCTTGGCGCGGGCATAGCCGGCGCCGCCGCGCAGCTTTGGATCGTATTCGAGCAGATGCGCGGCGAGCCGCAGCGATTTTTCGCGCAAGTCAGCGGGGGCGCCCGGCTCGTTGCCCAGCACCGCCATCACGTCGCGGGCTTCCAGAACCGGGCCGATGCCGCGGCCGATCGGCTGCCGGCCGTCGGTGGTGACGACCTCGACGCTTATCCCGAAATGATCCCCGACGAACTCGAACAGTTTGCGCAGCCGCATCGCCTCGTTGGCGTTGGTGACTTTGGCGGACGGGCCGACCGGGAAGTCGATCAGCAATCGGGTTGAGCCGGCGGCGAGCTTCTTCGACATGATCGAGGCGACCATCTGCTCCGGCGTGTCGAGGCTGAGCGGTCGCTCGACCGAGATCAGGATGTCGTCGGCGGGTGACAGGTTGACGTGGCCGCCCCACACCAGGCAGCCGCCGCAGGCGTGCACCACCTCTTTCATCTGCTCGACGTCGAGATCGACCCGCGCCAGCAGCTCCATGGTGTCGGCGGTGCCGGCCGGCGAGGTGATGGCTCGCGATGAGGTCTTCGGAATCATCAGGCCGTGCGCCGCGACGATCGGCACCACGATCATGGTGGTGCGGTTGCCGGGAATGCCGCCGATGCAGTGCTTGTCGACGACGATCGGTGTGTCCCACGTCAATTGGGTGCCGACCGAGGCCATCGCGCCGACCAGCGCCAGAAGCTCGTCAGTGGAGGTGAAACGCGCGGCGCTGATCAGGAACGCGGCAATCTCCATGTCGGAGTAGCGGAAGTGCGCGAGATCATCGACGATCGCAGTGATTTCCGCAGCCGACAGCGTGTGGCCCTGGATCTTGGCGCGAACCGCGTCGAGGCTGGCCGGCGAGCGCGCTGGCGTCACCGACACCGCACTGCCGACCGGTTCGTTGAAGCGACGAAAAGCGGGTTCCGACAGGCCGAGTTCGTCGGGGCCGATCAGCGCATCGTCATCGGTGATCATCAGCGTCGCGAGCAGCACTTTGCCGTTGATGCGTAGCTCGACGCGGCTGAAGCCGCGGAACACATCCGGGCGCAGGGCGCGCGAGCGGCGAGAGATCACCGCGACGTTCTCGCGTCCGGTGTCGAGACTGATCCGCCGGATCGTCAGCGGCGGACGGGTGAGATCGGGGATGTTCAAGGTGGCGCAACTCCGCGCATCGGCCGGGCGGCCTTTCAGGAGCGCGTGGCAAAGCGGCGGGTGCCGGGACACGCGATGCGCAAGGCTAGAAGCTGGCGCAGCCGGGCCGTTTGATGCGTGTCAATGTCTTGCGCGGCCTTGGGTCGCGGTTCAGATCCGTACCGCTGCGAGTGCGCGCTCCAGTCGTCCGCGCAGCCGCGCGAGCGGTGCAGCCGGCTCGCGCAACAGGCGAAAGCCGAGATGGATCGGCGGAAGGCCGGCCGAGCAACCGCCGGCCTTGGCGTCGCGGATGAAATCCGAGACGTAGGCGCGGTGCCGTCCTTCGGCGATCCGCACGCCGCAATTGGCGGTTTGCGCCTGCCGTTGGCCGCCGGTGTCGATCGCGGTGCGGTCGAAGCAGGTGGTGGTCCATTCCCAGACGTTACCGGACAGATCGAGCAGGCCGCGTTCGTTGGCGCCGAAACCGCCGAAGTTACGCAAGGCGCTCGATAGATCGTCGCGATCGGATTCACGCTCGTAGCGCGCGATCCAGCGCACCGACGGATCGTCGCTGTCCGACGCTAGCCCGTCGTCCTTGAACTTGCTGCCGGCCGCGAACGCCCATTCGGCGTCGGTCGGCAGCCGATAGTGCGTGCCGGTCTTGCGCGACAGCCATTCGGCGTATCCGGTCGCGTCCTGCCACGATACGCGCACAACCGGACGATCGGTGCGGATCGCGGTGTCGGAAGGCGTCGGATGACAGGCGCCGTCATCGACGCAGAGTTGGTAGTCCGCCGCGCTGACCTGATGCAGCATGATCGACAGCGGCGCGTCGAACCGCAGTTCGATCCGTGGCGCTTCGATCTGCCGCCCGTCGCGGGTGAATTCGCCCGGCAACCGATATCGCATCGTGCCCGGCGCGACGACGGTGATCGGCTGCCGGGCTTCGAAGGCCGGATCGCCGCTTCCGAGCATCAGCGGCACGGCCATGAACGGCGAGGCGAAGCCGGCGAGAGCGGCCAGAACGATCTTGGCTTTAAAGGCGAGCGGCATGGGAGTTCGGCGGGATTGAAGGGGGCTCATTCGTCGATGATCTCACCTCGTCATTGCGAGCGAAGCGAAGCAATCCAGCTCCGAACGCTGGACTGGATTGCTTCGTCGCTTCGCGCCTCGCAATGACGGGGAAGAGGGATGCTCACAAACGTGAGCCCCGGAAGGGTGGAGTCTTAGTTCGTCGATCCGCCTGGGATCGGGCCGGGTGCGCTGACCTGCTTCATCAGGTCGTCATTCCACTTGCCATCCACCTTGAAGTGAGCGGTGGCGCCGAGCTCGACGGCTTCGATCAGGTTGTGATTGACGTAAGCATACACGCCCGGTTGTTTGAAGGTGTAGAGCGCCGCCCCGGCCGAGCCGCCACGGATGAACCAGGTTTCCAGATTGGTCTCCGGCGGATTGGAGAACTTGCCGGTCTCCCAGACGTAATCTCCGTGGCCGCCGATCAGATGTGGGCGGGTGTCGCGGTTGGCCTGCGAGTGCACGATCAGCACGGTTTCGCCGACCTTCGCGGTCATGGCATTCTTGCCGGTGAGTGAGCCGACCTTGCCGTTGAACACTTCATGGGTCGGGATCAGCTTGCGCATCACCTCCACCGTGTCGACATAGGATTCGGCAGGCGAGCCGTAGGCCTTGTACTTGCCGTGCTCGTCTTTCGGCACGTACATGTCCTGCTCGCCGATGTAATAGACACGGTCGTAGTGCAACGGCTTGCCGTCGCGATCCTTCAGGCCGTCACGCGGCAGCACCATGATGGCGCCGTTCATGCCCGAGACGACGTGCCAGGGGATCATGTTGCCGCCCGGCGCGCAGTGATACACGAAGGTGCCGGCGCGGTCGGCCTTGAAACGCAGCACCACCTGCTCGCCGGGGTTGATCAGGGTCAGGCCGCCGCCGCCGAGCGCGCCGGTCGAGGCGTGGAAATCGATGTTGTGCGGCATGGTGTTGGTGGCGGGATTGACCAGCGTCAGCTCGACATAATCGCCCTGGTGCACCACCATCAGCGGCCCGGGCATCGATCCATTGAAGGTCATCGCCTGGAATTTGGTGCCGTCTTCGTCGATGACGACCTCCTTCTCCTGGACCACCAGCTTGAACTCGACGACCTTGGGCCCTTCCTTGGTTGCCTGCTGATGCGCGTGTACGAAGGGCGGTGCAACCAGCTCGACCTTCTGGCGCGGCAGCTTGGAAATGTCCTCTTCGGCAGAGGGGGTGGCTGCGGCGGCGGGCGTCATCGTCGTTGCGGCGCTCATCATCAGCGCGGAGGCGGCGACGCTCAGCAGGGTGTCTCGGCGGGTCATCATGGTCGTGGTCCTTCAGGGCTGGATTGAAACTGGGCTGGCGCAACCATGCGCCTGCTACGCTTCCGCTGTTTGTCCCAGCACAAGCTCAGCGATGAATGCCGATCAACTCCGGTACTCTCCGCATCCGTTATTTGTCGGACCCGGAAACTACGAGGTGCGGGAACCGCCGAAACGTTGTCGCGCGACAAAGAACCTGTCGTGCATGGAGATCAGCATGGCGGGTCAAGGGAGACCACAATGTCGATAGACCGCAGCTATCTAGTCGAGGACGTGATGCGCGACTGGCCGGCGACGATCCGGGTGTTCCTGGATTTCAGACACGCGTGCGTCGGTTGTCCGATCGCGACGTTTCACACCATCGAGGATTCTTGTCGCGAGCATCGGACCCCCGAAGCGCCGTTCTTGGCGGCGCTGCGTGAGGCCGTGGCAAGGCCTCAGGAGGTCTTGTCGCCGGGCGGTTGATCGGCCAGCACCACGAGTTGGTGCGGCTCGCGCAATATGATTTTCTGCCGGCCACTCTCGATCAGGCCCTTCTGCTCCCAGCTCGACAGCAGCCGGCTGACGGTGTGCAGCGTCGAGCCGGTCATCTGCGCGATGTCCTGGCGGCTGATCGGAAAGTCGATCTGCACCCCGCTCTCGACCTTGCGGCCGCTCTGCTTGGCGAGCCGCAGCAGCGCGTGGGCGACGCGCTGTTCGACCTGCTGGGTCGACATTTCGATCACCCGGGAATGCGTCTCCTGCAACCGGCCGCCGACGGTACGCAGCGTGTTGGCGGCGAGCGCAGGATATCGCTCGACGAGCCTCGGCCATGCCCCGGTCGGCCACGACAGCACGATCGAGTCGTCGACCGCGGTCGCCGTTGCCGGATAGCGGTTCAGACCGATCGCCGTGGCCACTCCGAAGGTTTCACCCGGCGCGACGTAGCGCACCACGATCTGTTCCCCCGTTGGGGTGACTTTGCTGGCGCGGACGTGGCCGTGCAGCAGCACGAAGAACGAGTGCGCGTCTTCCCCCTGCTCGAAGACGTGGCCGCTCTTGGGGACACGGATCGACCGCGCCTCCTGCAGCACGGCGTCGAGCTCGGCCGGGCTCAGCCCCGCAAACAGCGGCAGTTTTGCAACCAGGGAGGTGTCGATCGTCGCCATCGAGGCTCTCGCGCCAGGTTCGGTTCGCACTCAGCTAAATCGCGATTACCGGCGGGGGGCAAGGGGCATTGACGCATGTCCCATGCGGCTGAGTTCAGCAGCAACTTGGAGGTGAGCTCAGGACGGTGCCGCCGGCTTCCGATCGCTGTGACGCACGCCGTGAATGATGATCTCTGATGCGGTCGCGCGATAGAAAATCACGTAGGGATAAGGATAGGCAACCACGCGACGTAGTCCCCTCGTGGTTTCCCTCCCAGCCTCCGGATATTCGAGGAGCAACTCGATCACCGCGTGGATGCGCGCTTTGACGTGGCTTGCACCCCGTGGTGAGGGCTGATCGATGAAGTTGAGGATTTTGTCGAGTTCGACGGCAGCACGGATCGCATAGCGCAGCTTCACAGCCCGTGCTTGGCCCAGATAGCGCGAATTTGCTCCTCGGTGGCGAACTCGCCGCGTTCGGCCTGCGCTAATGATTCATCGAAAGAGGCCGCCTCTTCCGCAGACAGCTCGAGTGCCGGCTGGTCCACTGTCGCAAATTGCATAACCAGTCTAGCCAATGCGTCTTGCTGCTCGGCGGGAAGGCCGCGGACGGTCTCGATTGCCTGTTCGAAGAGCTTGGTCATTTGTAAACGTTAGGCGGCATTCGAGGTTTTAGAAAGCCCGAGCCGGCACCTTGGCAGGTCATTCATCGCTCAGGCAGATTCGGGGGCCGGCCGTCCTAGTGCGCTAGTCTGTTGCAATATGATATCATCGCAGAGATGGCAGCCCGTATCTCTTCCTCAAACCGCCGCAGGCGCGTGGGCGAACACCACTTCGATCAGCGTGCCGGATTGCGGCGCGCTCTTGATGTGGAAGGTGGCACGGTTGGCTTCGACCAGCGCTTTGGTCAGCGACAGGCTGACGCCGGCGGCCTCGGTGCGGTCGCTCGGCGCCGGGGGGCGGAACGGCTGTAATGCGGCGGCGAGTTCGTCGTCGTTGAGCCGACTGCCGGTGTCGCGGACGCGGAGCACCACCTCGCCGGAATCGCTGAGCGCGGTCGAGACGATCACCTGTCCGCCGGCATTGGCGAGATGAATCGAGGTGCCGATCAGGTTCATGATGATCTGGCGTAGCGCCTGCGTGTCGGCCACCACCGTCGGAAGCGAATGCGCCAGCGAAGTGCGGATGATGATGCGCTCGCGGTTGGCCCGCGGCTGCATCACGGCGACGCTTTGTTCGACCAGTTCGTTGAGGTTGATGCTGCCGAAGGTGAGATCGAGTTTGCCGGTTTCGATCCGCGACAGGTCGAGCAGGTCATCGACGATGCCGATGACGCGTTCGCCGGAGGCGCGGATATCCTTTAGGTAGTCGACGTAGCGCTCGTTGCCGAGCGGGCCGAAGCGTTCCTCGATCATCACCTCGGCGAATCCGATAATCGCGTTCAGCGGGGCGCGGATCTCGTGGCTGAGCCGTGCCAGCGCGTCGGCCTTGGCGTCGGCGGCGCGTTCGGCGTGCCGCCTGGCTTGGCTCAATTCGGTTTCGGTCCGCTGCATCTGAGACAGGTCGCGGAACACGGCAAAGAAGTTCGGCCCGTCGGTTCGCGTGCGGCCGATCGTCATGCTCAGTGGAAACAGCCCGCCTTCGCGCACCTGGCCGAGCGCTTCGAGACCGTGGTCGAGCACGCTCTGGGCGCGGCCATTCTTGATGCTGTCCAAGTAATCGAGCACGGCGGCCCGGCTTTCCGGCGCGAACAGTTCGATCAGATTGTGCTGGATCAGGGCGTCGCCGCCATAGCCGAACAGCACCTCGGCGCTGCGGTTGGCGGCGCTGATCTGTCCGGCTTCGTCGAACATCATGACGCCCTCGGCGGTGGTGTCGAGGATCGTGCCGAGTTCTTCGGCATTTGCCGCGCCGACCACGGACGGCACATCGTCGATCGCAGTCGCAGGCGCGAATGGCAACTCGGTGACCGCTTGAGGTTCTGCGGCGGCCGAGCAGATCAGCGCCAAAGCCTGTTCGCCGTCCCAGGTGATGGTGAACAGCCGCGCCTGTGTCGACGCAGCGTCGCTGCCTTGCGCGGCAGTGATGGTGATCGGAGTGCCGCTCTCCGAACTGCTGCTCGCTTCGCCGACCTCGGAGTCGACGTACAGCGCGTCGAGGCCGCCGGCCTCTTCCAGTGCGGCGACGCTCGGAAAGCCCATCCGCGACAGGAACGCCGGATTGGCGTGCAGCAGGTGATCGAGTCGATAGATCAGGACGCCGACCGGCATCAGATCGAGCAGCAGGCGGTCGCGCGCGCTGTCGCCGCTTGCCGTCATGGCCGCCTGGCGAAGCCGATCAGCATCGGGATGGGATTCCTCGGGTGCCGCGCTCGGCGTCGCATCCGCTTGTGTCTCGATCGTCTCGTCGGCGATCGACGGCGCTTCGGTGGTGGGCGTCTCGCTTTCGAGCCGGGCCGCCAGTTGTCGCGCCAGTTCGTGGAAAGCGCTGTTCTCGCCCGGAGTCAGCGACGGCGCACGCGTATCGTTGGTGGGCCGGAACGGCAGGACGTTTTTCGGGGTATCCAAGGGCGTGTCCACAGGGTTCAGGAGCGGGTCCAGAGCAGGGGCCTGATCTGAAGCGGTGTTTTGCGACGCGCGATCGGCCGATAGCGGCCGCGGCGACGGCTCGCTCCGGCCAGGCGGACGGTGCACGGCGAGCTGATCGAGCGCGGCGAGATCGCGGCAGACGCCGAAGCCGCGATAGCCGATGAACGATCCGTCTCGATCCTGCACCGGCAGGCCAGACATCTCGATCGGAAGCCGCAGCGCTACGCCGTCCGCCGGCCATTGCAGCGTGATGCCGCTCCAAGTGTGTCGGGTGGCGAGTGCTGCAGCAACGCGGCCCTCGGGATCGAGCCCGAGTCGGTCGGCGACGTCGATCCATCGCTCGCCGAGATTTGCGGCGGTGTGCGGACCGATCAGGCGGAGGAATTCGTCCGAAGCGATCGCCAGTCGGCCGTCGCGGTCGATCTGCCAGACGAAGCGCAGCGGATGACGCCGTGGCGGCGGCGGCTCTGGCGTCCGCTCGATGGGGGATTGGGCTTCTTCCGTCCCCGGCTCCGATCCGGCCTGCTCGGACACGGCCGCGACGTCTGTTGCGGCTGGCATCGGGTCTGGCTCGACGGCTTCCGGCGCCGCGGACCCGTCGACGACCGCCTCGACGTCGAGAGCAGGCTCTTGCGCCGGGGCCGGTTCCACTGCAGCCTCAGCCTCAGCCTCAGCCTCAGCGGAGGCAAGCTCCGGAGCGGGCTCGTCTGCAACCGATGCCGGCGGCACGTCGCCGAGCAAGGTGAATTCGGCGGGGGCTTCGCTGAGGGTGTCGAAGGTCTCGTAGTCCGGCGCAGGCGGCGCGGCCGGGGCCTCGATCGGCTCGGTGCTCGGGGGCGGCGACTCTGCCTGGGGATGCTCCAGCGGTGCCGCTTCCGGGGGCGGAGATGACTGTGCGGTGGTGTCCGGCGCCAGCAGCGCGATCAGGCCGACGTCGACACCGTTGCCGACCCGCTGCAACACCAATCGGCCGAACCCGATCGGAATCTCGGTGCGGCCGAGCCGCAGGGCGTCGGTGCGAGCCTGATCGAGGCCGGCCTCGCTCAGGTTGCGGAAGCCAAGCAGAGTGCGCGCGGTCGCGCTCGAGCCGACGAACAGGCCATCGCTCGCGAACGCCGCGATCGGCGTGTCGACGCCTTCGACCAACCCGCGCAGCCGGTCGATCAGGGGCATCGGGCGGCCGATCATTTCGGCCGCGGCGATCAACACCCCTGCTTTGCCATCGGCGAAGCCGAGCCGGGTACAGGCACAGGTCACCGGGCCGCCCAGGGCAGCGCCGAAGCCGCGCAGCCGCTCCAGCCGCGTGGCGCCGCTCGGCGGCAGCTTGGCGGCGAGCTGGGCGACCTGGCGTCGATGCGGGTCCGCCGGCCCGAAAGTTCGGCCGGCGAGCTCGGCGGTGTTGCCGGCGCCGAACAGCCTGGCCGCGACCGGGTTGGCCCATAGAATGCGGCTGCCGTCCGTCGACCACAGCCATGCCGGCAGCATCCGGGTCGCGTGCGCCGCGAGCCGGGGATCGTCGACCCCTCGCAATTGAAAGTCCCAGTTGGTCATCGCTACTCGTACGCCGCGGCTGGCCAGCGGTGGTGGACAGGGCACGGGGCCTGAGAACCTTAACAATTCATTATCACCAGCGCCCCTCGCCAGGTCCACGATCCCGCTTCGGCTATCCCGTGTTAAGCGCGGATAACCTTAATTCGGTCACCGCCCTGGACCTGAAACGCCCCGATTGCGTTGAAAGGTTGCAAAACCGATGCAATCGGTCACGATCCGCGAGTCGACATCTGCCGGTCATGCCGGCGATGCGATCGGTCGATACAGTCTTGAAGACCGGCGAAGCTCGGTTCGGACGGCGGCTAACAGGTGGAAGGAACTGACGATGGATCAGGAACTGCGCGATCGATTCGAAATTCCCAAGGAAGTGCGCTCGATGGCCGAGGCCGGTTTCGACCAGGCCCGGAAAGCGTTCGAGCACATGCTCTCCAGCGCCCAGCAAACCGCCTCCACGATCGAGGATCGAGGTGCAACGGCCCGGGCCAACGCCAAGGAAATCACCACCCGCGCGGTGACGTTCGCCGAGCGCAACGTCCACGCTGCTCTCGACTACGCGCAGCAGCTCGTCCACGCGAAGGACCTCGGCGACGTGATGCGGCTGCACAGCGAATACGTCCAGGCGCAGATGAGGGCGCTCGCCGAGCAGGCCAGCGAGATCGGCCAAGTCGTCACCAAGGCGGCTCAGGACGTCGCCAAGCCGAAAAGCTGAGAGCGTGTCCGAGGGAGACGGGGCCGCGCCCGGCAACATTCCGGCCGGCCTTCGTCTCTACACGCGTGGCGTGCAAAAAGCACGGAATGTGGCATTGTGATACACTCCTATGTTGCATTGCACAATTTTTGTGATAATCTTTGATCACTGGATGGCCTCGGTCGTCCTGGGCTCGACATACAGCCTGAACATGACGCAGGCCGCGTGCGGGTCACTTCGATTTCCCCACCAGCGAAGGATGTACCTATGGCCGATTCGAGCGATCCGTTTTCCACCGTGATGCCGTTCCAGCTTCCCGAGCAGGTGCGTGCCTTCGCCGAAAAGGGAGTGTCGCAGGCCCGCGAGAGCTACGCCAAGCTGAAGGACGTTGCCGAGACCCAGAACGGCACCATCGAGGCAGTGTTCACCACGGCGAGCAAGGGCGCGACCGATTATTCGGCTATGCTGTTCGACTTCGTGAAGACCAACACCAGCGCCAGCTTCGACTTCGCGCAGAGCCTGATCGGCGCCAAGACCCTGCCGGACATGATGGAATTGTGGACGTCCCACGCCAAGAAGCAGATCGAGACGCTGACGACGCAGACCAAGGAGCTGACCGAGCTCAGCCAGAAGGTCGCCGCGGACACCGTCGAGCCGATCAAGGCCAACGCCTCGAAGATCTTCAAGCCGGCGGCCTGATCGGGCCCGGTTTGCCTCGTTTTCAAGGCCCGGGCCCTGCGCCCGGGCTTTGTCGTTTGCACGATGTTGTCGACAGTACCCCCGACATTGGTCTTGCGGTCGATCACGGCCTTGCCAAAACGCGGCGTTGCACCTAGTTTCCGCCCGTTCGCGGGCCACCTCGGCCGCGCCGGATGCAGTTGTAGCTCAGTTGGTTAGAGCGCCTGTCTGTGGAACAGGAGGTCGGTGGTTCGAGCCCACCCAACTGTACCACCCCTTTTTCAACGCCTTCTTCAAAACGCTGCGCCTTCTTCCATGGCGCCATGATGTCGGGTCGTTCTCCCGCCGATGCGGTCGCGAGGGATTGTATCGGCGTGATTCGTGGACGCGATGGGAACGGAATGGCCGACGCTCACGTTGCCAAGCGTACGGAGCTGAAGGTCGCCATGACGAGCAGAGAATTGAGCGACCAGGCGATATCGGTCCTGGTCGATATCGCGCGAGCGTCGGGCCGCGATCTCAATACAGCACAGCGTCTCGAGCTCGACCGCTTGGTGTCGGGCGGCTTCGTGGCGGTGAGCCGCACAGGTGAAGTCGCTGGCCAGTCTCACTATCGCCTGACCGTCGAAGGTCAGCAGGCGCTCGACGAACGGGGAGCCGGTGCCAACGAGGCTTAGCGGCAACGAGGCCTAGCGAGAGTCGCTGGTTTGTAACTCCGCCACTGTAGTTCGCGCGTTGCTTGCGAATTCGTCGCGGCTCCCGCACAGTTCGCTCAACCAAATAATTAGCTGAGGACGTGCCGCTGGTTAGCATCGGCACAATTGGGGGCATGATGATTTCGACCCGATCGATCTTGCGACGGCACGTTGGTAGCTGTTTTGTTGTGGCTGCGATCAGCCTTAGTCTGTCATTCGTAGCGACCGGCGCGCGCGCCTACACGGCCGACCAGCAGCAGGCCTGTTCGGGTGATGCGATGCGGTTGTGCGGTGCGTTCGTGCCCGACGTCGACAGGATCACCGTCTGCATGATGCAGAACAAGGCGCGACTGACCCCGGGATGTCGTGCATTTTTCGGCTCGATGCCGACCGCGATGCGCTCCGGGAACGCGCGGAGATCCAAACCGGTCAGCCTGAAACCTCACAAGCGGCATCCGCGGGTGCGTCACTAATCGCGACGTCATTCGGAGTTCCGTGGATCCGCGCGACAGCTTGCCGCGTTGGTGCCGAGATCGACGCGCATATCTCGCGCCTTGAGGAGAGCTTCAGTGACAGAGATCGATCACCGCGCCGAACTCGAACGTCACCTTCAGTGGTTCGAGGCCAAGCTTCCACCGCGGCCGGCCCAGTTCGTCGGCTGGCTGCGGCGTCCGTCGTCGAAATACGCCCGGCTACCGCTCGGTGTCGCGTTGGTGGGCGGCGGAGTGCTCAGCTTCCTGCCGGTGCTCGGCCTATGGATGTTGCCGCTCGGCATGGTGCTAATCGCGCAGGATGTGCCGGCTCTGGAGAAGCCGACCGCGCGAGCGCTGAACTGGATCGAGCGCAAATGGCTGGAGCGACAACGCATGCGCGGAGTCGAGGTCGCGCCGATCGCGCAGCATCAAGAGCCTGGATCTGCCGACTCCTCGGCCAAGCCTGCCGCATAGTTTCCTCCATATCGGCCGATCGGGAAGCGATCCCATCGACTCGAAAACCGCCGTCACGACTCAATCAGCGTCCTCGACGAGCGTACGCGACGGAACATCTGTGACGCGAAAGCACGTTCATCGGCACAATCTGGCGAAGCGATGACGATTGCTTGCAATTTTATCTTTCACGAATCAACGAGCTGATTCACCTTCGCCGCGAAGGTCAATCGGGAGGCCAGCGTATGAACGTCATCGTTTTTGCTTCGCGTAAAGGCGGCTCGGGGAAAAGCACCCTGACTGCTCACTTGGCTGCACAGGTTCACAAGGCATCGCGTCCCTGCCTGCTGATCGATGCCGATCCGCAGGGCTCGCTGACGCTCTGGCACAAGCTGCGCGGCACCAACGAGCCGCCGCTGCGCGCTGCGACGCGTTCGGTGAGCGACATCATCGCTTCTGCTAAGCGTGACGGGGTCGAGTGGGTGTTCGTCGACACGCCACCGAACTTGTCCGCCGTCGTCGACGATGCGATCCGCAACGCCACGATGGTGATCATTCCGGCGCGGCCCGGTGTGTTCGACGTCAATGCAGTGCAGGACACGATCCAGACCTGCCGTTCGCATCGCAAGCCCTACGCGGTCGTGCTCAACGGCGCACCGGCGTTGCGCGATGAAGTCGAAAGCCGGATCGTCACCATCGCGCGCGACGCGCTGGCTAAATTCAAGGCTCCGGTCTGGGGCGGGCAGATCACCAATCGCGCCGATCTTCTGATGGCGCTCGGTGAAGGACAGGGCGCCCGCGAATACGCCGCCGAGGGCCGTGCGGCCTATGAGGTCAACCGGCTGTGGGCGGCGATTGAACGGTCGGTCAAGGCGATCCGCGGCGCCGGAAACTCCGGCATGCACAAGCAGGCGGCCTGATCGCCGCGAAAGACTGTTCCAGCGCGCGGCCTCCCGCGCGTTTTTTCATGCAGATCTGCGACCGACCGTCTCTGATCGGGCGCGCAATCCGTCGTGCAGAAAAAAACCGGGCTCACGAAGAGCCCGGTCTAAGGTCTTTGGCCTGATAGGCCGACACAATCACCTTCCAAGAGGGATAACTGAGCCGCCGCGCCACCGGAGGAGGGGGACTTCTGAGTAGCGCGACCCCTCAGCATGGATATGATTTGATCTGCGATCCGGTCGCCCGACAAGCGGGCCCCCCGCATGTCAGACATGCGAAGCACCGGGAGCGGCAAATCAGCCCGGCCAGCGCTGGGCCTTGTTGACGACGAAGTCGCGGAACACCTGCACGCGCGCAACCGTCTTCAACTCCTCCGGATAGACGAAGTAGGTGTCGAGCTGAATCGAGTCTTCTTCGCCGAACAACTGCACCAGACGGTTGGTGTCCTCGATCAGATAGTCCGGAAGCGCGGCGATGCCGAGGCCCTGTTGGCAAGCGCGCACCAGGCCGAGGATGTTGTTGACCTTGAAGTACGGCTCGCGCGGCGCAACGCCGTTGCGGCCAGCCTCGATCAGCCAACTCCGGTTCTGCAGATGCGGCGGCACCTGACTGTCGCTCAGCATGATCAGACGGTGATCGTCGAGCTCTTCCAGCGTCCGCGGCGTCCCGAAGTTCTTGATGTACTCCGGCGAGCAATAGGCGTGGAAGCCGATCGAGAACAGCTTGCGCTGGATCAGGTCGGGCTGGGTCGGCTTGCGGGTGCGGATCGCGACGTCGGCCTCGCGCATCGACAGGTCGAGTTCTTCGTCGGTGACGATCAGCGAAATCCGGATCTCCGGATACAGCGCGGTGAATTCGCCGAGCCGCGGCACCAGCCAGTGAATGCCGAGCCCCGGTGTGGTCGTGACCTTGAGGTCGCCGCTCGGCCGTTCACGGCTGTCGGTGAGCTTTGCACGCGCCGCCTGCAACTGCATGAACACGTCATGCGCGGTGCGGAACAGCAGGTCGCCCTGTTCGGTGAGGATCAGGCCGCGGGCGTGGCGATGAAACAGCGAGACCGAAAGCTCCTGCTCCAGCGCACTGACCTGTCGCGAAACCGCCGACTGCGACAGCCCGAGCTGCTCGCCGGCATGGGTGAAACTCCCCGCTTCCGCAGCGGCGTGGAAAACCTTCAGCTTATCCCAGTCCATATCGGTGAACCCGTCGCGGTGTCGCGCCATCAGAGAGTCATTCGGCCGCTTGGCGGTCGCCGGCGCGCAGCGCCAGGAAGCGTTCGGCTTCGAGGGCCGCCATGCAACCCATTCCGGCGGCAGTGACGGCTTGGCGGTAGGTCTCGTCGGCGACATCGCCGGCGGCGAAAACCCCGGGCACCGAGGTTGCGGTCGAATTGGCCGCCACCTCGACATAGCCCGACGGTTTGAGCTTGATCTGATCTTTGAACAGCTCCGTCGCGGGCGCGTGGCCGATCGCGATGAAGACGCCGTCGGCCTTGACCTCGCTGGTCGTGCCGCTCTTGACGTTCTTCAGCCGCACATGAGTGACCTTGGTCGGATTGTCGGCGCCGCAGATCTCGTCGACGGCGACGTCCCAGATCACCTTGATCTTCGGATGCTTGAACAGCCGATCCTGCAGGATGCGCTCGGCGCGGAAGTGATCACGGCGATGCACGATGGTGACGCTGGCGGCGAAGTTTGTCAGGAACAGCGCTTCCTCGACCGCGGTGTTGCCGCCGCCGACCACCACGACATCCTTGCCGCGGTAGAAGAAGCCGTCGCAGGTCGCGCAGGCCGAGACGCCGAAGCCCTTGTAGGTCTGCTCGGACGGAATACCCAGCCAGCGCGCCTGGGCTCCGGTGGCGAGAATCAGCGTGTCGGCGAGATAGACGTCGCCGCTGTCGCAGGTCAGCCGGAACGGCCGCTGGCTGAGGTCGAGATCGACCACGAGGTCGGTCTTGATCCGGGTGCCGACGTGCAGCGCCTGCTTCTCCATCTGCTCCATCAGCCACGGGCCCTGGATCACGTCGGCGAAGCCGGGATAGTTCTCGACGTCGGTGGTGATGGTGAGCTGTCCTCCGGGCTGCATGCCCTGAATCAGGATCGGCTCCAGCATCGCGCGGGCAGCGTAGATCGCGGCGGTATAACCGGCTGGCCCGGATCCAATGATCACGACCTTGGCTTGAACCGGACTCGGCATAAATCAGTCCCCGAAACTGAGGGCGGCGCGACGCAGGAGTAGGCCTGGCTGGGGCATCGCCAATGGGCGGAAGATCAGACAGAAGTCTATGGTATTTGGTGAGCTATGCAAGATTTGCAATACCTCCGTGCAGGATTTCCCACCAAGATTGGGAAACGAGTTGTGAGCATCACGAAATAAAATTACCCAAATTCCGCGAGGTACGCTAAGAGAGGCTTGTTTGTAAGCCGAATCCGCCTTGCGGGAATAGCACCAGCGTGACCAAGAGCCTCGACCAGATCGATCTAAAGATCCTGCAGGAAATCCAGGACGACGGTCGAATCACCAATGTCGAACTGGCCAAACGGGTGGGGATCTCCCCGCCGCCCTGTCTGCGCCGGGTCAGGACGCTGGAGGAGGAAGGCTACATCCTCGGCTATCGCGGCCTGCTCGACCCGGCCCATCTCGGCTTTGACGTCACCGTGTTCGCTTCTGTGCATCTGTCGAGCCAGGCCGAGGCCGACCTGCGCGGCTTCGAGGAGTTCGTCCGCAAAGAGCCATTGGTGCGCGAATGCTGGATGCTGTCGGGCGAAGTCGACTTCATCCTGAAATGCGTCGCGCCGGACATGGCGACGTTTCAGAATTTCGTCGCCCATCTCACCGCCGCCCCGCACGTCCGCAACGTCCGCACCTCGCTGGTGCTGCGCAACTCGAAATACGCTGCTGCGGTGCCGCTGGAATTGAAGTCGGCGACGACCTGAAGCCGTCGCCGGTTGCTCAACGTGACCGGCCCAGCATGCGGTCGAGGCTGATCGGGCCGCCGCCGGCGGTGGCTAGATACAGGCAAGTGAAGCACAGCGCGATCGCCAGCGAGCCGCCGTTCAGCACCGGATACAAGCCTTTCGGATAGTGCCCGACGAAATAGGCGAACGCCATTTCGCCGGACAGGATGAAGGCGACCGGGCGAGTCAGCAACCCAAGCATCAGCAGCGCGCCGAGGATCAGCTCGAGGCTGCCGGCGGCGCCGTAGAGCGAGAACAGCTCGACCTTGGCGAACATCGGCACCGGCGGAAATTTGAACAGTTTGGCGACACCGTACTGGAACAGCACGAGGCCGGTGACGAAGCGGAGCAGGCTGAGGGCCAGCGGCTGCCAGCGCGCGAAGAGTTGGTCCATGAAGGGTCCTGTCTCGAGGTGGGGCTCAGCGACCGCCGTGCGCTGCCGCCGGTAGCCGGAGAGTGCCGGAAGTCAGAACGCGCATCGACTGACATCGCCGTGAGCGGGAGCGTCCATGCAACAAAAAAGCCGCCCTGGCGGCGGCTTTTCGTTGGATCCTTTAAGGCGGCGATCAGCGCCACTCGACCTTTTCGATCTCATAGGCCTTGGCGCCGCCGGGGGCGACGACCTCGACCGAGGACCCCGCTTTCTTGCCGATCAGCGCCCGCGCCAGAGGCGAGGTGATCGAGATCTTGCCCTTCTTGGCGTCGGCTTCGGCCTCACCGACGATCTGCCACACGGCCTTCTTCTCGGTGTCCTCGTCGATCAGAGTGACGGTGGCGCCGAACTTGACGGTGTCGCCCGACAGCTTGCTGACGTCGATGATGTCCGCGCGCGCCAGCTTGTCCTCGAGTTCGTTGATCCGGCCTTCGTTGTGGGACTGCTCTTCCTTGGCGGCGTGGTACTCGGCGTTTTCCGAGAGGTCACCATGGGAGCGTGCTTCGGCGATGTGCTCGATGATGCGTGGACGATCCACCGACTGGCGATGCTTCAACTCGTCCGAAAGTGCGGCGTACCCGCCCGCAGTCATCGGTATCTTTTCGACCATCGTCTCTTCATCCTTCAAGAATACATTGCGGATCGCCGAACCGTGCTCGCCCGCAACGTCGTCGGCTTTTGACGGCGGCGCCGCGCCTCTGCGGCGTCCGAAGTCGGTTCAGATCGGCACCAGAGCTTTCCGGCAAACGCCGGAGAGAACATTTCCAATGCGGGCGGGTTCCCCGGCCTCACGGCCTGTCGGTCGATAGCCGGCCGAGTGGGCCGGGCGACGATCAGCTTTCGGAAAAGTAGCTCTGCAGGGTCCGGACCTCAAGGTCCCCATCCAAATAGGCCCGGATGCCCTTCGCGGCAGCGACCGCTCCCGAAAGAGTGGTGTAATAGGGAACCTTATGCAAGAGGGCAGCGCGCCGCAGTGACCGGCTGTCCGCGAGGGCTTGCGGACCCTCGGTGGTGTTGAACACCAGTTGGACTTCGCCGTTCATGATGGCGTCGACGATGTGCGGACGCCCTTCCAGCACCTTGTTGATCTTCTCCGCCGGGACGCCGTGGTCCGACAGATAGCGCTGGGTGCCGGAGGTGGCGATCACCTTGAAGCCGACCGAGTGAAGCAGCTTCACGGCGTCCAGAATGCGTGCCTTGTCGCTTTCCCGAACCGAGACGAACACGGTGCCCTTGCGCGGCACGCGGGTGCCGCCGCCGAGCTGGCTCTTGGCGAACGCGATCTCGAAAGAACGATCGAGCCCCATCACTTCGCCGGTCGAGCGCATCTCCGGGCCGAGCACGGTGTCGACGCCCGGGAAGCGGGCGAACGGGAAGACCGATTCCTTGACGCCGACATGGTCGAGGTCGCGCTTCTTCAGGCCGAGATCGGCGATCTTCTCGCCTGCCATGATTCGCGCCGCGAGCTTGGCGACCGGCATGCCGATCACCTTGGCCACGAACGGCACGGTGCGGGAGGCACGCGGATTGACCTCGAGCACGTAGATCTCGCCGTCCTTGATGGCATACTGCACGTTCATCAGGCCGACGACGTCGAGGCCGAGTGCCAGTTCGCGGGTCTGGCGCTCCAGCTCGGCGATGGTCTTGGCATCGAGCGAATGCGGCGGCAGCGAGCAGGCCGAGTCGCCGGAATGGATGCCGGCCTCTTCGATGTGCTCCATGATCCCGACGATGAAGGTGTCCTTGCCGTCCGACAGGCAGTCGACGTCCACTTCCGTGGCGTCCGACAGATAGCGGTCGAACAGCAGCGGATTGGTGCCGAGCACCGTGTTGATCTGGCCGGTCTTGTCGTTCGGGTAGCGCGCCTTGACGTCGCCCGGCACCAGCTCGGGCAGAGTGCCGAGCAAATAGTCGCTGAGCTGATTGTCCTCGCGGATGATCTGCATGGCGCGGCCGCCGAGCACATAGGACGGGCGCACCACCAGCGGCAGCCCGAGCTCGGCCGCGACCAGTCGCGCCTGCTCGACCGAATAGGCGATGCCGTTCTTCGGCTGCTTCAGCCGCAGCTTGTCGAGAATGCGCTTAAAGCGGTCGCGGTCTTCGGCGAGGTCGATCGCGTCTGGCGAGGTGCCGAGGATCGGCACGTCGGCGGCTTCCAGCGCGCGCGCCAGCTTCAGCGGCGTCTGGCCGCCGAACTGCACGATCACGCCGCGCAGGGTGCCGTTGGAGCGTTCGGTGTCGATGATCTCGAGCACGTCTTCGCCCGTCAGGGGCTCGAAATACAGCCGGTCCGCGGTGTCGTAGTCGGTCGACACCGTTTCCGGGTTGCAGTTGACCATGATCGATTCGTAGCCGGCGTCGTGCAATGCGAAGCAGGCGTGGCAGCAGCAATAGTCGAATTCGATGCCCTGGCCGATCCGGTTTGGACCGCCGCCGAGGATGATCACCTTCTGCTTGTCCGACGGGCGGCTTTCATCCGATGCCGGGCCGGCGAACGGCGACTCATAGGTCGAATACATGTAGGCGGTCGGCGAGGCGAATTCCGCCGCGCAGGTGTCGATCCGCTTGAACACGGGGCGCACGCCGAGTGCACGACGCTTGGCCTTGACCTCGGCTTCGGTCGTGTCGGCGAGCACCGCGAGGCGGGCGTCGGAAAAGCCCATCGCCTTCAGGGTGCGCATGCCGAACGCATGATCGGGCAGGCCAGCTTCTCGGACCCGGGCTTCCATGTCGACGATGCCGCGAAGCTGCGCCAGGAACCAGGGATCGATCTTGCAGGAGTTGAAGATCTCCTCATTCGACCAGCCGAGCCGCATCGCCTGGGCGACCTGCAGCAGCCTGCTCGGCGTCGGGGTGCCGAGCGCCGCACGAATCGCATTCTTGTCGTCGCCGCGGCCGAGACCGTCGATCTCGATTTCGTCGAGACCGGTGAGGCCGCTCTCGAGGCCACGGAGCGCCTTCTGCAGGCTTTCCTGGAAGGTGCGGCCGATCGCCATCACCTCGCCGACCGATTTCATCGCGGTGGTCAGCGTCGGCGACGCGCCGGGGAATTTCTCGAAGGCGAAGCGCGGAATCTTGGTGACGACGTAGTCGATCGTCGGCTCGAACGACGCCGGCGTGGCGCCGCCGGTGATGTCGTTGGCGATCTCGTCGAGCGAATAGCCGACCGCCAGCTTGGCGGCGACCTTGGCGATCGGGAAGCCGGTGGCCTTCGAGGCCAGCGCCGAGGATCGCGACACCCGCGGGTTCATTTCGATCACGACCAGTCGGCCGTCGTCCGGATTGACCGCGAACTGCACGTTGGAGCCGCCGGTCTCGACGCCGATCTCGCGCAGCACCGCCAGCGAGGCGTCGCGCATGATCTGGTATTCTTTATCGGTCAGCGTCAGCGCCGGCGCCACGGTGATCGAATCGCCGGTGTGCACGCCCATCGGGTCGAGATTCTCGATCGAGCAGACGATGATGCAGTTGTCGTGCTTATCGCGCACAACCTCCATCTCGTACTCCTTCCAGCCGAGGATCGACTCTTCGATCAGCACCTCGTTGGTCGGGGACGCGTCGATGCCGCGTTCGACGATCTCGATGAACTCGGCCTTGGTGTAGGCGATGCCGCCGCCGGTGCCGCCCATCGTGAACGACGGGCGGATCAGCGCCGGGAAGCCGATCTCGTCGAGCGCACGCAGTGCGTCGGGCAGGGTCTTGACCTGCCGCGAGTTCGGGGTTTCCAGCCCGATCTTGGTCATCGCTTCGCGGAATCGCTCGCGGTCCTCGGCCTTGTCGATGGCGTCCGCGGTGGCGCCGATCATCTCGACGTCGAACTTTTCCAGCGTGCCGAGCTTGCGCAGCGACAGCGCGCAGTTCAGCGCGGTTTGGCCGCCCATCGTCGGCAGCAGCGCGAAGCCGCCGGGAATGACGTAGCGTTCCTTCTCGATGATCTTGGCGACGATCTCCGGTGTGATCGGCTCGATATAGGTCGCATCCGCCAGCTCCGGATCGGTCATGATCGTCGCCGGATTGGAATTGACCAGGACGACTCGATAGCCCTCCTGCTTCAGCGCCTTGACCGCTTGCGTGCCGGAATAGTCGAACTCGCAGGCCTGGCCGATCACGATAGGACCGGCCCCGATGATGAGGATGGTGGAGATGTCGGTACGTTTGGGCATCAAATCTCGCTGACGCGGGCGGAAATCGCGGGCACAAAAAAAGGGCGCGCAGCCGCGCGTCCCTCAGGTCTTCAAGCGCCGGGCCGTCCCAGGCGCGCGGGAGGTGTCTTAGACCAGTTTCCCGGGCGGCGAAAGGCCTTCGGCCGGCCGTCAACCGGCAATTTCGGCAAGATCTGGAGGCCCAGCCTGGACTTGAACCAGGAAAAAGAGCGTTGCACCGCTCCTGCGTTGATCTTCCGCCACCGGGCCGCGTGCATCTTGGCATTTCACGAAGGGGTGATCCAGTGATGAACCGGTCTATCCTTAATGAAGATCGGCGGCGGCGCCGGTTGTGGTTGATGGTGTTTTAATACCGAAATCCAGCGTGGCTCGCGCTGGCAAAGAGGGCTCTTTCCGGGATCCCGCGCTTGGCCCCGCCGGGAATGCTCGTCCGCGAAGGAGGATCTGCTCTCCGGAACGAGCCGCTGCAACCGCGGCCCACCATCAGCCGTGGCGTTGGCCCTGCCGTGGACCGGCCACCCGGATCAGCAGGTCACGAACTCGTGTCCGTATCTCGGTAACAACCCGACGGTCGCTGCGTATCTTGAAGCGCAACAGCGAGCAGGCTGCGGCGACGTCGCTGCTGCTGCCGCAATATCGCGAGGACAGTCCATGCGCGTTTCATTCGGTCGTCTTGCTTTCTGCGCTGCCGCCATCGGCGTGGTGGCCTGGTCGGTGACGAGCGCGCCGTCCCGGGCCGCCGAGGAGGCGGTCTTGATTCCACCGCCGAAACTCGACGCCAAGGCGACGGGCGGCCTGCAGACTGCGGTCTTCGCTGGCGGTTGCTTCTGGGGCGTGCAGGGCGTGTTTCAGCACACCTCGGGCGTGGTGAATGCCTTGTCGGGCTATGCAGGCGGCAGCAAAGCGAGCGCGAGCTATCCGCTGGTCTCGACCGGGACCACCGGGCACGCCGAGGCGGTCGAGGTCAAATACGATCCAAAGCGGATCTCCTACGGCAAGCTGCTGCAGATCTACTTTTCGGTCGCGCACGATCCGACTCAGCTCGACCGCCAGGGCCCCGACACCGGGCCGCAATATCGCTCGGCGATTTTCACGACCAGCGACGAACAGAAGCAGATCGCCGACGCCTATATTGCGCAGCTCGACGCGGCCAAGGTGTTCAGTGCGCCGATCGTCACCAAGGTCGGGCCGTTGAAGGGGTTTTATGCCGCGGAGGCCTATCACCAGGACTACCTGACGCTGCATCCCAATCAGCCCTATATTGCGTACAACGACCTGCCGAAGATCGAGGCCCTGAAGAAATTGTTTCCGACGGAGTATCTCGACAAGCCGACGCTGGTGAGCAGCGTCAAGGCCACCAACTGACGGCGGGGAGCGACGATTCAGGAGGAAGGATGTCCGACATCAAGACCACCGCTTCCGACAAGATCGAGAAGAGCGATGCGGAGTGGCGCAAGGAACTGACGCCGATGCAGTACGCCGTGCTGCGCGAGAAGGCGACGGAGCGGCCGTTCACCGGGGAGTACGAGTTCGAGACGCGGCCAGGCACTTATGTGTGTGCCGGCTGCGGTCAAGTTCTGTTCGAGTCCGATGCCAAATTCGATTCCGGCTGCGGTTGGCCGAGCTTCACTGCGCCGGCGGAAGCCGGCCATGTCGACGAAGAACGCGACGTCAGCCACGGCATGATCCGGACCGAAGTGTTGTGCTCGCGCTGCAGCGGTCATCTCGGTCATGTGTTTCCCGACGGTCCGGGGCCGACCGGTCTGCGCTACTGCATCAACTCGGCGGCGCTGAAGCTGCAGCCAAAATAGCGCCTCTGAATTGGGCCAAGCAACGCGACTTCAGCGGACAGCGGGCCTTTGGCGCCTGCTGTCGGCTGTCCATTCCGAATTTAAAGTCGAGCGAATTCAGTCACATAGCGTGCCCGTGGGCGGCTGCGGGTCGCAAATCTGAGCATCGTGCCTATATAAGGACGATCGGATTATAGCCGCCGGCGCCGATCGAGATCGGACCTCCGCGCGGCCAATCAGCAGTCGAGGAGGCTCCTTCCGCCATGACGTTCAGTTTCGACACGGCCGCAGAACTGTTCCCCGCAGCGATCCGCAAGAAGCGCCGCACCGGCGTTGCCTATCGCAGGTTCAACAAGGCCGCCGACGCAGTGCGCTACGCGATCGAGGAACTGCCCTCCGATTGTCTGAACGGTGCGTATCTGCAAGTCGACGAGGCCCGCTTCGACCACAAGGGCATCCGCACGCTGTACGACAGCGAGGATTATCCGCTCAAGCGCCGCGCTTCGTGACGCGCGAATAGACGAGCCGGGTGGCGATCGGTTCACGTTCAGAACACGCGCCAAATCAACGCGAGAATTCCGGCTCCGCTTCTATGTAGGTGCGGACGGCTAGAACGGCCTGAAGCTCTGCACGTCGCAACGATCGACGATCGCGGCAAACCGATAGGTTTCGAGCTTGCCGTTCTTGTAGAACAGCGCGTAGGTCTGCCGGGTCTGATCCGGCGCGGTGCTGCGCAGGCAAACGATCCAAGGGGTCACTGTGACCGGATCGGCCTCGATCGGCCCGGCAATCTCCCATGGCTGCGGCAACTTGGTCTCCTCGCCGACCTTCTTCAGATCGACGGTGATCACAGCGGTCTTCGGGGCCTTTTCTCCACCATCAGGCAGCGCATCGAGAATCGAAGAGCAGCCGGCGAGGGCGAGACACGCCATCAGGCCGACTGCGAAACGCACGATGTCGCCGGAACGTCGAATGGGCAGAATCTCCGCTCGCTGGGCTCAGCGCGCCTCCGAGTGGCGCGTGCTGCAGCGTGATGACCCCCTCTAATCGATCCCGCCGCACAAATCAAAACGACGGTTCGCGACTGCGGCCTCAGATCGTCTGATTATACGCGCCGACCTCCGGATGCTGGCGCAGCACGATGTTCACGGCCTCGAACATGTCGTGCATCCGCTGCTCCGACACCGGGCTCTCGACCACGACGACCAGCTCCGGCTTGTTCGACGAGGCACGGACCAGCCCCCAGCTACCGTCCTCACAGGTGACGCGCACGCCGTTGACGGTGACGAGATCGCGGATCGGCTGGCCAGCGACCTTGTCGCCGTTCGCCTGCGCCGCTTCGAAGTGTTTCACCACCTGATCGATCACCCGATACTTCACCTCGTCGGCGCAATGCGGCGACATCGTCGGCGACGACCAGGTCTTGGGCAGCGCGTCCTTGAGCTGCGACATCGATTTGCCGGGGGCACGATCGAGCATCTCGCAGATCGCGATCGCCGACACCAGGCCGTCGTCGTAGCCGCGGCCGGGCGCGGCGTTGAAGAAGAAATGGCCGGATTTCTCAAAGCCTGCGAGCGCGTTCAACTCGTTGGTCCGGCGCTTCATGTAGGAGTGGCCGGTCTTCCAATATTCAGTCTTGGCGCCCTGGGCCTGCAGCACCGGATCGGTTGCGAACAGGCCGGTGGATTTGACGTCGACGACGAAGCGGGCGTTGGGGTGGATCGCCGACATGTCGCGCGCCAGCATCACGCCGACCTTGTCGGCGAAGATCTCCTCGCCGGTGTTGTCGACCACGCCGCAGCGGTCGCCGTCGCCATCGAAGCCGAGGCCCAGATCGGCCTTGTGTTGCAGCACCGCGTCGCGGATCGCGTGCAGCATTTCCATGTCTTCAGGGTTCGGATTGTATTTCGGGAAGGTGTAGTCGAGCTCGGTGTCGAGCGGGATCACCTCGCAACCGATCGCCTCCATCACTTGCGGCGCGAACGCGCCGGCGGTTCCGTTGCCGCAGGCGACCACCACCTTGAGCTTGCGCTTCAGCTTGGCGTGCTTGGTGAGGTCGGCGATGTAGCGGGCCGGGAAGTTCGGATGAAACACATAGGAGCCGGCGCCCTGTTTGAACGTTGCGCCGAGCACGATTTCCTTCAGCCGGTTCATCTCGTCCGGGCCGAAAGTCAGCGGCCGATTCGTGCCCATCTTGACGCCGGTCCAGCCGTTGTCGTTGTGCGAGGCGGTGACCATCGCGACGCACGGCACGTCGAGATCGAACTGCGCGAAATACGCCATCGGCGTCACCGCCAGCCCGATGTCGTGCACCTTGCAGCCCGAGGCCATCAGCCCGGCGATCAGCGCGTATTTGATCGAGGCCGAATAGCCGCGGAAGTCGTGCCCGGTGACGATCTCCTGCGGCCGGCCGAGCTCGGCGATCAGCGTGCCGAGGCCCATGCCGAGCGCCTGCACCCCCATCAGGTTGATCTCCTGGCCGAACAGCCAGCGCGCGTCGTACTCGCGAAACCCGGTGGGCTTCACCATCGGCTCGGATTCGTAGGCGTAGGTATTGGCCGTCAGAAGCGGCTGCGGCGTCGGAAACATCGGCGGTCTCTCGCGAACGGAGGGGACGGGGGTGCTGACGGCGGCCGTTCAGGAGCGACGATAGTCGTCGTCGAACCGGATGATGTCGTCCTCGCCGAGATAGCTCCCAGTCTGCACTTCGATCAACTCCAGCGTGATCTTGCCGGGATTTTCCAGCCGGTGCGTGGCCCCGATGGGAATGTAGATCGACTCGTTCTCGTGGATGGTCTTGACCAGCGCGTCCACCGTCACCTGCGCAGTGCCGCGCACCACGATCCAGTGCTCGGACCGGTGGTGATGCTTCTGCAGCGACAACCGCTCGCCGGGCTTGACGATGATGCGCTTGACCTGATGCCGGTCGCCGGAATCGAGCGAACGGTAATTGCCCCAGGGACGATGAACGACGAGATGCTCTTCAGTTACCCCGGGGGCGACGGCCTTTAACTTCGCAACGAGCGCCTTCATACCATTGCCACCATCCTGGCGGCTGACCAGTACAGCGTCCTGCGTGGCAATCACGACAAGGTCTTCGACCCCTTGCAGCGCGACCAGCGCTTTGTCGGTCTGCACGCTGCAGTTTTGGCTCTTTTCAAACACGGCCTTTCCCTGCGCGGAGTTGCCGTGGTCGTCCTTGGCAGACAGCTCCCAAACAGCGCGCCAGGAGCCGACGTCCGACCAGCCGTAGGAAACCGGGATCACCGATGCACGTGAGGTCTTTTCCATTACCGCGTAATCGATCGATATCGGGGTAGCGGCTTCGAACGCTCCCCGGTCCAGCACCGAAAAGGCCAAGTCGGGCGCGGCGTTGCCGACCGCGCGCTCGATCGCGTCGACGCTGTCGGTATCGACTGCCCGATACTCGTCCAACAAGGTCGCGGCGCGAAACATGAAGTTGCCGCTGTTCCACAGGTAGCCGTTGGCGACATAGCGCTTGGCGGTCTCGATGTCGGGCTTTTCGACGAACTGTTCGACGTCGTGGACCTCTCCGGGGCTCGCAGCGGGTTTGATATAGCCGTATTCGACCGACGGCCCGGTCGGACGAACGCCGAAGGTGACGATCCGGCCGTCTCGGGCGGCACCGAGCCCGGCACGGCAGGCGGCGACGAAGGCCTGATCGTCGCTGACGACATGGTCGGCTGCGAGTGCGAGGACCACCGCTTCCGGATCACGGCCGGTCGCGAAGGCGGCGCCGGCAGCGATCGCCGGGCCGGAATCCCGCTTGATCGGTTCGAGCAACACGTCGGCCTGGACTCCGATTTCGGCGAGCTGCTCGCGAACCATGAAGCGGTAGGCCAGATTGGTGATGATGATCGGGCGATCGAACAGACTCGAATCGGACACCCGAAGCAGAGTCTGTTGAAAGGTCGATCGTTCTCCGAACAACGTCAGGAACTGTTTCGGTCGGCCTTCGCGAGACGCCGGCCAGAGTCGCGTTCCGGCTCCGCCGCACATGATGAGTGGGACTATCTTGAAGGCCATCGGATCTACCAATCGCAGGACTGTTGCACTCAAGTACAGCTTTCCGCGCCGCCGTGCGGAATTCATCGCTTCTTGCAGCAAAGACCGTTCGCAATCAACGCGTTGATTTAGGCCACGCCCTGTCGGCATATCGTTTCAGGACTGGCCAGGAGCGCAGATGGATACTGCAACAGCGAATTGATGTCTGACTTGCCAATGAACTTTCATTCAGCTACACTTGACAGTTTTGCAGTGAGACTGACCTGCCCCTGAATTTTT
>NZ_JAMKBZ010000042.1:0-34662 GCF_053772255.1 Rhodopseudomonas parapalustris | reverse complement strand
CTTCTTCAACAGCCTGCTAGGCCAGCGTCCGCTGCACCAGCAGGGTTGGAATCCGGTGCGTGCCGCTGCGCACCGTCACGACGCGGGTGTCGGCGTGACGACCCGCCCGTGACGTGGTGACCGTGAGGCCGGCAGCGATCAGTCGCTCGCGTGCCGCCTCGACGTCGTCGACGCGCCAACCGATCCCCCACAGCTTGTCGTGCTCGGAGTCCGAGCCCGCGACCGGCCGGTGGACGACCTCGAGCCGAAGATCGGCGCAGTGGAACGACATCAGCCGTCCCCAGTCCTGCTGCGAGCGGTCCAGCGCCATATCGAGCCCGAGCCGCGCACCGTACAGCGCCGCAGCGCGGTTCGGATCGGCGGTCGAGATCACCAGGTGATCCAATCCGACGACCGGCGCCGGCCCCGTCACCGGCGAATGCGGCCGTTCGGAGCCGAGTTCGAGGAAGAACAGCCGCACCCCGCGGGTGGCCTCGGTCGCGGTCCGGGTTCGCTTCCATGTCAGCGTGGCACCGGTCGTCCGATCGCGACCCTCGACCTCGGTGACCGGCGTCGGCTGCAGCGCCACCCGCTCCAGCCGGTGGCGCGCCGCTGCGGCGTCGGCGACGCGGAAGCACAGGCTGGCGATGCCCTCCCCCTGCAGCTTGATCAGCGTGCGCAGCCGCTCGGCGATCGGTCCGCTGCCGGACGGCGCCATCAACTCCAGCGACATGTTGTCGAAGGTAAACAGAACGTTGTCGGAGCCGTCGTCGCCGCTGCGCCAGGCCGGCGCGCGGGCGAGCAGCGTCTGGTAGGTCGCGACCGCTTCGTTGAGATCGCTGACCAGGACGACAAGGTGATCGATCGCGGTAATCATGGACGCTCCCCCGCACGCAAATCGCCCCATGCGGTGATTTGCTTTACGATGCTATCGGGTTTGTCGCGTCGGTTCATCGGCATGCAATCCCCGGACGATAACGAGGTGGCGCCGCCACCGGCCACACCACGCGCCGCTCGCTCGCCTGCGACCGCCGCCCTCTCCTCCCTGAGCGCGGCTGCCCGGAACAAGGCAGCGCGCGCGCCGTTATGACCGGATTCTCGGCGAAACCGCAGTCGTATCAGTTGAACCGCTGCGGAAAATTTTAGCGAATGCGCCGCGAACGGCAATGCTATGCTGAGAGCGCCGGAACCGGTCGCAGCCTCGGGACTCTCATGCACGCACTCTTCATCGGACAGACCTACATCGACGTCACCTTCATCACCGACCACATGCCGACCGGCGACGAAAAGCACGTCGCTTCCGACTATGCGGTGTCGTTCGGCGGCAATGCGGTGACCGCGGCGTTCTGCTGCGCCAAGCTCGGCATCGTGCCCGACCTGATCGCCACCGTCGCGAACGACTGGCTCGGGCGGATGTTTCAGGACATGAGCGCGAAATACGGCATCGAGATTCATCCACGCAAGGTCGCGTCGTCGTCGCTGTCCTTCATCATGCCGAAGGACGGCAAGCGCGCCATCGTCCGCTGCCGCGACGACGAACACATCCATCCGTTTCCGCTGCTCAATCTCGGCCCTTGCCGCGCCCTGCACGTCGACGGCCACCAGCCCGACGCGGCGATCCATTACGCCAAGCTGTGCCGTGAGGCCGGCATCCTGACGTCGCTCGACGGCGGCGGCCTGCGCACCAACACCCACGAGCTCTTGGAATTCATCGACGTCGCGATCGTCGCCGAGCGGCTGTGCGAGCAGATGGACATGACGCCGGAGAAGATGCTCGACTATCTGAAGTCGCGCGGCTGCCGGGTCGGCGGCGTCACCCTCGGCGAGCGCGGCCTGTATTGGTACGACGAAGCCGGAACGGTGCGGACCCTGCCGGCGCTACCGATCCCGCGCGAGCGGGTGATCGACACCAACGGCGCCGGTGACGTCTTCCACGGCGCCTATGTGTTTTCGTATCTGAACAATCCGGCGCAGAGCTGGCAGCACCACTTCGAATTCGCCCGCGCCGCCTCGACCTACAAGATTCAGAGGCTCGGCAACGAGGCCGGCCTGCCGACGGTCGCGGATATCGAAGCGGTCATGCGCGAGTTCGCGGCGGCCGCGGAGTAGAGGATTTCCGGCTCTGACTGGATCAGAGCCGGAGCGCCGCTTGTTTGTTCCGACGCGCTTTCCTCACCCGGACCGTTTCCCACGTCGCTGGAAAACGCTTTCGTGCCGCCAATTTGCAGGCCGCTTAGAAATCCATGCTCACATTGGCCAGGAAGGTTCGAGGAGCCCCCTGGACCAGGTAGTTGGCGCCCGGATACCCGCCCACCGAGGCCCAATAGGATTCGTTGGCCACATTGAGCACGCGGACACGATAGGTGACGCGCGTCTTGTTCCAGACCGTAGCGTAGCGCACTCCCAGATCCAGACGCGTCCAACTGTCCACCTGATTGATGTTCGCCGCGTCGGTGTATTGCTTGCCGGTGTGGATCAGCCGGCCGTCGACCGTCATGCCGGGGATGAAGGGCAGATCCCATTCCGCGCCCAGATTGCCTTGGAACCGCGGCACGCCGACAGCGTAGTTGCCGTTGTAGAGGCCGTCCTGGGTGTTCTGAAGCTTGGGATCGATGCCGGTGACGCCGCCGAGAAGCCGCACGCCCTTCACCGGCTCGCCGTAGAAGGACAATTCGACGCCCCGGTTCTGCTGCTCGCCGGCGGCTTGGTAGATCCGGTTTTCGACGATCGCCTGCTGCTGGGTGATCGAGAACAGGCTGAGCGTTGCGCCGAAATTTCCGCCGTCGAACTTGGCGCCGACCTCGTACTGCTTGCTGACGTAGGGACTGAGCGCCTCACCGGCATTCAGAATGACTTGTCCGCCGCTGGTCGCCGGTGCGATTCCGCCGCGCTGAAGCGCTTCCGCATAGTTGGCGAAAAGCGACACCCCGCGGAGAGGTTTCACTACCAGTCCGACCACCGGTGTGACCGCAGATCCTTCGGCAGCCGATCCGAGCGCTCCTGTATTATAGTTGAACGTGTCCTGGGATACTTTCTGGTAGCGACCGCCGAGCGTCAGCAGGACGCTCTCGCTGAGAAATGACATCGTGTCGGCGACGGCGAAACTCGACGTGCGCGTCTTCTCCGTCGTCAATGGATCGGAAAGAACGCCGCCCAGAAAGTAGTTCGCCGCGGGGCGCGCGACACCGACGGGATTGTAAAGCGTGCCCGCCGAAAAACCCGCAAAATTGGAGAACGCATACGCGTTCTTGGAATCGAGCGTGGTTCCGGCCCCCGACACCACCACGCGATGCCCCACCGGACCGGTATCGAAGGTGGCCCGCACCCCGGCATCGCCCGAGAAGGCCGTGTCTTTTCGAACGTTGTCGAACCGATAGGCGCTCAGGCTGCCGGTCGATGTCGCAGTCGGATTGGCGAGGACATTGTCTTCGTCGCCGAACCGAAAACCACCCGAAGCCCACGCCGTGACAGATTCGGTAAGGTCGACCTCTCCGCGCGTGACGAAGAAGAGGTTACGGTCGTTCGCATAGGTCCACGGCTGCGCATAGTTCTGGCTGGCCTTTGGCGGACTGGGCGGCGCTCCAGCCAGTCCGACCTGCGGCCGCGGATTGTCGAGGTGATGATCCTGATAGCCGAGATCGGCACTGAAACGCGCGTTCTCGCCGTTGTAATCGACATCGAGGGACGCGGCCCCGAGCTTTCGATCCTGACCGTCGACCGAGGTCTCTCCTGTTCGCCCGGTCGCACCGACACGAACGCCCCATTCTTTGAAGTCGCCAAACCGGCGCGCCACATCAATGGTGCTGAGAACCTGACCCGAGCTCTCGTAGCCCACGGTGAGGCTGTTCAGGTCGTACAGCGGGGCGCGCTTCGGAACGAGATTGACCGAGCCGCCGACGCCGCTGTTGCCGGGCGCAGCTCCGTTGACGAATGCACTGACGCCGCGCAGAATCTCGACCCGTTCGACCAACGGCGCGGCGACGAACTGGCGGGGCACGATGCCGTACAGGCCGTTGAGCGCAAGATCGTCGCCGTAGAGCGGAAAGCCGCGGATGATGTAGAGCTCGGCGAAATTGCCGAATCCCTGCGCAACCCGCACCGTCGGATCGTTGAGCAGCACGTCGCCGACGCTGGTGGCCTGCTGATTCCTGATGAGTTCGGACGTGTACGAAACGCCGCTGAACGGGGAGTTCGCGTAGGAGAGATTGCCGAGAAGACCGACTCGGCCGCCGGTCGCGACCTGTCCGCCGGCGTAAGCGGGCGGCGGATCGCCAATCGTGTGCGTGGTCCCCACCGTGGCCGCCTGCCTGGGCGCCGGAGGCCGTTCGGCGGATTGTCGTGGCACGACGCGGCTGGCGCGCTTTGGCGCTGCCGACCGCGTGCGAACCGTCGTCGCGCGTTCGCGCTGTCGAGGCGGGTCGACAGAGACCGGCGGCAGCGTGGTCGATGGTGCCGTCTGCGCTCGGCTGAGAGAGGGGACGCTGCAGAACCAAAGCGACGCGATCGTGGTCGCGGCGCCGAGAAGCACGTATCGTCGATGGTTGATGATGATCATGAGGTCCCCCGATATCGCCATTGTGGCTAGATAACGGGGGCGGTTCCGGCAATAAGCCGAAGGCTAGATTCTATCTAATCGCACCGAGGGCGCGGCGCCGATCTACGCCGCCGCCTTCTTCAGGTCGAAGCTGAGATCGGCGGCCTGCTCCGGCGTCACCGACTTGTCGAGCGGCAGGATCTTGCGGCCGAAGACGTGGTCGGCGGCGCGGTTGACGGACTCGATGCCGATCAGCTTGCCGGCCTTGTAGCAGAACGCCGAGAACGAGCGTTCGGCGACGCTGCCGCGGATCACCACCTGATCGAAGCCGGCGGTGAGGCCGACGATCTGCAGCTTGTCGTCGCCCTGATCGGACCAGAACCACGGATAGCCGTCATACGGTTTGGCGTCGCCGGTGAGACGCGCAGCGACGCAGCGTGCCTGGTCGGTGGCGTTCTGCACCGACTCCACCCGCATCGTCTCGCCGAACCGGACGCTGTCGAACAGCGCGCAGTCGCCGATCGCCGAGATGTGCGGATCGATGGTGAGAAGCTGCCGATCGACGATGATGCCGGCGGCGGTCGGCAGCCCGGCGGCGGCGGCGATCTCGACATTCGGAATCACGCCGACGCCGACCACGACGAGATCGCAGGGCAACGTGTTGCCGTCGCTCAGCACGACGCCGGTGACGCGGTCACCCTCGGCGGCGATTTCGGTGGCACGAACGCCGTAGTGCATCCGGATGCCGGCCGCGCTGTGGCGGTCATGGAAGTAACTGGAGATCTCCGGCGTCACGACGCGCGCCATCACCCGCGGCGCCAGCTCGACGACGTCGACCTCGAGTCCCTTGGCCCGCGCCGTGGCGGCGAATTCGAGACCGATGAAACCGGCACCGATCACCACGACATGCTTCTTGTCCGGCATCCGCTGCCGCAGCACTTCGCTCTCGTCGAGCGTGCGCAAGTAAAGCACGTCCGGCAGCGACGCATTGGGCACGTCGAGCATCCGGTTGCGCGCGCCGGTGGCGAGCACCAGGTGGCCGTAGTCGATCGCGGTGCCGGAGGCGAGCAGCAGCTTGCGGCCCTCGCGATCGATCGACACCATCCGATCGGAAATCAGCTCGATCGTCTGATCCTGGAAGAACTTTTCCGGGCGGAACATCAGCGAGTTCGGATCGCCGCCGCTCTTCAAGTAAGCCTTCGACAGCGGCGGACGCTGATACGGCAGATGCTTCTCGTCGTTGATCAGCGCGATACGCCCGGCGTATTTCGCCTGGCGCAGCGATACGGCGACCTGAAATCCGGCGTGTCCGGCTCCAGCAATCAAGACCGTGTCGTTCATCGTTGAGCTCGTCGTGTTGGGGAAACGGCGCGGCGGACGCGCGGGAGGTGGGGATCGACCCCAGCCTGTAGCATACTCGGCCACCGCAGGTCAGCAGGTTTGCCGGGCGGTTGCGGGAGCCGCGTCAGTAGATCGGCGGGCGCGGGTCGAGGATCGGTCCCTTCGGCTCCGACAGCTCGTCGAGCGGCACCGCATCGACGAGCAGCGGTCCACGCGAGCGGGTGACCGCGCCGACGCGCTCGATCCTGGCGAAAGCGGCCTGCAGGTCCGGTCGCGCCGCGGCGTTCTCGACCCCGACCAGCAGCAACGGTCCCGCGAGTTGCTGGGCTGTCAGTGCCGGCGCCGCGAGCCAACGGAACCGTTCGCCGCGCTGAACCACGCAAGTGCCGGGCGGCAGATAGAATTCCAGCCAGCCGGTGGTGCCATAATCGTCGGTCAGCACGCAGCTCGCGCCGATCCGGCGCCGCACCTGGTCGATCTCCGCCACCATCTGCGGTACACCAACACCGACAGAGCGCACCGTGGCGTCACGGCGATAGCCGGTCAGCGCGCCGGTGTTGACCTGGACCACCACCAGCGCGAACAGCAGGGTGCCGGTCGACACCGCCCAGCGCCGGCACACCGTGACGACGCGCGCGATACCCGGGGTCCAATGCGGATAGGCCGCCCCCACCGCCGCCGCGAGCGCGAACGCCGGATACAGCGGGCTCAGCCAGTTCGCCTCGACCCGGTCGTGCAGTGCCTGCCAGGCGAAATACAGCGCGATCGTCCACACCGTCGCGGCGACCAGAACGCGAGAGGCCGCAGGTCCCGTGCTGCGCTTGCCGAGCGCGATCAGGCCCATCACCCCGAGCACGAACACGAACGGCGTCGCCAGCACGAACTGGGTCGGGATCAGCTCGGCAAGGAAATGCGGCTCGAACCCACCGAGCTTGGCGCGGCCGAACTGTTTGACGAAGGAAATCCAGTCGTGCTGCGCGTTCCAGATCACCACCGGCGAGAACAGCGCGAACGCGATCACGCCGCCGAGATACGGCCATGGCGACAGCAGCCAGCGACGCATCGCCGGCACCCACAATAGCCAGATCAGGATCGCCGGACCAAAGAACAGCGCGGTGTATTTCGACAGCAGCGCCAGCCCGACCGCGACGCCGACCGCGAGCCACCACACGCCCCTGCCCGTCGCAGCGACCTGCGCCAGCGCCAGCAGCACGAAGCTCGATGCCACCAAAAGCGGCGCATCCGGCGTGACGATGGTGGTGCCGGCCGATACCATCATTGTGGCGTTGAGCAACACTGTCGCGGTCGCGGCGATCTCGGTATCGTCGAACAACAGGATCGCGGCTCGCCACACCGCCCAGCTCATCGGCAGCGCCAGCAGGATCGACACCAGGCGGACGCCGAGTTCGGTATCGCCGGCGATCAGCGTGCCGAGCTTGATCACCACCGCGACCATCGGCGGGTGGTCGAAATAGCTGAGCGCGAGATTCTTCGACCAGGTCCAGTAATACGCCTCGTCGAAAGTCAGCGGCGTCACCGCCGCAGCGACCAGCCTAAGCACGACCATCCCGACGACGACCAGGATCGTGGCGACGGGAATTCGCCGTAATGCGTCGCTCATCGCTTGCGCCAGACGAACAGGCCGGACATCGCGTAGTTCCACACCACGCCCATGAGCGCACCGGCCGCACCCGCCAGCCACCAGGTGATGTGCTCGTTGTACACCGCGAAGGCGACGCCGACATTGGCGAGCAGACCGACGCCGCACACCAGATAGAACAGCAACAAGCCACGCAAGATCGCGAAACCCTTGAGGCGCTGGTCGCGATAGGTCAGGAAATTGTTGAGGATGAAGTTGCTGGTCATCGCCACCAGCGCGGCGGCGCCCTGTGCCTCGGCGAACGGCTGTTCGAACACCTTCAGCACGACGAACAGCGTGACGAAGTGCACCACCACGCCGGTGGAGCCGACCAGCGCGAACAGGATGAAACGCAGCGACAGCATGTCGTGACTGAACTTCGCCAGCACCAGGCCGAGGAAGTCGAGCGCCACCATCGAGTCCAGCTTGCTTTCGCCGTGCAGCCGCGAGCCGAAGGTGAAAGGCACCTCGACGATGCGCAGGCTGCCGCGCGCGGTCGCGATGACGTCGAGCAGGATCTTGAAGCCTTGGGTCGAAAGCTGCGGCGCGAGCTGTTCGAAGCGGTCGCGGCGGATCATGAAGAAGCCGCTCATCGGGTCCGCGACCTCGATCTTGAGCACCTTCTGGGCGACCTGGGTGGCGATCGAGCTGATGCCGGCGCGCTGCTTGTTGAAGCTGTCGGCGCTGCCGCCCTCGATGTAGCGGCTGCCGACCACGAGATCGGCGGCCTTGCTCTCCAGCAGCGACAGCATCTTGGTGAGCAGGGTCTCGTCGTGCTGCAGGTCGGCGTCCATCACCGCGGCGAACGGCGCGCCGGACGCGAGAATACCTTCGATGCAGGCGCCCGACAGGCCGCGACGGCCGATCCGGCGCAGGCAGCGCACGCGAGAGTCGCGCTGCGCCATGTCGCGGACGACCTGCCAGGTGCCGTCGGGAGAATTGTCGTCGACGAAGACGACCTCCCACGCCACGCCAGCGAGCGCTGTCTCCAGTTTACGGAACAGCAGCTCGACATTGTCGCGTTCATTGAAGGTCGGGACGACCACGGAGAGCTGCAGCGGAACCGCAGCAGGCTGGGCACGCGTCGCGACCGCGGCTGGGCTGGCATCGATCATTGCGCCATGCGTATAGCGGCCGTCCACAGCCATGCCAAGGCGAGCACCGGTCGATCCAGATCAGAAATGTACTGAAATCGGGTGGATCCGGCGCCCAAAAAGGTCAACGACCACGAACAACAGGTGCGCGTACATCCGGCGCTCCCTACTATTCAGTGGTCGTCTCGGCGTCGCACGCTCCTTTTCGAAGCATCGACGTCGCCGTTGCAACCAAGATAGGAACGGGATGAGACTTTCGCAAGGGGGAGAGATGACCAAAGCTCAGGCAGGCAATATCCGGATCGGGATCGGCGGCTGGACCTTTGAACCGTGGCGCGGGGTGTTCTATCCGGACAAGCTGCCGCAGCGGCGCGAGCTGGAATACGCCGCTTCGAAGCTGACCTCGATCGAGATCAACGGCACGTTCTACGGCTCGCAGAAGCCGGAGAGTTTTCGCAAATGGGCGAGCGAGGTGCCGCAGGACTTCGTGTTCTCGCTCAAAGGGCCGCGGTTCGCGACCAACCGCAAAGTGCTGGCGGAAGCCGGCGACAGTATCGAACGATTTTATCATTCAGGCGTGCTCGAGCTCGGCGACCGGCTCGGCCCGGTGCTGTGGCAATTCGCGCCGACCAAGAAGTTCGATGAAGCCGATTTCGGCGCCTTTCTCGAATTGCTGCCACGCGCGCTCGACGGCCGCACGCTGCGGCACGTCGTCGAGGTCCGACATGACAGTTTCAAGACGACGGCATTCATCGCGCTGCTGCGCGAGCACAACATTCCGGTCGTGTACTCCGAACACGCGACCTATCCGGAGATCGCCGATGTGACCGGTGACTTCGTCTATGCGCGGCTGCAGAAGGGCCAAGACGACATCGCCACCGGCTATCCGGCCAAGGCGTTGTCGGCATGGGCAAAGCGCCTGCAACTCTGGGCAGGCGGCGGCGAACCGGAGGATCTGCCGAAGGTCGATGCGGCACGCGCGAAGTCCCAAAAGCGCGACGTGTTCGCCTATGTGATCCACGAAGGCAAAGTACGCGCGCCCGCCGCCGCGATGGAGCTGATCAAACTCGTCGGCTAAACTGCGGCAAACACGGCCAAGTGAGCGGACGTGACGCGCGACATTGCGTCACCGCAAAGTCTTGCGGCCGATCAATGGGATGATAGGAGCCGCCCCATAGGCTCGGGCGCATGTACTACCTCAACAAAAGGGTCCGATTTCGGATGGACAAGATTGACTTCATGAACGGGCAGATCAAGGCTCTGCTCAACTTCGCCAATGCGCTGATCAAGTCGCATCCGTCGCCGACGATCCTGCGCCACCATTTCGAAACCAAGGCCCGCGCCGCGCCGAACGCTCCGCAAGGCCTGTCCCTGTCCGAGGCCTATATCGATGGCATGGCCGATATCAATCGGCAGCTCGCCGTCGAACTCGAACACGCGATCACCCGTCGCGATCAGCACGAAGCGCAACCGGACTGATCATCCGATCCACCTCCTGGACTCGACAATTGCAGCAACTAGAGATTTAATGAATCATTAATTCTCGTAAAAGTTGTTGCGTTTGGGTGGCCGGACGGTGCGTGGCGTTGGGTGGATCGGCGCGTTGAGCCTGATCGCGATCTTGATCGCAGCCCCCGGTGGTGCGCAGGCCCAGGCGTTCGATCCCACCCTTGAAAGTGAGATCCCCGAAGAGGTGCAGTCGACCACCGCGTTGGCTGCACCGTTCGGGTCGCAAGCGGCAGAGGCGACGTGGTTCGACCCGACCGATGACGACGGACGGTGGGACGATCTGCCCGACGGAAACGATTTCGCTGGATCAGCCGTGATCCCAACGGGCCGCCCCGGCGTCCAGGACACGACGACCCGGTCGCTGCTGTTCGGCGGCCAAGACCTCTGGCGCAACGGGGTCTCCCTCTATGGCGGGGCCGAGTGGTCGGAGGGCGGGCCGGCCGAGAACGGATGGGTGATCCGTCTGTTGGTGTCAGAGGCGCTCGAGCGCTATCAGGCCACGCGCTTCGTCTATATCAGCGACATCTCCCGCGCCTCCATGCTGGCGGGCTGGCGATTCAAGGTCGGCGCGTTCGAGCTGAAGATCCTCGCCGGTCCTGATCTCGAACATCGCGCCTCGACCCCGGACATCCGCGACAGACGCTGGCGCGGCAGTCACGGCGGCCTGCGGATCGCGATAGAGGGCTGGGCCGAGCCGACGCCCGACACGATGCTGGCCTATTCATTCTATGCGACCACCGTGGCGAGCAGCTACGGCGCACGCATCGCCGCAGGCTGGCGCGTGCTCGACATGTTCTGGTGGGGACCGGAAATGTCCGGCTCGGCAGATGAATTCAGCCGCCAGACCCGACTCGGACTGCACCTCAGCGGCCTGCGGATCGCAGCGATGGAATGGTCGGCTGCCGCCGGCTACGTCCGGGACAGTTTTGGCAGAGGAGGTGTCTATATGCGGATGGGGGCTCAGCTCCGGCCCTAGCGAAGCGCATTGCTAATCGATCCGCCACACCGCCAGCGGTTCGGCATAGCCACGGACCGGCACGTAGCCGATCAGCGAGGCATCGGCGGCCGCCGCTCCGATTTCATCGCGCATCGCCGACGAAATCAGCAGCTGCGTGCCGAACTCCTTGTTAAGGGACTCCAGCCGCGAAGCGAAATTCACCGTGTCGCCGATCACCGTGTATTCCTTGCGGCGCGGTGATCCGACATTGCCGACCACGACGTCGCCGGTGTGGATGCCGATGCCGATCCGCAGCGGCCAGTCGTGCCCGTCATTGTGGCTGTGCATCGCGGCGATCATCTCGCGGGCGGCCGCCACCGCTTGCGAGGCCGCAGCCGCATCCTCGATCGGAGCGCCGAACAGCGCCAAAAAGCCGTCGCCGAGAAACTTGTTCACGATGCCGCCGTGACGATCGAGGATCTCGACCAGGATCCCGAAGGCTTCGTCGAGTCGTGCCACCACCTCATCGGGCGACCGCTCGCGCGCACCGCCGGTGAAGTTGCGAAAATCCGCGAACATCACCACGACTTTGCGGACCTCGCCCTCGCCGCTGGTGCCGGTGGACAGCAGTCTGTCGACCACCTGCGGCGAGACGTGCTGGCCGAACAGATTGGTCACATGATCGCGTGCATCGACCGCCACCAGTGAGGACTGGAACTGCCGCCTCAGCTGCAACCCGACGCCACCGGCGAGCACGCCGCAAGTGAACACGATGACACTGCGGATGAAGTGGAAGGCGAAATCCGGCGGCCGATGGTCGGCGAAGCCCGGCGGCTGGTACAGCATAGCGATGCCGAGCAGTT
Organism: Rhodopseudomonas parapalustris; assembly: GCF_053772255.1. NCBI lineage: Bacteria > Pseudomonadati > Pseudomonadota > Alphaproteobacteria > Hyphomicrobiales > Nitrobacteraceae > Rhodopseudomonas > Rhodopseudomonas parapalustris. The sequence continues at coordinate 22,766 of NZ_JAMKBZ010000042.1, read as the reverse complement.
CGGCCGCAGCGACGAATCCGGTGAAGGTCGACAGCCAGAAATCCAGACGCAGCGTCGACAGGATGATGAAGATGAAATAGCCCAGCGGCGCCGCGAAGGCGAGCGCCTGATTGGCCCCCATAGTATTCATCTGCAGATAGATGCCGACGGTCGGCAGACTGGTTTCGACCAGCACACCGACATAGCGTCGCCAAACCGGGAGATCGCTGCCCTGCGCGAACCGGCGGCGCAGCAGCAGCATCAGATAGGTCTCGAACACCAGGAATGGCGTGAACGACACCAGCAGTTGCGCAAACGAAAACTTGCCGTGCCAGATCGTTTCGATCTCGGTCGGAAACAGCCAATAGCCGCTCACCATCGTCGCCATCAACAGCGACACCGTGACCAACACAACCCTGACGCGCAGCAATTCAGTTCGCAGGATTTCACGCGTAAGCGCGCCGCCGACCTCTTCCTTCAATGACGATTTGCGCGGCACCTTCGCAGCCAGCCGCCACCGCATCTGCATCGTCCTGTCCCTGCCCGCGGTGGCGCCGTCAGTCCAGCGTTCGCCTGAACCGCGTCACCGCGATCGTCATCGCCACCAGCATCAGCGCCAGCAGCGCGAGCGCGTCGTAGTGCAGATTCTCCAGCGTCGAGCCCTTCAGCATGATCGCACGAACGATCCGTAAATAGTGCGTCAGCGGCAGACACTCGCCGATATACTGCGCCCAGATCGGCATCCCGGCGAACGGGAACATGAAGCCGGACAGCAGGATCGAGGGTAGAAAGAACATCATCGAGGCCTGCATCGCCTGCAGCTGGTTCTGCACCAGCGTCGAGAAGGTGTAGCCGATCGCCAGATTGGTGGTGATGAACAGCGTCGACAGCAGCGCCAGCATCGCCAGGCTGCCGCGCAGCGGCACGCCGAACAGCAGCACGCCGATGCCGAGGATCAGCGACGCCTGGATGAAGCCGACGCCGACATACGGCAGGATCTTGCCGAGCATCACTTCCACCGGCGTGATCGGCATCGACAGCAGGTTCTCCATCGTGCCGCGCTCGATCTCGCGGGTGACCGACAGCGCGGTGAAGATCAGCATCGTCATGGTCAGGATGGTTCCGACCAGACCGGGCACGATGTTGAGCCGCGACGACGCGGCCGGATTGTAGCGGGCGTGGGCGCGGATTTCGAACGGGGGATTGGCGGGGTCGCCTGCAACGCGGTCGTGAACCAGCGCATTCTGGACGATCTGCCCGAGCGAGGACAGCGCCGAGCCGGCGGCCACCGGATCGGTGGCATCGGCCGCGACCAGGATCGCCGGCTTCTCGCCGCGCCGCACCGCGCGCTCGAAACCGCGCGGGATTTCGACGCCGAACAACACGCGCCCGGACAGCAAGAGATCGTCGAATTCACGGACGCTGTGCACTTCGCGGGTGAACTTGAAGTACGCGGTATTCTCCAGCGCCTTCAGGATCGAGCGGCCGAGGTCGGAATCCTCCTGCAGCAGCACTGCGGTCGGCAGATGCCGTGGCGTGGTGTTGATGGCGTAGCCGAACAGCAGAAGCTGCATCACCGGGATCACGATGATCATCGCGAAGGTCAGCCGGTCGCGCTTGAGCTGGATCAGCTCCTTGACCAGCATCGCGTAGGTGCGGCGCAAGAATCCGAACCGCCGCTCCTTAATCGGCGCACCGGCTTTCGGCGCATCACGACCAGCCATGGTCATTGGAAATTGTCCTTCGATCGGCTCATCAGCTCGATGAACACGTCCTCGAGCGACGGCGCGCCGTGCTGCCAGGTCTGTCGCGGATCGCTGCGATATGGCGCCAGCGTCTGATCGAGCGCGGCCTGGTCGCGGCCGGAGACGTGCAGGCTGGTGCCGAACGGCGCCACCATGTCGACGCCGGGCTTGCCGGCGAGCTCATGGGCCAGCGCGCCGAGGCCTTCGCCGGTGGCGATCCAGGTGGAGAGCTGCGAACCGGCGATCACCTGGTCGACGGTGCCGTGCGCCAGCAGATAACCGTAAGCGATGTAAGCGATCTCGTGACAGCGCTCGGCCTCGTCCATGTAATGGGTCGAGACCAGCACGGTCAGGCCCTCGGCGGCGAGCGCGTGTATCTCGTTCCAGAAGTCGCGGCGCGCCTTCGGATCGACACCGGCGGTCGGCTCGTCGAGCAACAGCAATTGCGGGTTCGGCAGCGTGCAGGCGCCGAGCGCGAGCCGCTGCTTCCAGCCGCCGGACAGCTCGCCTGCAAGCTGCTCCTCGCGTCCCGACAGCCCGAGCCGCTTGATCATCTCGCGCGCTGCGCCGCGCGCATCGGGCACGTCGTACAGCCGGGCGACGAATTCGAGATTCTCCCGCACCGACAGGTCCTGATACAGGCTGAAGCGCTGCGTCATGTAGCCGACGCGGCGCTTGATCTTGGCGGCCTCGGTGCGGATGTCGAAGCCGAGGCAGGTGCCCTCGCCGCGGTCCGGTGTCAGCAGGCCGCACAGCATTCGGATCGTGGTGGTCTTGCCGGAGCCGTTCGGGCCGAGGAAGCCGTAGATCGAGCCGCGCTTCACCTGCATCGACAGATCGTGCACCACCTCGCGGCCGTTGAACGACTTGGTGAGACCGCTGACATCGATCGCGATGTCGCGGGCATCGGCGGCGATGGCAGGCGCGCCTGTCATGACCGGCCGGCCGCCACCGGCGACGCCGCAGCCTTCGGCGCGACGTAGACGCTGACCGGCTGGCCGACCCGCAGGCTGATCGGTTTGTTCGGCCGCGCCTGGATCAGATAGACGAGCTTGTTGCGCTCATCGAGGCTGTAGATCACCGGCGGGGTGTATTCGGCGGTGGTCGAGATGAAGTAGATCTCGGCCGACAGGTCAGGCGCGCAGTTGTCACACGTCACCCGCACCTTGTCGCCGATCGCGAGCTTCGGCAGTTCGGGCTCGGGCACGTAGAACCGGATCTTCATATTGCCCGGCGGCAGGATCGACAGCACCGGTTTCTGCGCCGCCACCATCTCGCCTTCGCGGAAGTAAATCTGCTGCACCGACCCGGTCACCGGCGCGCGGATTTCGCGCCTCGCGAGCCGCGTCTTCGAGGTTTCGACCCGCGCTTCGGCGACACGCAGGGTCGAGATCGCGGCGTCGAGATTGGCCTGGGTGCCGGAGCCGGTCTTGGACAGCGATTGGGCGCGGTCGAAGGTCTGCTTGGCGTTGGCGAGCGTCGCGAGATTCTGATTGAGGTCGGCCTGCTGCAGATCGTCGTCGAGCGTGTAGATCAGTTCGCCCTTCTTGGCCTCGTCGCCTTCACGCACGGTGAGTTTGGTGATGCGGCCGGATTCATCCGGACTGACGAAGATCAGATCGGCCTCGACCCAGCCCTGATAGCCGGGATCGCCCCCTTTGCCGCAGCTCCCAAGCACCAGCGCCACAGTGGCTGCGGCGAGGCCGCGCAGAATGAGCGAAGTCCGCGTCATGACGCCGTCCTTTGACCGAAGATCAGATCGAGATGCGCGCCCAGCATGGCTTGGACGTCGAGCGGCGCGAACCGTCCGAACAGCCCCTGCCAGATCACCGACAGCACCACCGGCGCGACCGCGAGTTGCGGAAACGCCGCCAACGCCGCCAGACTGATTTCGCCGCGTTCGACCCCGATCTCCAGGATCCGGCGAATGCCGGCGACGCCGGGCTCGACCACGTTGCGGTAGTGAAATTCCGCCAGCGATGGAAACCGGGTGCCCTCCGCCATCACCAGCCGCAGAATGTCGCCGCGCCGGGTGTGCGCTACGTCGCGCAAGAAGGTCTCGGCGAATGTCTCCAGCATCTGCCGCGCCGAGACGTCGGCCGCCGGCTGCGACGTCAGCCGCTGCATCGTCGGCACCAGGGCGGTGCGCACCAGCTCCTGGAACATCGCTTCTTTGTCGGTGAAGTGCAGATAGATCGTCCCTTTGGCGACGCCGGCGCGCTTGGCGACGTCATCGATCCGGGCCGCCGCAAAGCCGCGCGCGGTGAACTCGTCGAGAGCCGCTTCGATGATCGCCGCACGCCGCTCGGCGGCACGCGCCGCCCGGGTTGAAGGCGTCGATCCGCCGATCGATTGCGCCCCCGGCGCTCCGGCACGCGGTCGCGACCGGGTCTGCGGCATCGAAGAGGATTTTCGGGTTCCGGAACCTACCATCTCTTGAATATGACTGACCAGTCAGTCATATTCAACCCCATTCAAGTACCGACGCCGCCACGGCGGTCCGTCACGCGAGACGGCCGAGCGTAGCGGCCGCCCAGACGCTTCCGCGCCGCGAGGAATGTCAGTCGGGGTCGAACTGCCGAGTGGTGGAGTGGCGCGCCCGCCGTTCAGGCGCAGGCCCGGTTTCGGCCACTGCGCTTGGCGCGATACAGCGACTGGTCGGCGCGCTGGATCGCGTCCGCCAGCGCCTCGGCAGGCACCGCCGGGGCGATACCGACGCTGATCGTCACGACGCCAGCCTCGCCGAGGCCGGGATGCGGGATCTTCAACTCACTCACCGCACGGCACAACCGCTCGGCTGTCTGGTGCAGTTCGGTCTCTTCGAGCCCGGGCAGCACCACGGCGAATTCTTCGCCACCGTAGCGCACCACCACGTCACAGGAGCGCAGGTTGCGGCGGATCGCGGTGACGATCTGCTGCAGGCAGCGATCGCCGGCGGCGTGGCCGCCGTGATCGTTGAACAGCTTGAAGTGATCGACGTCGATCATCAGCACGCTCTGGCCGAGCGACGGAACCAACGAGGTTGGCTGCTGCTCGATCAGCACGTCCAGATAGCGCCGGTTGAATACGCCGGTCAGCGCGTCCGTCGCCGACAGCCGCTCCAGCGCGGCATTGGCCCGGCGCAGATCGAGCTTCAGCCGCGCATCGATGTGGCGGATCGCCTCCAGTTCGGCGATCTGCGCATCCTTGCGCCGCCGAGCGCGCAACGCGATCACGCAAGTGACGAGCGACAACCCAACCAGATCGATATTGGACCACAGCGGCGGCCAGCGCAGGCCGGATATGGTGATCACGATGTACAGCACCGTGGCGGTGATGGTCATGGTCTTGGTGGCTGACCAGGACAGCGCCGAGACCACCGCACCGGCGAAGATGACGAACAGTGCCGCCATCATGTAGCGCCCGGCGAACGGCTCCGGCGCGAACTGGCCGATCGCCGTCACCGACAATGCGAACGCCACCACGGCCGTGCTCTGCACAGCGGATTGTATCGCCCGGTAACCCGGCCGGCGGTTGAGCACGAGCGCAAGCAACACCAGCGGCGTGACCAGCAGCAGCCGCAGTCCCACGGCGAAGGCCAGGTGGGGTGCATCGAGGACAGCGAAGTCGATGGATAGCGCGGCAAGGTTGACCAGCAGCGTTCCGATCAGGAAACGCCGCCGGGCACCCGCCCCCCGCATCGAGTGGGCGGGATCCGGATGATCGGAAGCCCGGCGATCATGGTCGATGGGGAACTGCTCGGTCACACTCTGGTCCGCGGAAATCGGCTTTGTCGCCGCTCTCTTGTTTGGTCCCCGACAACTTACGACGCGTTGATACGGCACCCGCCGCCCACGGCCTCCGTCGGCAATGCCTAACGAGGCGCTAAGCGGCGCCCGACGAGGCGAACGACCGGGAACGGCCGACAGCACTTGGGATTGTCCTGACAGGAACCTCAGGGAGAGAAAACATGTCGACTGAATGGATATGGGGAATCGGCATTATCGTGCTCGGCATCGCCGTCGCCTACGCACTGATGCGCAACCGGACCCGCAGCGCGGCCGAGAAGCGGACCACCGATGCGGTCACCAAGGAGAATTATCGCGCCGAAGATCTGCAGGAGCGACCACGGCCGATGCCTGAATAACGCACGGCTCAGGCGTGGAACTTGAGGCCGTCGAGGATCTTGTCGACGACCTTGCGATCGGCCCGGACGGCGAGGCCGACCAGCGGCAGGTCCGCCCGTGCGACCGCCTTCACCGCTTCGCGGTTGGCGGCATCGTGCGTGGTCTTGAACATCGCTTCGGTATAGATCGCCGGCTTGACGTTGCGCGCCAGCGCCCGCTCCAGCGCGCGCGATAGCCCTGGCCCGTCGGCGCCGTACACCAGGATCGGCTGACCGATCAACGGATGATACGGCGTGCCGCTGCCGTCTTCATACGGTTCGCCGATGCACTCCGGATACGCCGCGGCGATGCCGGAGGTGAGAAATGCGGCGACGTTCAGTTTCTGCCAGGCTTCGAGATCGGTGCGGATCACGAGCGCGATCTTGGTATCGAACTGCATGCCTGCTGATAGCGCAGCGGGCCGTGCCCGTCACTTCACGATCGCCTCAGGAAACTCCGCTCAGCCCTTGGCGTCGCAGGCCCAGGCGCGGATCACGCATTCCTTGCCGCCATATTCGTAGCAGCGGCGAGTCGCGGCGTTGAGCGACGACGAGATCTTCGGCTCCACCGCGTAGCCGTGGGCGCCGCACGGGTTGCTCATGTCGATCGACAGCGCGGCGCAGGCCCGGCGCATCGTCAGCGTGGTGCAATCGCCCTTGCAGCGCTTGCGCGCCGCCGCGATCGCCGCCTCCTCGGCCGAATAGTCAAAGGCTTGCCCGTAGGAGCCGCATTTGCCGATCGCCAGCGCTCCGGCGGCGTGTGCTGGCGCAAGCAAGTGCAAACAAGCAATCCAAACAGCAATCATCAGCGTGGCCTTGCGCCACGCAGCAATCGACGAATCCAACGTCCCCTCCCCCGAGGTTCAACCCGGGTTCCAAATTATCCGCGAGGCCGTTTCAACTTGGTGAACGAACCGCAAATCGCACCACGGCGTATCGAGGATGATCAGCGCGGCAAACCGCGGCGCGCCAGAAACTGCTCGAGACGCGGCTGAAATTCACCGGCAGCGAAGCTGAGATGAAACAGCCGTCGCTCCAGCGCCAGTCCGTCGGCGAGCCCGACCGACACCGCGCGATCGACCGCCTGTTTGGCGAATCGCACCGCATGGATCGGATGTGTTGCAATTTGAGCAGCGGCTTCGCACGCGGCTGCGCGCGCCGTGCCGTCCTCGACCACCCGGCTGATCAGCCCGATCCGCTCGGCTTCGGCGGCGGAAATCAGCCGGCCGGTGAGCACCAGATCCATCGCACGGGCGCGGCCGATCGCGCGGGCCAGCCTCTGCGTGCCGCCACCGCCCGATAGCGTACCGAGCGCAATCTCGGGATGGCCGAATCTGGCCCCGGCGCCGGCGATCACCAGATCGCACATCTCGATCAGTTCGCAGCCACCGCCGATCGCATAGGCTTCGACAGCCGCAATCAACGGCTTGGTGAACGACGCCAGGCGGTCGCAGCAGCCGGAAAAATCCTCGGCGAGCGCCGTCGCCAGATCGATGCCGTGCATCTCGGCAATGTCGGCCCCGGCGCAGAACACCTCGCGACCGGCGAGCACGACCGCTGCGATCGTCGCGTCTCGCTCCAGCGTCTCCAGCGCCGCCGCCAGATCCGCGATCAGTTGCCGCGACAGCGCATTGCTGGCGCCCGGACGGTTCAGCGTGACCACGCCGACGGCGTCGTTGCGTTCGATCTCTACCAACATCGCCGGCCGTCCTCCTCGCCACAACTTGCGACCGGCGATGTAGCATTCGGCACCGTTCACGATAAAATCGATCATTCTCAATGATTGATAGATAATCTCGATGAATCTGCAGCACCTCCGCTACTTTCTCGCCGTGATGCGCACCGGCTCGGTGTCGCGCGCTGCCGGCGAACTCGGCATCACCCAGCCGACGCTGTCGCAGGCGCTGAAAGGGCTGGAGCGCGAATTCGGCGCACCATTGTTTGCGCCCGACGGCCGCGGCATCCGCGCGCTGCCGAGCGCCAAGCGCCTCGAGGCCAGAGTGCGCACGGCGCTGCAGACGCTGGCGGAGGCGAAGCGCGAGCTGAGCGGACCGCCGCCGGCCCGGCTGAAGCTCGGCGTCCTACCCAGCCTTGCTGCTGACTGGCTGCCGAAGTTGCTGCCCGCCGAGGATGGTGCGATCGAGCTGCTCGAAGCGCCGGCCGACGAACTCGACAAGCTGGTCGCGAGCGGCGGGCTCGATCTGGCGCTGTCGATCGCACCGCATCGCAATCTGCACCGCAAGCTGCTCCTCAGCGAGCCGTTCCGGCTGTTCGTCGGACCTGATCATCCGTGGTCCGGCCGCCGCACCGTGGCGCTGGCCGAACTCGACGGCCAGCCCTTCGTGCTGCGTCAGGGCTGCGAACGCGTCGGCACCGGTCGCCGGCTGCTCAGCACTGCGGGGGTGCGGTTTCGCATCGTCGCCAAGACACGGCAGGAATCCACCGCTGCCGCGCTGGTCGCCGCGGGTCTCGGCTGCACGCTGGCCCCGGCAAGCTGGGGCGGAGCGAGCTTGCGGGCGCTCGACGTCGGCGGACTGACGCTGCAACGCGACGTCACGCTGATCTGGAAACAGGCCACTGGGGCCAAGGCCGCAGCAAAGCTGGCGGCGCGGCTACAGGTCCGATCCTGACGCGCAGCCGATCAGCCGCGCCTGATCGAGCGCTTGCGGGGTGTCGATGTCGAGAAACGCCGCCTCGCCTTCGACCGGCACTTCGGCCACCGCTTCGCCATGCTTGGCAATCAGGTGGCGGGCGCCGACGTCGCCGCCCAGCGTCATCAGCTCGGCGAAGAACCGCCGCGACCACAGCACCGGATTGCCGCGGCGCCCCTCTGCGACCGGCACTACGATCAGCGCGCCGCGATCGGGATCGAACGCGCCGATCATCCGGTCGATCAGCGCGGCGTCGATCAGCGGCATGTCGCCGAGACAGACGATCGCGCCGTCGGCATCCTCGCTGAGCGCCGCGATGCCGGTCTTCACCGACGACGCGATGCCTTGGGCAAAATCCGGATTGTGCACGAAGGTCAGTTCGAGCCCGTGCAACGCCGCCTCGACTTCGCCGGCCTGATGGCCGGTGACGACGATGGTCCGCGCGGCCTGCGAAGCCAGCGCCTGTTCGGCGACGATCCGCACCAGCGGCTTGCCGTTGAGGTCCGCGAGCAGCTTGTTCGGCCCGCCCATTCGCGTGCCGCGCCCGGCGGCGAGCACGACCGCCGCGACGCTGCGGCCGCTCTCGGCGACCGGCACGCGCGGCTGCGGCCGCGTCACGATTTCCATCAGCAACCCGCCGACGCCCATCGCGGTGATGTCGGCGCGGGTGACGCTCAGCCCGGCGAGCAATCGCATCAGCACCCAGTCGAAGCCGTTCTCGACCGGCGAGCGCGCGCAGCCCGGCGCGCCCAGCACCGGCACACCGGAGACCGAGCCGACCAGCAAGAGATTGCCCGGGTCGACCGGCATGCCGAAATGCGCGATGCTGCCGCCGACAGTCCCGATCGCCGCCGGGATCACGTCGCGACGGTCCGCGATCGCCGAGGCGCCGAACACGATCACCATCTCGGCTCCCAGGCCAAGTAACTCCTTGATCGCGGCCGACAGCGCGGTCTCTTCGTGCGCGACGCGGCGCTCGGCAATGATCTCGGCACCGGCCGGCGCCAGCCGCTCGGCCGTCACGCGCAGCGTCTTGTCGATCACCTTGGACGCAAGACCCGGAAGCAACGTCGACACCACGCCGACGCGCTTGATCACGTAAGGCGCCACGCGTAGTGCGCTGCCTTGCGCGGCCGCCACCGCGGCGTCGCGCAGCCGGCCCTCGACGCCGAACGGGATCAGCTTGACGGTGGCCACCATCTCGCCTTCGACCACCGGCTTGAACGCCGGCAGCGTCGCCAGCGTGATCGCCTCATCGACCGCATTGATACGATCGACCGCCGCACGATCGATCACCAGCACCCCGGTCCGTGCCGCGAACAGATTGGCGCGGCCGGTGAAGGCGCGGTCCACCGTGACGCCATCGCCGGCGACCGCGCCCGCGACATCCGCCGCCGCGACGTCCTCGGAGACGTCTCCGGGTTCGAGCTGAACCACCACGATCTCGGCGATGCCCGCCTTCTCCAGCGCGCTGACTTCGGCCGGACCGATCGTCGTGCCCTTCTTCAGCAGCAGTCCATTCTGCCGCAGCGAATGCACGGTGACGCCGCCGATCGCATCGGCCGGACGGCGCGGACCGAACTTCATGCCGCAGCCGCCTTGGACGATGCCGGCAGCCGCAGCGCCGCGGTGATTTCCGCCATGATCGACACCGCGATCTCGGACGGTGACACCGCGCCGATCGCAAGCCCGATCGGCGCGTGAATCCGCCCCAAATCGGCATCAGAGGCGCCCTGCCCCTTCAGCCGCTCCAGCCGCTTGGCATGGGTCTTCTTCGAGCCGAGCGCGCCGATGTAGAAACAGTCGCGGGCGAAGGCGTGCAGCAGCGCCGGATCGTCGATCTTCGGATCGTGCGTCAACGCCACGAAGGCGGTGTAGTGATCGATGTTGAGCGGCGGAAGCGCGACGTCGGGCCACTCGGCGATCAGCGGCACGTCGGGGAAGCGCTCCGGGCTGGCAAAGGCGGTGCGCGGATCGACCACGGTGACGTCGTAGCCGAGCGAGCGCGCCAGCGGCGCCAGCGCCTGGCTGATGTGCACGGCGCCGACGATCACCAGCTTGGCGGTCGGCGCGTAGACGTTGAGGAACAGCTTTTGGCCCTCCACCTCCACCGTCGCGCTCTTGCCCATGCGGAGCTGTTTGTCGAGTTCGGCGGCAAGCGGATCGGCGGCGATGTCGGCGGACTTCACCAACCGCTGCGCGCCGGTCGCGGTGTCGGTGACGACGATCGCCGGGCGCCGCGCGGCGCGTTCGGCGTTGAGTTGCTGCAGGATCTCGAACTTCACAGGCTACGCCCCACTTGCCTAAATCGCACATCAGAACCGAGCCGAAGACAACGGCCCTGGAAGTGAAACTCCGTCATTGCGAGGAGCGAAGCGACGAAGCAATCCAGCTCAGTGCACTGAGCTTCTGGATTGCTTCGCTCCGCTCGCAATGACGGAAAACTCCCAATTTCATGGCGAACTAATCGACCTTTTCGACGAACACCCGGATGGTCCCGCCGCAACTCAGCCCGACCTTCCAGGCAGTCTCGTCGGCAACGCCGAATTCGAGCAGCTTCGGCGTACCGCTGTCGATCACGTCGAGCGCTTCGGTGACGACGGCGCCTTCGACGCAGCCGCCCGACACTGAGCCGAGAAAGGTGCCCTCGTCATTGATCACCAGGCTGGAGCCTGCCGGGCGCGGCGCCGATCCCCAGGTTTCGACAACGGTGGCGAGCGCCACGCCGCGGCCGGCTTTGCGCCAGTTCTCGGCGGCCCGCAGGATGTCTTCGTCGCGATCGAGCTGCATGGAGGCGTCTCCTCTTGCTTGGCTGTTGCTAGTGCCGGTCAGGCGACGGAACGGATCGTGCTGAAATGGTGCGGCGGCGGTACCGACGACAGCGCCGCGATCAGCGTGTGCATCGAGGTCAAATTATGCACCGGACGGAATTCGTCAACGTGGGGTAGCATCATTTTGATGCCCTGGGCGCGCGGCTCGAAGCCGTCGTAGCGCAGCAGCGGATTGAGCCAGATCAGCCGGCGGCAGGAGCGATGCAGCCGGTCGATCTCGAACGCCAGCTTGGAGTCGCTCTCGCGCTCCAGCCCGTCGGAGATCAGGAGCACGATCGCGCCTTGCCCGAGCACCCGTCGCGCCCACAGCTTGTTGAAGCTGTGCAGCGAGGTCGCGATCCGCGTGCCGCCGGCCCAATCCTCGACCGAGGAGGTGCAACTCGCGAGCGCTTCGTCCGGATCGCGCTGGCGCAGCGCGCGGGTGACGTTGGTCAGCCGCGTGCCGAACAGGAAGGTCGAGACCCGCTTGCGATCGTCGGTGATGGCATGGAGGAAGTGCAGGAACAGCCTGGTGTACTCGCTCATCGAGCCCGAGATATCGAGCAGCGCCACGATCGGCGCCGGCTTGTCGATCAGGCCGAGCCGCTTGATGTCGACGACCTCGCCGCCGGTCCGCAACGACACGCGCAAGGTGCGGCGCAGGTCGAGCTTCAGGCCGCGACGATCCGGCCTGACCCGCCGGGTGCGCAGCTCGGCCTGCGGCAACCTCATCCGCTCGATCGCGCGGGTGACTTCGGCGATCTCCGCCGCGCTCATCTGCGCGAAGTCCTTCTTCTGCAGGATCTCCTTGTCGGAGACGGCGAGACGCAATTCCTGCTCCTCGGCCGACGGCATGTCGCGGGTCGCCGCCGGCGACATCGCTTCCTGCACCCGGCGCGAGGCCGGCGGCGGCTTCTTCTTGGCGGCGTCCGGCAGCGGGATCGAGTCCAGCATGTGCTGCCAATCTTCGGCGGCGCGGAAGAACAGCGCGAACGCCTGATCGAAGATCAACAGATGCTCGCGGCGCTTGACGAAGATCGCCTCCAGCGTGGCGTAGAGATCGTCGCGATGGCCGATCTCGATCAGTTGCAGCGCATCCAGCGCATCGATCACCGCCCCCGGCCCGACCGGCAACCCCGCCGCCCGCAGCGCCCGCGCAAAGCCGACCACATTGTCCGCCATCTTGCCGGTCGGAGGATTGAGATGGTCGATCATCGCGGTCGGGTTACGCTGCATCTGACAACAACCTATCCGTCTGTCGTTCCGGGGCGCGCGCAGCCTGCTCCCTCTCCCGCTTGCGGGAGAGGGGTGGGGTGAGGGCGACGCGAGCACAGTGCCTGGGGCTCCCCCACCCCAGCCCTCCCCCGCAAGCGGGAGAGGGGGCGCACTGCCGCTGTAGCAAAGGCCGAGCTTCACAACGAACGCAAGAGTCTGACTACCTCTCGCTCGTCGCGTCCTTGACCAGTTTCTGCACGGTGTCGCCCTGCATTCGGGCGATGTCGTCCTGGTACTTGAGCAGCGCGCCGAGGGTGTCGCCGACGACTTCCGCCGTGAGCGCGCGGGCATCGAGCTCGGTCAGCGCGGTCGCCCAATCGAGCGTTTCGGCGACGCCGGGCGATTTGTAGAAATCCTGCTGTCGCAGCGCCTGAACGAAGTTCACCACTTGCTGCGACAGCTTGGCCGAGATCCCCGGCACGCGCGACTTGACGATCGCCAGCTCACGTTCGGCGTTCGGATAGTCGACCCAGTGATACAGACAGCGCCGCTTCAGCGCGTCGTGGATCTCGCGGGTGCGGTTGGAGGTGACGATCACGATCGGCGGCGTCGGCGCCTTGATGGTGCCGAATTCCGGAATGGTGACCTGGAAGTCGCTGAGCACTTCGAGCAGATAGGCCTCGAACGCCTCGTCGGCGCGGTCGAGCTCGTCGATCAGCAGCACCGGCGCACCCGCCGTGTCCGGCTCCAGCGCCTGCAGCAGCGGGCGCTTGATCAGGAAGCGCTCGGAGAAGATGTCGCTGGAGAGCTGGTCGCGGTCGGTGTCGCCGGCGGCTTCGGCCAGCCGGATCGCGATCATCTGCGCTGACGAATTCCACTCGTACACCGCGGAAGCGACGTCGAGTCCCTCGTAGCACTGCAGCCGGATCAGCCGGCGGCCGAGCGCGGCCGACAGCACCTTGGCGATCTCGGTCTTGCCGACGCCGGCCTCGCCTTCGAGAAACAGCGGCCGGCCCATCCGCAGCGCCAGAAACACCACCGTCGCCAGCGACCGTTCGGCCAAGTACCCGCGGCTCGTCAGCAGTTCGAGCGTGGCGTCGACGGAGGCGGGAGGCGCGGTCGCGGTCATGGCCGATCCGGTTGCAGGCTCACGCCTTGCCGTTGGCGGCGTCGACCGCACGCTTGGTGAGCACGCCGATCAGATGCGCGCGATATTCGGCGCTGCCGTGCAGATCGCTGTTCAGCCCATCGGCCGAGACGTGCAGGCCGTCGAGCGCCTTGGAATTGAACCGCGTCTTCAGCGCTTCTTCGAACGCAGTGACGCGGAAGACGCCGTCGGCGCCGGCGCCGGTGACCGCGACCCGGACATCCGACGGACGACGGGCAACGAACACGCCGACCAGCGCGTAGCGCGACGCCTGGTTGCGGAATTTGATGTAGGCGGCCTTCTTCGGCAGCGGAAACTGCACCTTGGTGATGATCTCGTCCGGCTCCAGCGCGGTCGCGTACATGCCCTGGAAGAACTCTTCGGCCTTCAGCTTGCGCTTGTTGGTGACCACGGTGGCGCCGAGCGCCAGCACGGCGGCCGGATAGTCCGCGGTCGGGTCGTTATTGGCGAGCGAGCCGCCGATCGTGCCCTTGTGGCGCACCGCCGGATCGCCGATCAGCGACGCCAATTCGGCCAGCGCCGGGATCGCCTCGCCGACGATCGCCGAGTTCGCAACTTCGGCGTGCTTGGCCGTGGCGCCGATCACCAGCGAGCGGCCCTTCATCTCGATGCCGTTCAGGCCTTCGATGTGCGACAGATCGATCAGATGCGGCGGCGCCGCGAGGCGCTGCTTCATCACCGGCAACAGCGTGTGGCCGCCCGCGATCAGCTTGGCGTCCTCGTGCTTCAGCAGCAGATTGGCGGCCTGGCGAACGGTCCCGGGGCGGTGATATTTGAATTCGTACATTGCGCTTCCCTGAGCTTCCTGCGTCTCGTTGGGTGTGCCGCGCGGCCTCGTTGAAGCGGGCCGACGCAGAGCCGGTCAGGTGCGGTCGGAGTTCGCCATCGCCTTGGCGCCGGCCGCGATCGACACCACGATGTTCTGATAGCCGGTGCAGCGGCAGAGATTGCCTTCGAGCTCTTCGCGGATCGTCTCGTCGGAGAGGTCGTGGCCCTTGCGGTGCACCATGTCGACGGCGGTCATGATCATGCCCGGCGTGCAGAAGCCGCATTGCAGGCCGTGATTCTCGCGGAAGGCTTCCTGCATCGGATGCAGCGGCGCGCCGTCGGCGGCGAGCCCTTCGATCGTCGTCACTTCATGGCCGTCGGCCATCACAGCGAGCGTGGTGCAGGACTTCACCGCCTTGCCGTCGAGATGCACGACGCAGGCGCCGCACTGCGAGGTATCGCAGCCGACATGGGTGCCGGTGAGGCGCAGGTTCTCGCGCAGAAACTGCACCAGCAGCGTGCGCGGATCGACATTCGCGGTCACGGGATTGCCATTGACGATCAGGGAAATCTTGGCCATCGGCCCTCTCTTCAATGCGCACCGCCGCGTTGCACGGCGATCACTCGTCTTTTAGTTGTGTTTCTTGAACCGATCTTACGGGGCAACCCCAGGATCGGCAACCGCGAACGGCCCCGGCCGCGCCGGACCCGCGGCCGTGTAATGACATCCGCGTGATCACGCGCCGCAGCGCGGTCACGCCGCGCCGTTGCCGTTCTGCACTGCCTTGGAGAAGTTGGCGAAGAACTCGTCGGCGAGCTTCTTGGCCGAGCCGTTGATCAGCCGCTGCCCGAGCTGCGCCAGCTTGCCGCCGATATGCGCTTCGACATCGTAGGACAAGAGCGTGCCGCCGTCCTTGTCGGACAGGCCGACCGTGGCGCCGCCCTTGGCGAAGCCGGCGACGCCGCCCTCGCCTTCTCCGGTGATCTTGTAGCCGTTTGGCGGATCGAGATCGGACAGCGTCACCTTGCCCTTGAAGCGGGCCGACACCGGGCCGACTTTCAACTTGGCGACGGCGCGAAAACCGCTGTCGTCTTCGGTCTTTTCCAATTCCTCGCATCCGGGAATGCAGACCTTCAGCACTTCCGGATCGTTGAGCTTGCTCCACACCAAATCTTTCGGCGCGTCCAGTTGGACTTCGCCGTTCATCGTCATGGCCATGGATATTTCCTCCCGGATCGGCGCACCGCCTCGGTCAGCGGCATTGCGACTACTTAAGCATGCCGGACGGCAAAGAAAAAGTATCGCAACACCGCCCCCAGCAATCGGTGGCGATAACAGCTATGCGGCGGATGAGATAGGTAGCGCCCGGTCCGAGCGCCAGCGTCAAGCCGCCGCGACCGTCGGGACAGCGATCAGGAGCGTTGCGCCGCGGCCGGATAGTTCGATTGAAGCGCCGCCGGGCTGGGACGCGATGCAGCCGCAGATTGCGTCGAGGGCTCCACCAGCATCAAAATTGCGGTGCCGAGAAACAGCAGCAATTCGGTGGCGTGCAGCCGCATCGCTTCCGGCTCGGCGACCTGCGAGGCCATCACCATGCTGGCGAACGAGATCACGCTGCCGAGCGTGAGCGCGAAGGCCAGGGCTTCGTTACAACCGCCGGACAGACGGACCGAGGGTCGTGTCAGCAGCGCCGAAAACACCAGCAGGAAACCGGCGACCGTCAGCTTGGCCAGCGCCAGCAGCCACGCCATTTTCATCGTCGCGACTGCGCCGAGATGCAGATGATCGCTGACGAAGATCGCCACCGAGATGTTGGGACGGTCGTACAGCGCGTGAATCGGCGAGACGATCAGGCGATACGCGACGATCAGCCAAGTGGGTGCGATATAGGCGGCGAGCAGGACGCCGTTCACCGAGCTGATCCGCCAATCCGTCTTCATTATCGTATCCCGCCAGCCAGAGCGCGCCGAATCCAAGCCGCGCTCGAAGAGCTAACCCCAGGTTAACGATAAGCGGCAACGGAAACGTTTCATTAACCTTAACGGAAGGTCGTAGGCTGTGGACGACGGCCGGGCGCGCCCATTTGACGTCATTCGGCACGAAACTTGCGTTGGCCTGGAGGTGACATCGCGCGAAATGATCAACCTACAGACGCGGAGAGCCCCGCCATCGGGCGGGGCTCCCTGCTGTCGCTGCGGCGCACGGCCGTCTGGAGAAAGCCGTGGCCGGGCGAATTCGGCGCCAGGGGCCGGCGCGCTAGCGGCCTTGGCCACCGTGTTGCTGGCCACCGTGTTGCTGGCCGCCCTGCTGCCGGTCCGGCATATGCCCCGAACGGCCGGGATCCTGCTGCTGCTGACCCGGACGCGCGCTGCCGCTCTGCTGCTGCTGGCCACCCGAGCTTCGGTTCGGGTTCGGAGTCTGCTGGTTCTGATTCGACATCGTGGGTCTCCTTCAACCGAGTGTCGCACCCGCACCAACAACGATGAGTCCGCCCCTGGGGTTGCGCGCTTACTCGTGATCTTTGCGCGGCTTTTGCACGGCAGCATCGCGCCGGACGGAACCGAACTGATCGACCTCGCCGTCCACAGGGAAGAAGGTTGTAATCGGCTGCTGTTGCCGCGATCGCGACCCACTGTTAGAAAATTACGAAGCGAAGCGACGTTCCGGCTGCCGGGGCCCTCGCCGCATCGTGTGTGCAATGCGAGCGCGATCTCTGCCGCGGGGCCGTTTGCGTCGCGTTCCACGATGTTCCGAGTCCCGATCTTTCGACTCCTCTGACGACGGCAGCGCATGGACTATTTCGCCCAGCAGCTCATCAACGGCCTCGTGCTCGGCTCGATCTACGGTCTGATCGCGATCGGTTACACGATGGTGTACGGCATCGTCGGCATGATCAACTTCGCCCATGGCGACATCTTCATGATCGGCGGCTTCATCGCCCTGATCAGCTTCCTGATCCTGGTGTCGTTCGGTCTCACCTTCGTGCCGTTGATCCTTCTGGTGGTGCTGCTGGTGTCGATGGCGATCACCGCGCTGTACGGCTGGACGGTCGAGCGCATCGCCTATCGCCCCTTGCGGCATTCGTTCCGCCTCGCCCCGATGCTGTCGGCGATCGGCATGTCGTTCGTACTGATGAACTACGCCCAGGTGTCGCAGGGCGCTCGCGTCAAGCCGGTGCCGCCGATCATCACCGGCGGCTACACGCTGCACGAGAGCGCCGACGGCTTCAACGTGCAGCTCTCCAATGTGCAGATTGTGGTGGTGGTCACCACGGTCATTCTGCTCGGCATCTTCACCTGGCTGGTAGCGAAGACCCGGCTCGGCCGCGACATGCGCGCCTGCGAGCAGGATCAGACCATGGCGGCGCTGCTCGGCGTCGACGTCGACCGCACCATTTCGATGACCTTCGTGATCGGCGCCGCGCTCGCCTCGGTCGCGGGCATGATGTACCTGCTGTATTATGGTCTGGTCGACTTCTTCATGGGCTTCATCGCCGGCATCAAGGCATTCACCGCAGCCGTGCTCGGTGGCATCGGCTCGCTGCCGGGCGCGATGCTCGGCGGCCTCCTGATCGGCCTGATCGAGACCTTCTGGTCGGCCTATTTCTCGGTCGAGTACAAGGACGTCGCGGCGTTTTCGATCCTGATCATCGTGCTGATCTTCATGCCGACCGGCCTGCTCGGCCGGCCGGAAGTCGAAAAAGTCTGAGCGGGCGCCGACGTGGCAAAACTCGCGCACGCTGCCGCAGCCTCCGCCACCGCCGCCAATGTCGGCGTCGGCTTCATCTTGAAGAAAGCCCTGATCAGCGCCCTGGTGGCGCTGGTTTTGTTTTCGCTGATGATCGGTGTCCGCACCGAGGCCGGTCCCGAAGGCGGCCTGATCTACTGGACGCGGTTCGGCGACCTCGCCGGGATGGTCGGCGGCGTGTTCGTCGGCTCGATCGTGGTCGAGCTGCTGCGAATGTGGTGGGGGCCGGTCGACACCTCGAAGATGATGCCGGCCGGCGCGCGCAAGACGCTTGGCCGCGCCAGCCGCCTCGTCGGCCCGGCGCTCTTGATCTTCACCGTGCTGGTGCCGGTGATCTTCTATAATCAGCGCTACATTCTCGATCTCGGCATCCTGGTGCTGACTTACGTGATGCTCGGCTGGGGGCTGAACATCGTGGTCGGCCTCGCCGGCCTGCTCGACCTCGGCTACGTCGCGTTCTATGCGGTCGGTGCTTACGCCTACGCGCTGCTCGCCACCAATTTCGGCCTGTCGTTCTGGATCTGCCTGCCGCTCGCCGGCATCCTTGCGGCGTTCTGGGGCGTGATCCTCGGCTTTCCGGTGCTGCGGCTGCGCGGCGACTATCTCGCCATCGTCACGCTGGCATTCGGCGAAATCATCCGCCTCGTCATCATCAATTGGCAAACGCTGACCGGCGGCCCGAACGGAGTCAGCGGCATTCCGCGCCCCACCCTGTTCGGCATTCCGCTGACACCGGGACCGAACGGGCTGGCGGCGCACCTCGGCATTCCGTTCTCGCCGACCCATCGCCTCGTGTTCCTGTTCTATCTGATCCTGATCCTGGCGCTGCTCACCAACTGGGCCACGATCCGGCTGCGCCGGTTGCCGATCGGACGCGCCTGGGAAGCGTTGCGCGAGGACGAGGTCGCCTGCCGTGCGCTCGGCATCAACACCACCACGACCAAGCTGACCGCCTTCGCCACCGGCGCGCTGTTCGGCGGCTTCGCCGGCGCGTTCTTCGCCACCCGGCAGGGCTTCATCTCGCCGGAATCCTTCACCTTCCAGGAATCCGCGCTGGTGCTGGCGATCGTCGTGCTGGGCGGCATGGGCTCGCAGCTCGGCGTCGCGCTCGCCGCGGTCGCGTTGATCGGCGGCTTCGAGCTGTTCCGCGGGCTCGATCAGTTCCGCATGCTGGTGTTCGGCATGGCGATGGTGCTGCTGATGATCTGGCGGCCGCGCGGCCTGATCGGCCACCGCGCCCCGACCGTGTATCTGCAGCACAAGCAGGCGATCTCGTCCGACCTCGTCAAGGAAGGCCACGGATGAGCAGCGCTGCCGAAATCCTTCAGGTCGACCGCCTGACCATGCAGTTCGGCGGCATCGTCGCCGTCAACGAACTGTCGTTCACGGCGCAGCAGGGCAAGATCACCGCACTGATCGGTCCGAACGGCGCCGGCAAGACCACGGTGTTCAACTGCATCACCGGCTTCTACAAGCCGACTGCGGGCAGAATCAGCCTCGCCCATGCCGACGGATCGAGCTATCGGCTCGACCGGCTCGGCGACTTCCGCATCACCAAGATCGCCAAGGTCGCGCGCACCTTCCAGAACATCCGGCTGTTCGCCGGGATGACCGCGCTGGAGAACCTGCTGGTGGCGCAGCACAACGCGCTGATGCGCGCCTCCGGCCTCACCTTTCTCGGCCTGTTCGGCGCGCCGTCCTGGCGCGCGGCGGAAAAGCAGGCGATCGAGCGAGCCACCTTCTGGCTTGAGCAGATCGGGCTGCAGGACCGCGCCGACGACGCCGCCGGCAACCTGCCCTACGGTGATCAGCGCCGGCTGGAAATCGCGCGGGCGATGTGCACCGAGCCGGTGCTGCTCTGTCTCGACGAGCCGGCCGCCGGCCTCAACGCCCGCGAGAGCGCCGAGCTGAGCGAATTGCTGCTGTCGATCCGTAACGACCGCGGCACCTCGATCCTGCTGATCGAGCACGACATGAGCGTGGTGATGGAAATCTCCGACCACGTCGTCGTGCTCGACTACGGCGTCAAGATCGCCGACGGCACGCCGGCCGAGATCCGCGACGATCCCCGCGTCATCGCCGCCTATCTGGGCGTCGAGGACGAAGAGGTCGAGGCCGTCGAGCAGGAGCTCGGGCTGTGAGAGCCTTGCTACATAGTCCGTCGTCATGTCCGGCCTTGTCCCGGGCATCCACGATCGTCATTGCGAGCGAAGCGAAGCAATCCAGGAGCTCCGTGCACTGGGCTCCTGGATTGCTTCGTCGCTGCGCTCCTCGCAATGACAAACGGGGGCGCTGGGTGTTCGGCGAGGTCGTATCATGACATCCACCGCTCCCCTCCTCCGCATCGAAGGCCTCCGCGCCGCCTATGGCAAGATCGAGGCGTTGAAGGGCGTCGACCTTGCGATTCAGCCGGGCGAGATCGTGGCGCTGATCGGCGCCAATGGCGCCGGCAAGTCGACGCTGATGATGTCGATCTTCGGCAAGCCACGCGCCAAGGCCGGCCGCATCGTGTTCGACGGAATCGACATCACCACGATGCCGACCCACCAGATCGCGCGGATGAGCATCGCGCAATCGCCGGAGGGCCGCCGCATCTTTCCGCGGATGAGTGTCGCCGAAAATCTGCAGATGGGCGCCGACGCCGGCGAAGGCAGCGACGACGAGCGCGCCGCCACGCTGGAGCGCGTGCTGACGCTGTTCCCGCGGCTGCGCGAACGCTTCGGTCAGCGCGGCGGCACGCTCTCTGGCGGCGAACAGCAGATGCTTGCGATCGGCCGCGCGCTGATGAGCCGGCCGCGGCTACTCCTGCTCGACGAACCGTCGCTCGGCCTCGCGCCGCTGATCACCCGGCAGATCTTCGATGCGATCCGCACCTTGAACAAGCAGGACGGCCTCACCGTGCTGATCGTCGAGCAGAACGCCAACCACGCGCTGAAGCTGGCACACCGCGGCTACGTGCTGGTCAACGGGCTGATCACCATGAGCGGTTCCGGAGCCGAATTGCTGGCGCGGCCCGAGGTGCGTGCCGCTTACCTCGAAGGCGGTCGTAAGGTGTGAGGTAATCCCTCCCCGAAGGCGCGAGCCCTGCGGCACAATGCGGCAACCGGGTGCCGCCCGCGCCGTATTTTGTCGATGACTTGTCGTGAAAATCAGCCAACAATGCCGGCCGGTTAGGCGCTTCGGGCAGGCTGGAGCGCGGCTATTCGTTTGCAAATCCATCGCAAGGATTCATCGATGAAACTGAAACTTCTCGGTTTGGCATTCGGCGCCTCGCTGGCGCTCTCGACCACGGCGCTGGCGCAGGACATCAAGGTCTCTGTCGCCGGCCCGATGACCGGAGGCGAATCCGCGTTCGGACGACAGCTCAAGAACGGCGCCGAACAGGCGGTGATCGACCTCAACGCCAAGGGCGGGCTGCTCGGCAAGAAGCTGGTGCTCGACGTCGAAGACGACGCCTGCGATCCAAAGCAGGCGCGCTCGGTCGCCGAGAAGATCGCCGGCGACGGCATCCCGTTCGTCGCCGGGCATTTCTGCTCGTCGTCGTCGATCCCGGCGTCGGAAGCCTATGCCGACGGCAACGTGCTGCAGATCACCCCGGCCTCGACCAACCCGCTGTTCACCGAGCGCAAGCTGTGGAACGTGCTGCGCGTCTGCGGCCGTGACGATCAGCAGGGCCTGGTCGCCGCCGAGTACATCCTGAAGAACTTCAAGGGCAAGAACGTCGCCATCCTCAACGACAAGACCACCTACGGCAAGGGTCTGGCCGACGAGACCAAGAAGGCGCTGAACAAGGCCGGCTTCCAGGAGAAGATGTTCGAGTCCTACAACAAGGGCGACAACGACTTTAACTCGATCGTGTCGCGGCTGAAGCGCGACGCCATCGATCTGGTGTATATCGGCGGTTATCACCGCGAGGCTGGCCTGATCCTGCGCCAGATGCGCGACCAGGGCCTCAGCACCGTGATGATGGCCGGCGACGCGATGAACGACAAGGAATTCGCCTCGATCACCGGCCCGCTCGCCGAGGGAACGCTGTTCACCTTCGGCCCCGACCCGCGCAACAAGCCGACCGCCAAGCAGATCGTCGAGACCTTCAAGGGCAAGGGCATCGATCCGGAAGGCTACACGCTGTACACCTACGCCGCGTTCCAGGTGTGGTCGCAGGCCGTCGAGAAGGCGAAGTCGACCGACCCGAAGAAGGTGATCGACACCATCAAGGCCGGCGAGTGGGACACCGTGCTCGGCAAGATGGCGTTCGACGCCAAGGGCGACATCAAGGCGATCGACTACGTCGTCTACAAATGGGACGCCAAGGGCAACTACGCGGAGATCAATCCTTAAGCTAATCGAGGGGGTGTGAGGCGAGGTCCTCACATCCCTGACAGCGTCATGCGCGGGCTTGACCCGCGCATCCATCCGCAAACAAAGAAGCCCACGCCGCATCGCCTTTCGCGAAGATGACGGATTGCCGGGTCGAGCCCGGCATTGACGTGGTTGGTAAGTAGACCCGTCCCCCAAGACAAACGTCATGCGCGGGC